>NZ_CP011270.1:7761663-8102218 GCF_001610835.1 Planctomyces sp. SH-PL14 | reverse complement strand
GCCCGATTTGTCCTGCTGATGCTGTTCAACATCGCCGCCGTGTTCCTGTGCGTCGTTGCGACGCTCCAGATCTACGACCCGATGTCGCGGGTCTCTCAAGCACTCGGCGTCGTCCTGATGGTTCTCACGACTCTCCCCATCGGCTGGATCATGTGGGTCTCCCCGCACCCCGAAAGCACGGTGGGCGGAATCGTCCTGCTCAACGCCCCGCTGTGGGCCTACTGTATCGAGTGGCTGCTGCAACGGTTCGTCGATCGTCGAAAGGGGGACGATCCGGGATAGAGGCCACTCCAGGAGCGACGGCCTGGCCAGGTCAGATGGCCCGGCGTCAGGAGTCGACCACCCCGGGCCCGGGGGATAGAAACCGCTCGACCTCCGGTCCCGCCGCGTGGTGAGGCCCGGCGCCTGGGGCGTGATCCGAACCCCCTTGCTCCGTAACGGCCCGGCCGCAGCGTGCTGTTTGTGGGCGGAATTCGCCGGAAGCCGGAATCTCCCGCATTTTTGCCGAAAACGCCTAGTCCATTCCGGCGGGGACGCGATGATGTCTGCATGCCCGACGTCGGTCGAGCGGATGCGAGTGCTGGCCCGCCTCTCGTCCTGTTCCTGACGACGGGCTTTTTCGTGCGCGGAGGGCAATGTCCCGCGCTCTGTTCACAGCCTGCGACGGACGACCGGCGGCCGGGCAGCATCGCGACGGCTCCGCAGGGCGACGTCGACGGGGTTCTGTTTGTGCGGCGACGGTCCCGGGATCGAGCCAATTCTCAAGAGGCTGAAGGGGCTGCGGATCGAGCGACCGGCCGAGTCCTGACTGGCAAAGCCCGGACGGGCGGATCTCTCACTTCCGATATCGCATCTCGGTCTCCAGGTAAGTGATGACCTCTCCGCACGTCTGAGCCAGCGACTCCACCGTGTTCAGCACGTCTGGCTGCAGTCGGTCATCGAGTTCGAGAGAGTTATGAGCGCGTTCCAGGAGTCGCTTCGCCGACTCGCAGAATCGGATCGCGCTCTCCAGTCCCAGATTGTCCTCATCCAGCATGGTGTGTCCCCGCAAAAGCCCCGCGGCGCAACTATGGGACGTCTTCAGGTTCCAGGCAAATTGCAATCTCCATGACGTTCCCGTCAGAAACGTGGCCACGCGGCAACACTCCTCCAGGGCTCGGCCGGCAACACATCCGGACACGTACCGCCCCGTCGCGATCGACCATCGGCCCCATGGTGCCTGTCAGGACTGGTGCAGCAGCCCGGAGGGGGTGTCGATGAACCGCGGCGTGCCGAGTTCGGCCAGTAGCTCAGCCGGGTAATGCCCGGTGTCCGCTCCCCGGGCGAAGACCGGGGTCGTGTCGTCGGAGTAGAAGTGCAGGACATCGCCGAGTTGCAGCAGCCGGAAGATCCGCGCGAGGTAGTCGGGATGCGTGAGCGGGCGCGAGATCACGAGCACCGGGATGTGGTTGGTCTGCTCCGCCTCCCGGCCTACGTGGATGGCAACGGAGTCGGCCGGGTTCGCAAACCGGACCGTCAGGAATCCGTCCACGATCTCCCCGCCCGCTGAGCCGGGCAGGAGAATCTCCCGGATCACGTCATAGGCAAATCCGACGGGCTCGCCGTTCCGGTAGTTCCAGACGAAGGCCTCGATGCTCATGGCAAAGTCTCGAATGCGGTCGGGTTCCGCCGGGGGCTGCGACTCGGGCTTTGATGAGCCGTGCCGTTGCCGGCCCGGTGCATAATCAAGGCCGCCCAAAGCGGCCGGCCGCGTCCCCGTGGGCGTCTTCATGTCCCTCGGGAGACGATTTCGTCGCAACGGAAGTCTCCCCAAAGATAATGGCGCGGGGGAGCTTTCCTGATCCATCGTCTCGGGAAACGAGCGGCCGCTATCATGGCCTCCGTCTCCTTTGGCTATCGACCTGGGCAGCTTATGACGGTCCTGCGATCCTTTCTCTCCCATGCAGCGGTCCCGTGCCGGCCGCGCTGTCGGCTCCTGATCGCGCTCGCCGCCTGCCTGGCGATCGTGAGCTCCGTCGAGGCGGCGGGACCGGCGAAGACGCGGCGCGTCGTTCGCCTCGATGAGCCCGAGACAATCGAGCAGTCGGTCAGCCGCATCCTGCTCCGAGAGATCGTCCGGCAGGGGTTCCT
Organism: Planctomyces sp. SH-PL14; assembly: GCF_001610835.1. Lineage (NCBI taxonomy): Bacteria > Pseudomonadati > Planctomycetota > Planctomycetia > Planctomycetales > Planctomycetaceae > Planctomyces > Planctomyces sp. SH-PL14. The sequence goes on along the minus strand of NZ_CP011270.1, from coordinate 8,100,088 downwards.
CATGACCGCCCGCGAACGGTTCGGCGCGGCGACCCGCGACGAATGGCTCCGCGAGCCCGCCGGCGACAGCAAGGACGAGACCGGGACCTTCCGGGTCGAGGTCGCCTTTCCCGCATCCGGACAGGTGACCGTCTCGATCGGCGAGACCGGGCGCGTCGTCGATGCCGAGCCCTGGACCGCAACCTTCGAAGCGACTCCCGAGGAACTTCTCGAAACCGCTCTCGCCCGATCCGTCGAATGGTCGCGCGGAGCCCGCGGAGCGACCGAGCCGGGTCCCTTCGTCGTCCTGCTCCGCGACGCGGGCTTCGAACCGGTCCCCGCCGAAGCGGCCGCCGGCCCTGCGCTCCCCGAGGAGCGGATCGCTCTCGATCTCGTCACCCTCTTCGGAGACTTGCGGGGGACCCACTCGGCGCTGCGGGCCAGTCCGGACTCGGTGCCGCTCCTGGCGCGGCTGGCCCGCGGCTATGCCCTCCTGGGGAGCGTGACGGAGGTCCACTGGGGGACGGAGCACAAGACCTTCAAGGCCCGCGCGCTCCTCTACGCTGAGGCGGCAGTGCAGCGCGACCCGGAGAACGCCGAGCCGCTCTGGTCGCGGGCGCTCGTCCGCGGATTGTGCGGTCTTCCGCATCGGGCCATCGAGGACCTCGACAAGGCCAGACAGAAAGCCCCGGATGCCGCGCCGCCATGGGCCGAGGGCCTCGATCCCTACGTCCGCTGGAACAGCGCGGAGCTGGAGCGGCTGGCGACGGCGGGAAAGCCGCTGGCGGGGTACCTGGCGTTTCTGGCCGCCGAACTGGCGGGGACCGACGACGAACGGCGGGCCGCGGCGAACCGGTGCTACCAACAGAGCCCGGAGTGCCTGCGGGCGGTGGCGGTGCTGGCTGAGGACAAGGCGCTCGGTCTCCGCCGCGCGCTCGGGCCGGCGCAGCTTCAGCAGTTCCTGAGCGACTTCCCCGAGCGGCTCAAGACGGTGCCGCACCGGACCGCCGAGCTCGACAAGGCGCTGGGGAGCGCCGTCGTCCGGGGGGACCTCGCCGCGGCGGTCGCGCAGCATGTCGGGCTCGTCAAAGCCCTCCGCAGCCCGGAGGCCCGGGGCGATCTCCGCGAGCCCGCGCTGCCGATGCTGGCGACGCTCGCCGAGAACCTGAGCTTCGTCCACGTCATCCAGCGGCTCTCGACCGACGCGGACTACGTGGGGATCGACACCCGCGAGACGATCCTGGCCCTCGCGCCGCTCCTCGAAGGCCACCCGCACAGGGGATTCCTCCGCGCCTACGGGTCCGACCCGCGGCAGCGGCGGGGGGCGCTCGGAGAGGCGGTCGCCGCGCTGATGAAGAGGCCGCTGTCGAACACCGTCTACGCCTATGCGGACCACTGGGGCGAACGGCAGATGGTTCCGTATGAGCCCCTGATGCCGTTCATCGTGCGGCAGCGGGACGAGATCCTTCCCGACCTCGTCCCGTGGGAAGTCCGCCCGGCGACCGACATCCGGGAACGGCAGCGGCGGGCGCGTCACGCCCTCGGGATGGCTCCGAAGTGCCCGCTGGCGATCGTGCGGTCGATCGACTTCAACTGGAAGGAAGTCGCCCCGCTCGCCGAGACGTGGGAGAAGGAGTCGCCGTCAGCGGTCGTCCTCGCCCGGCTGGCCCAGCAGTACGAGAACCGGAACTTCGAGAACCCGAAGTACGCCGAGGCCTCCGCGCGGATCCTCAAGATCGTCGTGGAGCGGCACCCGTCGATGGAGGCCTACCGGAAGCTGGCCACGTCCTACCGTCGGCTCGAGAAGTATGACCTGTGGAAGGAGGCGCTCGACAAGGCGCTGGAGCAGCCGGTCCTGGGGCTGGAGCACGCCAGCATCTGCCGGGAGATCGCCGACTGGTACATGGAGCAGAAGCAGTGGCAGGCGGCCAAGCCGTACGCCCTGCGGGCCGCCAACTCCTATTCCGAGTGGGGACTGCGGTGCGCCGTCGAGTGCTGCGAGGGGCTCGGGGAGTGGAACGAGGCCGAGGGATTCCAGAAGGCGATCTCGCAGCGGTACGCCGACGAGTGGGCGGGGTGGTACTTCTGGTGCCGCCGGACCGGCCGCGGCAACGCCACGGCGGCTCTCGACGCGTGCTTCCAGTACGTCTCGCGCCTCAGTCCCCAGCAGCGGCGGAATCTCTCCGGGATCTCGCTCGTCTACCAGCTCGAAGGGGACCTGAAGCAGGCGCTCGAACACCGTCCGGATATCAACTCCGTCACCCCGCCGGACCTGGCTCTCCGCTCGATCGTGATCCTCGACCAGATGAACGAGACGGAGGAACGGGACAAGGGGGCCCGGATGGTCCTCGCGCAGGGAGGCGAAGACGGGGCGACGCTGCTGTGCGAGCAACTGCTGCGGTCCGGCAGAGGGGCGCCGCCGTTCTCCGAGGCGGAGGCGCGGTACTGTCAGACGTTCCTGGTCTCGGGCTATGGAATCCTGACCGACCGCGCGTGGTGCCTCGGCCGGCTGCTCCTGACCCGCAACCGCCGCAAGGAGGCGGTCGAATGGCTGAAGCGGGCCGCGGGCTCTCCCACGACGGACCGCGATTCCTGCGTGCTGGCCTCCGCGGAGCTGATCCGGCTCGGGATCGATCTGCCCCCCCGCCGCGCCCGGGAGATGGACGACGAGTTCTCCGTGGCGTGGTCGGCCCTCATCAACGCCCGGGCGCGGATCGACTCGAAGAAGCTCGACGACGCGGAGAAGTTCGTCCAGGAAGCGATCACCGCCTCCCCGGACTTTCCGCCGGTCTGGCTCGTCGGCGGTCAGGTGGCCCGGATACGGGGATACAACATCGACGCCCTCGCCCGGTTCACCGAACTGGTGAAGCTGTCTCCCAAGGTCCCGTCGGCCCTCGTCCGCCGGGCCCGCGGCTACGAAGGGACCGGCCAGATCGGGAAGGCGATCGAGGACTATGAGGCGGCGCTCGCCATTGCCCCGGATGACCGGATGACGCACATTGGCCTGGCGATGATCCGGGCGACCTGCGGAGAGGCGAAGTACCGCGATGCGACCGCGGCGATGCGGCACGCGCGGGCCGCCGGCAAATACGGTCCCGGCAGCGACGGCGAGGTCGACATGGCCCTGGCGGCCGCGTACGCCGAGGGGAAGGAGTTCACGAAGGCGGCCGACACCCTCTCGGCGGCGATCAAGTCGCAGCGGGTCCAGAACACGCGGGGCCTGCTCGAGACGCTGAAGGTCTACGAGAAGCGGGAGCCGCTCCGGCGGCCCGTGAACGTGAGTCCGGCGATCGTCCGGCTGCCGGTCGAGGAGGAGCGGCCGAAGTATCGCGCGCGGATCACGGCGCTTCGCCAGGAGATCGACCGGACGTTCGCCGACCGGGAAGCGAAAGCGGTCGGTCCAGACAAGGAGACGCTCGCCAAAGGCCGGGCCCGGTACGAGTCGGAACACCTCCTTCCGGCCGATTTTCCGGCTGAGCTCCGGAAGCGGCACGAGGCGTCGATCCAGACGATGCTGGCGGCCTATGACGCCGCGATCGACTCCGCCGTCCGGAGCAAGCTGGATGGGCCGGCGAACGGGTTGCGGAAGGAGCGGCAGGCGTTCGTCGACCAGGTCCAGCCGACTCTGCTCCTCAGCCGCCAGGAACCGGCGAAGGTCAAGGTCCTGAACAACTGGTTCACACGGGACGGCCGCGGCCTCTCCGGGCAGAGCCTCGGCGGCGACATCCGGTTCGGCGGCCAGGTCTACCGGGAGGCGATCCTGGCCCATCCCGGGGGGGAGGACTTCTCCGAGGTCGCGATCGCCCTCTCCGGCGAGTGGGAGACCTTCACCGCCCGCGTGGGGGTTCCGGAAGCGACCGACGTTCCGGGGACGAAGCTCGTCGGCTCGAACCTGACCTTCGAGGTCCTGTCCGACGGGAAGTCGCTCTGGAAGTCGCAGCCCTCGCGCGAGATCGACAAGCTCCAGTCGTGCCGCGTGGCGTTCCCGAAGGGGGCGCAGATCGTCCTGCGGGTCCACTGCGCCAAGGAGTACTGGTTCGCCCGCGCGGTGTGGATCGAACCGCGGCTGACGTCGCTCCGCTTTCCGCCGCCGCCGGAACCGGAGTCGGCGGGACGGCCGTGAGAGTCGGCCGTTGGCCTCCCGCACCGATGGTGGCCTAGACCGCTGCGCGTGGACGCGCCTCTCCGGCAGGGAGAATGCTCGACCGGTTTCCTGCGGTCGTTCAGCGGGCGCTCTCGGCCTGCGTCCGGCGGTACTCCGCCAGGACCGGCAGGAGGCGGGAGAGGGTTGCGAGCAACTGGGTGTGAGTCGCGTCGAGCGACCACTCCCCCTTGCAGGCGAGGGCTTCCATCTGCTGGGCCACGGAACTCGCCTCGGAGGCTCCCAGGGTGAAGAGGTCCCCTTTGAGCGTGTGGGCGGCGCGGTGGGTGGCGGAGGTGTCGCGGCGCTCGATGGCGGCGGCGAGCGCGGTCGTGATCCGCGGGCACTCCTCCAGGAAGGCCTCGATGATCTCGCACAGCAGCTCGCGGTCTCCCCCCACGCTCTTGAGGGCCAGCTCCTCGTCGAAGGGAGCGGCGGCGACGGCGGGCTTGGCCCCTTTCCGGCCGACGGACGCCAGGCTTTCGACTGCTTCGAAGAGCTCGCTCGGCCGGAGCGGCTTCGAGATGTAGCCGTCCATCCCCTCTTCGAGGCACCGCTCCCGGTCCCCCTTCATGGCGTGGGCCGTCATGGCGATGATCGGCAGGTGGTCGCCGGTGGTCCGCTCCCGCTCGCGGATCCGCCGCGTCGCCTCGAAGCCGTCCATCTCCGGCATCTGCACGTCCATCAGGACGACGTCGACCGACTCGCGGGCAATGGTCTCGAGCGCCTCGCGGCCGTTGCTGGCCACCACGACGGAGTGCCCGCGCTTCTGGAGCAGACGCACCGCCAGCGTCTGGTTCACGGCGTTGTCTTCCGTCAGCAGGATCCGCAGGGGGCTGCCGCCGGACGCGATCGAGCGGCGGGCTCCGTTCCCGGCGTGCGGCTCCGCGCCGGCGGTGCTGCCGAGGGCCGAGAGCAGGGCGGCCTGCAGCTCCGCGCGCTTGATCGGCTTCGTGAGGTGCGACTTGATGCCCGACTCGCGGCAGCGGGCGACGCTCTCGCGGCGGTCGGCGGAGGAGAGCATCATGAGCGTCGAGCCGGCGAGGCCCGGCTCCCGCGCGATCGCCTCGGCCAGCATGAAGCCGTCCATCTCGGGCATCATGTGATCGAGGAGGACCAGCGAGAACGGTTCGCCGGTCCGGGCCGCGGCATGCAGGGCGGCGAGGGCGTCGCGTCCCCCTTCGACGAGGACCGGCGCCGCGCCCCAGCGGCGGAGCATGTCGTGCAGGACGCGGCGGTTCGTCGCGTTGTCGTCGACCACCAGGACCGAGAGGCCGCGGAGGCGGGAGAGCTCGGCCGGGACCGTGGGAGGGGCGGTCGAGGTCGAGAGGCCGAGGCGGATCGTGAAGTGGAACGTGCTGCCGCGGCCCGGCTCGCTCTCGACCCAGACGCGGCCTCCCATGAGCTTCACCAGCTGCAGCGAGATCGCAAGGCCCAGGCCCGTGCCGCCGTACTTGCGGGTGGTCGAGGCGTCGACCTGCGAGAAGGCCTGGAAGAGGAGGCTGAGCTTTTCCCGCGGGATGCCGATGCCGGTGTCCCGCACCGAGAAGTGGAGCGTGACCGACGCGGCGTCCTGCGGCTCGCGTTCCACCGGCGGGGTCCGCTCGACCCGCACGACGACTTCCCCTTCGCTGGTGAACTTGATGGCGTTGCCGATGAGGTTGACGAGGATCTGCCGGAGGCGGCCGGCGTCGCCGACGAGGGCTTCCGGGACGTCGTCGAGGACGTGGCAGGCGAGCTCGAGCCCTTTGGCGTGGGCCCGGAGCGAGAGCGTGCTGATCGTTTCGTCGAGGTGGTCGCGGAGGGGGAAGTCGACGGGGTCGAGGTCGAGCTTGCCCGCTTCGATCTTGGAGAAGTCGAGGATGTCGTTGATGACGGCGAGGAGGTAATCCGCCGACGACTTCACGAGCTCCAGGTACTCCCGCTGCTCGGCGGTGAGGTCGGTCCCGAGGGCGAGCTCGGTCATGCCGATGACGCCGTTCATGGGGGTCCGGATCTCGTGGCTCATGTTGGCCAGGAACTCGCTCTTGGCGCGGTTGGCCGCCTGGGCCGCCTCCTTGGCTTCGCGCTGGGCGGCTTCGGCCCGCTTGAGGTCGTCGATGTCGGTGTGGATGCCGACCCATTCGCGGATGGCGCCGGTCTCGTCGAGGATCGGGACGGCCCGGACCATCATGTGGCGGTAGCTGCCGTCGGGGCGGCGGAGGCGGTGTTCGACCTGATACAGCGAGCGGCTGGCGACCGCCCCGGACCAGACGCGGGCGGTGTTCTCGCGGTCGTCGGGGTGGACGGCGTTGAGCCAGCCCCAGCCCTTGAGGTGGTCGAAATCCTGGCCGGTGAAGGCGCTCCAGCCGAGCTGGGGGGATTCGAACTCGCCGGAAGCGGGGGTGTTCCAGACGACGGCGGTGACCGCTTCGACGAGGGAGCGGTAGCGTTCTTCGCCGCGGCGGAGGACCACTTCGGCGCGGCGTCGTTCTTCGGATTCGCAGCGGAGGGTTTCGGCCGCGGTGGCGAGCTCGGCGGTGCGCTGCTGGAGGCTGGCCTTGAGGGCGGCGATCTCCGCCTCGGCTCTGGCGAGCCGATCGGGGAGGGTGTTTTCTCCGCCGTGATCCGTCCCGAGTTGTGGAGGCATGGCTGATTCCCGCGGCCCGTGGGATCCACTTTACTCTGGTGGGTGGAGGGTCGGGAAGGGTGGTCGTGTGCGCAATGCGCAGTCCCGGTGCCGCAGATCCCCGGGGCCCGGGCAGGGGCCCCGGCGGGGAGTGCAGGGGGCCTGTGTCGTTTTCCTGGCCCTCTGCCCGCCGGAGGCCTGGCCGTCGAGAGTCGTCTGAAGGAGGGGGTGTGCGAATGCGGCACGGGGCCGGATGCCCCCTCACCACGTCGAGAGTCTGCAGTGACGAGTGGTGAGCAGTGCATTCGTCGGCGGCGCGTCTCTCTCCGTTCCGCGACGCTCCCCGGGATGTCGACGGGTTGGGTATCCTCCGCGGCAGTGGACGGCTTCGGAGGGCCGCTGGGGCTCGGCGAAGTTCGTCACTCTGTTTGGAGATGATCGATGCTGCGATGGGGATTGTCGCTGGTCGTTGCGGCGTGCGCCGCGTTCTCGGGGAGTTCGGCCTGGGCCGGGGCCGTGATCTGTCCGATCTGGGAGGTCGACGAGTGGGAAGGGATGAAGGTCTACTACGCCGAGTATCAGGAGATGTGCGGAGACGAACCTGAATCCGTCTACCTTATTGGCAACTATGATTGGCCGACGTTTTGTCCTGACGGGTGCATCCCCGCGGACGAGGTGACCTACTCCCTCAAGAACAACGTGCGTCCGACCCGTCAGTCACGGCTGCTGGCCAAGGCGTGGGGCCCGGCGACGGACCGGTTCGTGATGCCGGCAGGGAAGTCGCAGAAGTTCTCGAAGCAGACGAGCCGCATGGCGGTCCGTTTCGATCATGACGGCGACAGCACTACGCCGGACAAGCAGGCCTTCTGCTACACCTACGTGACCGACCCGAAGGCGATGGGCCTGGACGCGCCGCCGAAGACGCTGCGGTTCGGGTTCGAGGCGCTGGAGGAACCGCAGGACGCAAAGGTGGGCCGGGTCATCGGGAAGCGGGACTTCACGTACCAGATTGAAGTCGACGGGAACCGGTACGTGGTTCAGCTTCGGTAGCGGGCGATGGAAGACACTGCTGGCCGCCGGGGGCCAGCAGTGTCTTGTGTGTGGGGCGGGCAACGGCGGGGCGGGGCGGCGTGGCCACAGCGACGTCGGGTGCGTTGAGTCTTCGAAATGCGCCGTGACTGCGGCAGGAACTCTGGTGCGTCTCGCAAAACCTCAACGCACGCTACGAGACTCGACAGTCGCGGTCGCATCACTCCAGAGACTACGAGAAATGATTGCTCTCAAAGTTCGGCTCAACTACCAACTGCTCACCATCGCCGGGGCTGAGGACTTGAGCGTTCTGAGCGCGATCCTCAGCGGGAGTGTCAGGGACGGTGTTCCACAAGACCACCACTTCAGACTGCACGTCGGCGGGCTGTCCCGGTCCGATGCCAGCGGACAGGCCGAGCATCGGGAATGGTCAAGTCCTCGGAATCTGACGGTCGGCGACTTCCTCACGGTCGAGATTGTGGAAGCGGACGAAGCCAGTCCGGTTGTCGAACGACGACCGGCGAAGCGGTCCCTCTCAAGCAAGGAGGGGGCGGATGTCATCACCCTGCTTTCACATGAGTACCTGCTGCTTCTTCACGCAAGCCGGACCGAGGGGATCGATCTGAACGAAGAGGACCTCGGAGCGGTGCTCCGCGCCAACCGGTTGATCGAACTGGGCCTGCTGACGCAGCGAGAGGAGAAGGTCTTCGCGTCCGACCTGGGTCTCGCGTTCCTGAACCACAACGAGACCGAGAGCGAGTTTGTGCACCGATACCGCGTTCCCAGAGAGTGACGTCGGCCGGGTGGCACTGCTGGCAGCTTTGGGCCAGCAGTGATTGGACGTCCCGCTCGACCTGAGTGCTGCTGGTCAAAACACCAGCAGCGGCGGGGTGGCCTGCGCATGGCTGTGCATGGTGGGTCAGCCGTCGCCTCGACCCGCATTCATGACCACACAACGCTGTGGCCATGCCACCCGGCCGCGGCCAGCGGCTTTGACGGCCGAGGACGACGACGGGCAGAATGATCGGCGTTCGGCCGCATCGTTCAACGGAGTCTGCCATGCGTCTTGCTCATCGCTTTGCCGCTTTCGCCGCGGCGCTCCTCGTCGCCTCCATTGCTCATGGAATTGCCGGCAGCAGCCGGATCGCCGAACCCGGTCGACCGGCCACGGTCTCGGAATCCCTTCCCCAAGGGACCGCCGAATTCGTCAACCTTCCGTCCCGCACGGAGGGCTGGAACGACTGGTTCTCCGAATGGCCCAACGACGTCAATCACTATCTCTACCAGGCCCACGACCCGGCCCAGATCAACGCGCTGATCGAGCAGTTCGCCAGGATCCAGTCCGACCGGCTACAGATCCGCCTCGCTCCTCTGCCGGAGCCAAAGGGGCTCGGCTGGACAACCTCCCTCAAGACGGGGAACGGAGTCGCCGCCGTCTTCTCGATCGGCGACCAGGCGATTCTGGACCGCTGGTACGAACAGCTCGACGGGCGGCGGTTTGGCGTGATGGAGTTCACCGGCAAGCCGATCGCGGTCCCGCCGACGCTGACGCTGTTCGTCGACCATCAGGCGATCGACTTGGGATCGCTCAAGATCCCGCCGCAGATCTCCGTCGCGGCCGGGTACCTTCCGACGGTCAGTGAGATGCCGGTCAAAATTGCGCCGGCCACGGCGCAGCCCGCCGAAGTGAAGAGCGACAAGACCGCTCCTCCGCCCGTTCCAGCGGACCCCGCCGTCGAAGCCGCGACCAGGCGGATTCAGACCTACCTGAACCAGCGTCCCGCTCGACCGGACGCGGCGAGTCGTGATGGGGCGCGCTGACGTGCCCCCCGACCCGTGGCTCAAACAGGGAAGCCCAAAGCCCGCTCGTACTGGCGACGATCGAACACGAGCTGCCAATCCGGTGGATAGAGCCAGTGGTCTCGATGGTGTTGCCGCGGGGCGCTCCAGATCACGGAGTCCTCGGTAACCGTGATCTGCATCAGCAGTGGCCAGCATCCCTCGCAGCCGCATTCACATTCCAGGACGGAAACCCTGTCGTCGTACGCAAGCAACGGGCGAACAGCCTCGCCCAAAAGCTGCCGAGAGGGGAACAGGGCGTCCGCCGCGCTGAGATAACCGTACTTCCCGGCGAGGTCCGGCTGGCCGTCGGCGGCAGCAGACGCCGATTCGAGGTCCCGGATCAGATCGATCAGCGGGCGGCCATCGACCCGGATCATGGCTTGGCGGCCGCCCCATTCATTGGGGGGAGTCACTTCGACTTCGAAGCGATGGACCATTGACCGGTTCTCCGCGCGCTCAGCGGCCTTGCTGGCGTAGAGCCTGACAGTACGCACCCCCCGGAGAGTCGACCCAGCCCACGAAACTCCGGGCCGTGGCCGAAGTCCCTCGCTCGATCGATGGCTCCGTTCCGCTACGACGCAGGCGGTCCCCCAGGGCGCCACGACTCCTCCGCCGGCGGGGGCGGGTTGTCGATGAGCTGCAGCGCGGCTTGAAGGCGCTGGCGGGTGTCGTCGGGGAAGCGGTCGTCGGCGATCCCTTCCTGGACCTTCTTCCGAGCCTCCTCCTGACCCGCGATGGAGGTCAGGACCTCACACAGGAGCTTGGCTTTCTCCGGGCTCGTCTCCGCCCGCAGGGCCTGGACCAGGTTTCCTTCAATGCCGCGGCCGTACTGCTTGAGGACCGTCATGATCGGATACCGGCCGCGAGCCTTTTCCCGGAAGAAGACGTTGCGGGGGTCCTGGATGTCGATCAGCGGACAGAGCCGCCGGACGGTGTGCATGGGGGCGAACATCTCCGTCAGCCCGAGCGCGTCCATCCTCTGCTCCAGCGGCACCCGTTCGTCGGCGACGATGTCGATGGACCGCTTGGCCGCGCGGTCGATGTTCCGCCACGCTTCGCTCAGTTGCTCGAACGCTTCGTCCCGGGTCTTGTTCAGGTAGTCCGGCATCTCGATGGAGATCAGCCGGTCCTCCTCCCACGGCAACTTGTCGCGCGGGACGTACCGGTTGTCCGCGGCGTGGGCCCGCCACCCCAGACACGCGGCCCCCGCCCCAACCGCCAGCACCGCAAAGGCGATCCGTCCGACCAGTTTCGATGAGATCCTCTGCATGCCCGTCTCCCGGAATGGCCTGTGGTCCGGGGGGATTGTCGCGGGTGGACCTCGTCTCTTGCAAAGCCGCGCCAACCGCCGCGGCGAGTGCGACCTCAAACGGCCGGTCCTCTATCGAGGCGGTCGTGGTGGCTCCGGTCTCACGCCGCAGATGGTCATCGACGGTTCCGGCTCCCGCTCCGCCTGCCAGAGCGACGGCGGCCATGGCAGGGGATGCTGGGCGCCGCCGGCCAGGACGGCGTACGCGACTCCTCCCACGAGAGCGAAGTGGATCGCGACGACGAGCCAGAAGATGGCCAGAAAAGGCACCTTGCTGATCTTGTGCCGGAACAGCCGCTGTCCGAGATACGCGCCGGGCCAGCCTCCCAGGAGGGCCAGCAGATGGAGCGTCTGCTCGGGAACCCGCCGTCCTCCCCGGACCGCGCGGCGTTTGTCGAAGCCGTACACCAGAAACGTCCACAGGCTCATCACGAGGACGAGGCCCAGATAGCCAATGGCGACGTGCCGCATGCTGATGAGGTCCAAAACGGCCTTCCACGAATGACGAGCGCCGGCCGGGCGTCCCATCCGGGCCCTGACGCCGCCGCGGTTCCCGGCGGGGGAGGGGGGACCGTAAAGAGAAGCGGAACCGGCGGAAAGCCCAGACGGGCGGCCTGTCCGTGTTCCCGCGGACCGGACGGCCGTGGCACAATGGGATCGGGCCCCGCGACCGCGAGACGTCCGCGCGGCGGCTGCCACAGGCCCGCACCGGTGAAGGACGCGGCCTCCACGTCTCGTCACAGGGGAGAACGGCAACCATGGGACCGCATGTCATCCTGACGCTCGTGGTGGTGCTCCCGGTGGCGTGGCTGCTCTCGGAGTTCCAGCCGCATCGCTGGCTTCGGATTGCGACGGGACTGGGTGCCATCGCGATGAGCTTTGGAGTGGCCGCCGTCTTCGGCTCGTTTGAGCGTTTCAACTCGAACGCCTGGTATGGCGCGGCGTCGTGGAACCTGATCGGTACGACGATCGAGGAGATCGAGAGCGGGGAGACCGAGCGACTTGTAAAGGAGCTCAAGACGCTGCAGGAGCAATTCGTGCCGACCTACGAGAACCGGGCGCGGTACGACGAGCTCGTCCGGGAGTTCCTGACGAGGCTGGGCCGCGAGGAGAAGCGGTCCCCGCTGTTCCGGTAGGGATTCCGGGGCCGGCGGGCCTTCGAAAATCACCATGCCGGCGAAGCGTTCGACACACAACGCTGCGGGATTCGGCAGCCGGCGTCAAGGAGGGCCTGTGTTGTGATTTGAGGGCTTGCAGCCGGAGGCGCTTCCCTGCCGAACGATCCAAGCGACGACGGGCACTGCAGGCAGACTAGAGATTCTGCAGACTACGTCCGGGCCGTGTGATCCGGACTGGCGCCCTAAGCGTTACAGGAGAGAATCACGGTCGTACACCGCCCCAGCCCTCCCGCCGAACGTTGCTGGGAAAGTGTTGTGCATCGCGCCAAATTGACCGCAACGACGGGCCACCGGTATCCTTTTGGGAGATGGCTTACCGATGGATGGGACCGGTTCTCACTTGAGGAGGTAGTCGATGCTTGGGCCTTTCTGTGATCATGGCCGCCGGGCGATGAAGGAACTGGTGGCGGCGGGCGCGACGTTGTCTCTGCTGATCGGCGTGGCCGCCGCGGGCGAACCGCTTCCCGCGGGATTCGAGAAGATCCCCTCCACGCACAAGCAGAAGACCGTCGTGACGGTCGCGAGCGCCAAAGAGGGATCGAAGCTGGAGGACTTCTGCGTCGATTCGAAGGGGCGGATTCTGGCTCTGCTGGGGTCGAGCGGCGGCGACTCCGAAGGGAGCGGATCGGCGCTCGAAAGCGTGCTCCAGCTCCTCAAGGGCCCCAAGGCAAAGCCGCCCAAGTTTGACTCGGCGGTCCATGTCTTCGATGCCGGCGGAAAGCTGATCGAGAAGTGGCCCGTCGGATTCCAGGGCCAGGCGATCAATACCGCGCCCGACGGCACGATCCTCGTGGGCGGGGACGGACACATCGCCCGCTTCGATCCCCACGGGTCGAAGCTGCACGATGCCGAGTCTCCCCAGATGACCTACATCACGACCCATCCGGAGGAGATGCGCGAGCGGGCCAAGGAGCAGCTCGAATCGGACCGGGCGATGTACGCCGACCAGATCAAGGAATTCGAAGACCAGCTCAAGGAACTCGCGGACGCCAAGAAGAAAGCCAAGGAGGAGGGGGACAAGAAGGAGAAGGACGCCCCCGTGGAGCAACCCCGCGAGATCGCGTTCGACGAGAACTTTCTGAAGCAGATCATCAGCACCTACAAGCAGCAGCTGAACGTCCTCGAAAAACAGACCGTGGAGGAGACCGTCGAACAGGTCACCTCGCGAGCCCGGCGGATCAACGCCATCTGCGGCAGCGACGGCGACGTCTTCGTCACCTGTCCGGCGATGCAGGGGTACGGATACGGTGTCTGGCGGACCGACAAGCAGTTCGGACAGGCCAAGGAGATCGTCAAGAGCCTGTCGGGCTGCTGCGGACAGATGGACGTGCAGTGCGCCAACGGCGAGCTGTACGTGTGCGAAAACTCCCGGCATCGCGTCGCCAAGTTCAACCGCGACGGAAAGGAAGTCGCGCAGTTCGGCAAGCGGGCCCGCGACGAGGAGGACCCGGAGTGCTTCGGCGGATGCTGCAACCCGATGAACCTGTGCTTCAACAAGGACGGCGAGGTCTATGTCGCGGAGAGCAACGGGGTGGTGAAGCGTTTCACGCCCGCCGGGAAGTTCGTAGGGCTCGTCGGAGTCGCGGATGTCGAGCCCGGCTGCAAGAACTCCTGCGTCGCCGCGACCGCCGACGACAAGCACCTGTTCTACATCGACATCCACAAGTCGCAGATCATCGTGCTTGCCCGCCAGGACGCGGCCGCGAAGTAGCGGCGAACGGGAGTTCGCCAGGGCCTTGCCGGAATCCGCCGAAGCATTGAAGGAGAATCCATGCGCCGTGTCCTGTGCCTGTGTGTTGCGTTCTGGCTCGGCCTGACGCCCGTTCTGAATGCGGAGGACGCCGGGCCGGGCCGGCCGGCCCGGCCGATGGTTCTCGTGGTCATGGACCCCCTCGCCAAGCCGCTCTCCTGTCCGTGCGTTGCCGGGTACGCCCAGCGCGACTACGAGAAGCTCGCCGAGGCGATGTCCCGATCGCTGGGCCAGGAGGTCAAGCTGGTCTTCAACGAGTCGCTCCGCGGCGCGAAGAAGAAGGCTGACCTTGCCGCCGTCGATCTCGTCATCGGCAAGCAGTCGGTCGTCCTGCACGATGCCGCCGCCCTGGGGATGAACTTCGCCAAGGTGGCGATGCTGACGGGAAAGGACGGCAAGACGACCCAGCGGGGCCTGATCGTTGTAGCCGCGTCGGATTCCGCCCAGAACGTCGCTGACCTCAAGGACTACCGGATGTTCTTCGGCCCGCAGGAGTGCGAGGAGAAGCATCACGCGGCGATACAGCTGCTGCAGGAACACGGGGTCAAGCCTCCGGCAACGATCGAAACCGCGGTGGCCTGCGACGAGGGTGCGATCAAGATCCTGAAGCTGGCCGAAGAGAAGACTCCAGCCTGCGCCGTCATCTCCAGCTACGCGAAGCCGCTGCTCGAGGGGTGCGGCCAGGTCCCCAAGGGGTCGCTGCGAGTCGTGGGAGAAACCGGGGAGATCCCCTTCATCGCTGCCTATGTGAACGCGGATCTCGACTCCGCGGAGCGTGACCGCATCGCCGCGGCGCTCGTCAAGTCGACGGGCGACATCGCGCTCCGGCTGGCGCTGGAGACGAAGCGCGGCTTTGTGGCCGAGGCCGACGCGGCAAAAAAAAAGTAGCCCTCGAAACGGCCGCTGAGAACCCGGACTGGACCGGATGGCGAGGAGCCCGTCGCGATGCGGTGGTCCCCTGGCTGCCGGAGCGGCTTCCCGGTCCCGATGCGGTGGCGTGGAGCCGGCGGATGTCGAGCCCGGCGCTCGCCGGAGTCGCCGCCACGCGCGAGTTCGTGATCGTGGCGGACCGCGACCCCGCCGACCGCGTCGATATCTTCCGCTGCTTCCATGCGGACGGAAGCGAGGCGTGGACGCTGCGGTACTCCGCCCCCGGCAGCCTCGACTACGGAAACTCCCCGCGGGCAACGCCGCTCCTCCACGACAAGGTCGCCTATCTGTCCGGAGCCCACGGCCACTTCCACGCGGTGGAGCTCGCCACGGGGAAGGTGCTGTGGAAGAAGCACTTTCTGAAGGACTTCGACGGGCCCGCGAAGCTGTCCTGGGGGTTCTGCGGCTCGCCGATCGTGGTTGAGGGACGCCTCGTGATCCAACCCGGAGGCCGGGACGCGTCGATCGTGGCGCTCGATCCGGCTACGGGCGAGGTCCTCTGGAAATCCCCCGGCCGACCGCCGGGGCACAGCTCGCTGATCGCGGCCGAGATCGCCGGCAGGACGCAGCTCATCGGCTATGACGACCAGACGCTCGGCGGCTGGGACGTCGCCACCGGGGAGCGGCGGTGGACGCTCAAGCCGGAGCATTCCGGGGACTTCAATGTCCCGACGCCGATCGTGTCGGACGGCCGCCTGATCGTGGCGACGGAGAACAATGGAACGAGACTCTACGAGTTCGATCCCGCCGGCGGCCTCGTCGCCACGCCCCTCGCCGCCAGCGACGAGCTTCTGCCCGATTGCCAGACGCCGGTGCTGGTCGAGGGAATGCTCTTCGGCGTGGCCCACCAGCTGTTCTGCCTCGACACGGGGGACGCGCTCCGCCTGCGGTGGCGATCGGATGAGTCGGGATTCCGGGAGTACGCCAGCCTCATCGCCGGACCGGACTGCGTCCTGGCGACCACGTTGCAGGGACAGCTCATTCTCTTCGCGGCGGACGCGGAGGGCTATCGGAAGATCTCAGAAGTCCGGGTCTTCGACGACGAAGCGGGACTGTATTCCCACCCGGCCCTCGTCGGGAGGCGGCTCTACGTCCGGGGGAGCGGCTCCCTCCTTTGCCTGCGACTGGGCGACGAGTGAAGCGGTGCGCGTTCCCGGAGGGGGAGGATCCCTCTCACAGGGATGCGATCAGCTCTTTGACCCGGGCCTCGATGAGATCGCGAACCTCCCGGAACTGCTCGGGACTCATGTCCCGCGGGTCGGGGATCTGCCAGTCGACGCGACGATTCGCCCGCACCAGCGGGCATTCGTCGCCGCAGCCCATCGTCACCGCCGCCTCGACGTCCGTGCCGTTGAACTGTTCCAGTCCCTTCGACCGGTGGGAGGTAAGGTCGTAACCGACCTCCCGCATCGCCTCGATCGCCTTGGGATTGACGCGGCCGGAGGGACGCGACCCGGCGCTGAAGGGCTCGACTTTGCCCGCGCCGTGGATGCGGGCGAACGCCTCCGCCATCTGGCTGCGATTGGAGTTCTCGACGCAGACGAAAACGATCTTCCTGAGCGCGGCCGGCATGGCAATCATTCCTTGGACGTGACGGGTTCGAGGGGCGGCTCACTGATCGCGCGATCCAGTGCCACCCCGGCGAGCGCTCCCAGAATCGGAGCGGCGATGTAGATCCAGAGCGTCCCGAGCTGCCTCGAGACGATGGCCGGCGCCAGCGAACGGGCGGGATTCATCGAGGCGCCGCTGACGGGACCGCCGAACAGGGCTTCCAGGGCGATCACCGCGCCGACGGCGACTCCCGCCATGGCCCCCGTCTCCCGCGCGCCGACCGAAACCCGGAGGATGACGGTCATCAGGATCCAGGTCAGGATCGCCTCCATGAGAAAGGCCTGCAGAGGTCCGCCGGCCGGAACGGTCGCTCCGAGCGTGGCGTGCTCAGGAAACATCCCCTTGAGAGTCAGGCTGGCCGCCAGCGCCCCGAGGGACTGGCTGGCGAGGTAGGAGGGGACAGAGCGGGCGGGAAAACGCCCGGCCGCGCAGAACCCCAGCGTCACTGCGGGATTCAGATGGCAGCCGGAGACGTCCCCCAGGGCGTAGATCATCGCCAGGACGATGAGGCCGAAGGTCAGCGAGATGCCGACATGCGTGACGGCCCCGCCGGAGACGTCATTGATCACGATGGCGCCGGTCCCGGCGAACACGATCGCAAAGGTGCCGAAGCCCTCGGCGAGACACTGCCTGCGTCGGCTCGTCATCACCGGCAGCCCTTTCCGGTCCCGCTCACTTCTTCCATCAGGCACAGGGCCTGATCCATCAGGGAGCGGACGCAGGCATCGATCAGCCGGTAGTGGATGTTGTTCCCGTCACGCCGCGAGCTCAGGATTCCGAGATCCAGCAGCCGCTGGAGTTGGTTCGAGACGGCCTGCGGCTTCATGCCGATCGAAGCGGCCAGCTCGGTCACGCACAGTTCGCCGTCCCGCACCAGGGCGTGCAGCAGGCGGAGCCGCGTGTCATTGGCCAGCACCTTAAAGACCGCTGCTAGCCCTCCCGCCTGAATCGGCGTCAAGAGGGGCCGTTCGTCGAGCGGCACTCGCGCACAGCAGGGGGGATCGGCAGTCTGACGTTTCGTGGGCATCCCCTCCTCCAACAACGCGACTACACTATTCCGTGGAATAGTGGAAGTCAACCTGGCAGGGTGGCATGTCCACCGTTTTTTGTGGCCATGTCTCTGGGGAGGGTGCCCGTAGCAGGCGACCTTGCGACGGTCCGAACTCGCGGTGAGGTGAGGCGCAGGAGGCTCAGTCGCCTGAAGCTCGCGTTCGCATGGAAACGCTCGGCAACATTCGGCCGGGGACGGTTGAGCGGAGCTGGGATTGGCCGTACACCTGAAGGTCCCGTCCCCGGCCGTCGTTCGAGTCCGTGTTCGGGGCATAACTGGACGGACCCTCTGATGAACAGGGCCAGGGCCTTCATTGCGACCATCGGGATCCTTCTCCCGTTCTGCGTACGCCTCCTGTGCGGCGGCGGTCCTTTGAGACAGTACATCGATAACGGAGGGATCACCGGTGTCCTCTTCGTCACGGCGGTCAATATCCCCTTCTGGTTTGGTCTCCTGGCGCTCACATCCATCTACAGGAAGCCGATCTCCCTGCTCCTCCCCTGCGTGCTGGTGTTTGGATTCCTGGGACTGGTTCACTTTGTCATGAGCCACGACGAGAGCCGGGAGCTCGCGATGGGTTTCATCTTCCTTCCACTTCTCGCACTCCCGCTTCTTCTGGTGGGAGGACTTCTCGGGTATGCAGTCGACCTGAAGGCCGGACGGACGGGGCACCGCTGATGGGGGCCCGTAAAGGCTCAGTTCGGCGAGGAGCGAAGCGGATAGGTGGCCGAAGCATGAGGCTTTTCGCAAAGGCGTGGCGAAGGATTCCAGCGTCCTCCGTGCCTTGATAGGCACCGGGGTGGCACTGCTGGCAGCTTTGGGCGAGCAGTGATTGGACGTCCAACTCAGATTGAGCACTGCTGGTCAGAGCACTAGCAGTGCCACCCGCCGGGCAGGAGATCCTGGATCTGGTTCCACTGAGCGTCGGTGGGAGCGTGGCGTCCGGACATCGTGGCCTTCCTTGTCCGGCCTGCAGAGCAGCCGATGATGCCCGCTCCAGAGGAAAACGCCACCCTCAATGTCCACACGGCCTAGCTGACTGGACGTCGAACGGCCTTGGCGACTGAGATCGAGGAAATAAACATCCCCGCAATCAGCGGTGCCGCTTGGACAAAGATCCGGGCGAACGCGCTGCGACCGTCTGTCAGCGAATCCGTCACAAACGGAAGAATTACTGAAGCCATCGTCGCAACCGCCCAAATCAACGCATTGATGGACACCAATTTCTTGTTCGAATCGGTTGTCATGTCTTGCTTTCTGGGTCTTGAGGAGAAGGAGCTTCGCGAGTACGCACAACGGGAACCATGTAGGTCAAATGGGCGATCAATTGCCCTTGCCTTTGTTGCATTCCTTGCTGCAGGATTCCGCTGATAGCCGCCTGGTGTTCTTTGATCTCTGCCAGTTGTCGGTCATCAAGCCAGGAGACCTGCCAGTTCAACCGGAAATTCTGCTTCGATCCTTCAAGCACGGCTCTCTGAGTTTCGATGGCGGCTTCGACGACACGCAGGGCGTGCTGCATCATCGTCCGAAAGAGGCGAATGCTTCTGTCACGCGTTCGCTTTCGGCCAATGTTGCGTTCGATCGTGATGTCCTTGGCCACCGTCTGGTAGATCGTCTCGGTCTGCGTGCCGACGCTTCGAACATCAACATCACGAACGATTCCCGCCGAGACGAGCTTGCGCATGTGGTGGTACAAGCCATCAGCGGGCCGGTTCATCAGCGACGCCAATTCACGGATCGAACACGGACCAACCGTGAGCATAAAGACGAGCATCTCCACGCGGACTGAAGAGTTGATTGCACTCCACTCGGCGTCACTTCGGACCGTAAACAGTTCTGGCAGCGAAGCGGTCATCTCAGGGGAGAGTGTACCCGGGCCATTGAAATACGACAATCATTTTCAATGGATCGACGCGGCAGGTCGGGCACCACGCCTTGGATGCGTTTGCGCAACGGTGTCGCAAGTGTCGGATCGCCTTCGCAAGTGACGATCCGACCGGAGCCGTGGGGCACACGAAGACGTTCGCTCGATCATCGAACGCGGTCGCCGGCGCCCCGGGGTTCGAGCGAGTGCCGGAGTCAACGGAGGACGACGAGCGAACTCCTGTTCGGTCTGGCCCGACACGCCGCGTTCTTCGTCACCCGGCTGCATCTGATAGGCAGGGTGGCATGGCCGCAGCTTTGTGTGGCCATGCTTTCGGGTGACAGGTGGCATGCTCGTGCAGAGCCACCCCGTCACCACCCGATCAAGCTCCGTCCCGCGTCCACCGCATCGTGCTCAGATCGAGCGTGAACCGGTCTTTGTTCTCGACGTGCTCTTCGGCGCCGTCTTCTTCCCGGCAGACCTTCCCCTAGGTGATGACGATCCGCGTCGGCGATTCGCTCCGGGCGCGGTGGCCGTAGATCCAGCCCGGATTGTCCCCCGTGGTCTTCACCGGTTCGATCTTCCACGTCCGGCAGTCCAGGCGGTAAACGGGGGTCGTCCCAAACACTCGGCCGTGCGGATAGTTCAGCCCCCCGATGATGTAGATGCCGTCCCTCGCCAGCGTGGCGGTGTGAAAGTCGGTCGGCGGGAACAGCGTCTCGGGGTAGCCCAGGATGTCGAAGCCCCCCGCGCCGTCGTGGATCACGATGTCGTTGTAGATGCAGAAGTCAGGGTCGTAGTGGTCCTCGTGCTCTCCGCCGATATTCACGAACCGCCCGTCCGGCAGCTCCGTCAGCGACATGCCGAACCGGTCGAAGCACCACCCCGGCCCGGACCCGAGGGTGTCCGTATCGTCGAACTTCTCCGCCGCCCGATACGCGCAGCAGCCGGCCCGGATCA
Source organism: Planctomyces sp. SH-PL14 (assembly GCF_001610835.1). Taxonomy (NCBI): domain Bacteria; kingdom Pseudomonadati; phylum Planctomycetota; class Planctomycetia; order Planctomycetales; family Planctomycetaceae; genus Planctomyces; species Planctomyces sp. SH-PL14. The sequence goes on along the minus strand of NZ_CP011270.1, from coordinate 8,079,836 downwards.
TCGCCCTCCAGTGGGGGACGTTCATCAGCTGCGGGTTCAAGGTCCCGAACCACCGCGTCCGACCGGTGCGGTACTCCTCCGGGGTCGACTCGATGGGAGCCTCGACCGGCAGGCCGATGATCCTCCGCTGGACGTCGGTGCGGAGCAGGCTGAGGTCTTCCCCGTGCGTGAGCAACCGGGCGGTCGCGACGTTGACGGCCAGGGAGACCGCGAGTTCGTCGAACTGGTTGCGATGGTCGTCGTTCGCTCCGGCATCCTGCAGGACTCGAACGGATTCCGTCTCTCCAGCCGCGGCGGCGACCAGGAGCGCCGTCTGATTGTGCGAGTCGACCGCTTCCAGATCGGCTCCCAGCTCGAGGAGGCATTGCAGGGCGGCCAGCCGGCCTTCTTGGGCCGCCTCCATCAGGGGGGTAGTCCCCACGCGATCCGTCCCCGTCAGATCGCCGCCGTGGGCGACCAGCAGTTCGATCTTCCGGACGTCGTCCGTGAGAGCGGCCAGATGCAGCGGCGTGCGCCCGTATCCGTCCCGGTCCTCGGCGACGTCCGCGGGCCCGCACGTCTCCAGGGCCCGGGCCACGTCGTCCGCCGTCCCCAGAGCCACGGCCTGCATCAGGGGGGACCAGCCGAGCGTGTCCGTCGGATCGGCTCCGGCGTCGAGCAGGATCTGGACCAGGTCGAAGCGGCCGAACCGCGACGCCACGCTCAGGGGGGATTCGCCGTACTCCGTCGTGCTGTCGAGCTCGGCCCCGCGGCGGATCAGCAGATCGACCATCGGGATCAGCGAGGGGTTGTTCTGGAGCTTGTAGATCGCCTTGACGAGGGTGGTGTAGCCCTGCGGCGAGGCCCAGCCGATCTCCGCTCCCGCAGACAGGAGGGCCTCGACTTTGTCGAGGCTCCCGGAGCAGGCCGCCAGTTCCAGCGCGGCGTGGTCGCGGTCCTTCAGCGCCCCGTTCGGATCCGCCCCCGCCTCGAGCAGCAGCCGCACCACATCGGCACCCGCGAGCGGGCTCCAGGCCGCGTGGGCCAGCGGCGTGAGTCCGTCCTCGTCACGCTCGTCGACCGCCGCGCGCTTCCGCAGATGCCGCCGGATCCCTTCGATGTTGCCGTCGGCGGCATCCTGATGAATCGTCACGGCGGGCCCGGGAGAAAAGGGAAAGACGACACAACGCACGTTGAGTCTATGAGATGCACCCTGACGGCGTCACGAACTCCGGCGGCCATGTCCCATGCCGCCGGGCTCGCCCTCCGGCCGGGCCGCAATTTGATATCATCCATCATACGGCGATCACACGGTCGTCGGCCTCGGAGGGAACACGATGAAGGACGCAGCGACACCCGGAGTTGTCAGCCGCGAGGAATGGGAGCGGGCGCGGGCGGACCTGCTGGTTCGCGAGAAGGAGCACACGCATGCCGGCGACGCGCTGGCCGCCGCCCGGCGACGTCTGCCGATGACGCCCATGGAGCCGGTCACCGTCGCGGGAGCCAGCGGGCCCGTCACGCTGCGGGACGTGTTCGAAGGCCGGCGAATGCTGCTCGTCTATCACTTCATGTGGAACCGAGGGGCGGCTCACCACAAACAGTGCGAAGGCTGCACGCACAGCCAGGCGGCCATGACCGCGGCCGTCTCTGCCTATCTCGCCGAGCGGGATGTGACCTACGCCGTCTTCAGCAGCGGTCCGTTCGAGGAACTCCTCGCCTATCGGGACTTCATGGGCTGGGGGACGCCCTGGTACTCGACGGCGGACTCCGGACCGGCCCTCGCCACCCGGGACGGCGGAGACCTCCGCTGCTACCTCAGGACCGGCGACGGGGTGTTCCAAACGTACGAAACCAAGTGGCGGGGGATCGAGGCGATGCTCCCCACGCTGCAGCTGCTGGACCTGACCCCGTATGGCCGGCAGGAGACGTGGGAGGACTCCCCCGTGACCGTCCAGCTCGACGAAGCAGGCTCCTGGTGGCGTCGCGACGGCCGTCCCGTGGCCCAGTGGACGCGGACCGACAAGTCTGTGGAGTAGAAGCGACTGATGTCCGGAGGTGTCGATTGAGAAGCTATGACATCTTGGGCTTTCTGTTCCTGCTGTCGCTGTTCGCTGACCTCTTGGCCCTCTGCGTGGTGGTCAGCAAAGCCTTCGGCAGCGTCAACGCTCCTTGGCCCGTCTGCCTCTTCGGCGCTATGCTCACCTGGGGGATTTCGCTTTTCCTTTTGTGGAGCCTCGGCGTGGAGCTCCAGAACGCCGCCTGAGCCGGCCCTCTCCCGATCGGGGCCACCTCGACCGCAACGAGCGAGAATCGCATGAGCCAGGGCGAACAACCCGTGTACGTCTGCGAGCAGGTCCGGGAGGTCGAACGACTTCATCGGGACCTGCTCACGGACACCGTCCGTCGGCTCCCCATCCGCGACCAGCTGGACCGGCAGGCGAACCGGATTCTGGACGCTCACCAGGCGGGCGACCGGGCGATCGTCCCGCAGATCACCTGCTGGCATCCCCGACTGGCGTGCCATTCGGCCGACGACATCATGAACAGCGCCTTCACGCCGGACGATGCCCGGCAGACCATCGCCCGGGAGTACGGCTTCACCGACTGGTTGCACGCGGCGGCCGAAGGGGGCGACCCGCCGGACGCGGACTTTGAGCTGGCCGTAGACACGCTGCTCCGAGGCGATGTCGAGACGCTCCGCGTTCTCCTGGCCGGCGATCCGCGTTTGATTCACCGGAGATCTCGATATGGCCATCGCTCGACGCTGCTGCACTACGTCGGCTCGAACGGCGTCGAAACGTACCGCCAGCGAGTCCCATTGAACCTCGCAGAGATCACCCGCCTGCTGGTCGAAGCAGGCGCCGACGTGAACGCCCCGGCCAACATGTACGGCGGAGGCTCAACGACGCTCGGCCTGCTGGCCACCAGCGACCATCCTGCCAAGGCCGGCGTGACCGACGATGTCCGGAAAGTCCTGGAGGAAGCGGCGGCGAGGCGGCGGTAATCCACGACGGGCGCCGCAGGTCGGAGAGAGAGTTCGCCAGCCACACACGGGCCATGGGATCTACGCTTGGGCAATAAACGTCTCCCGGGAGAATCACGGCGGTACAAGGCTCCGGCCACTCCGCTGCAGCCCCCCCCCCGTTTGAACGGTGCGCAGAATTGGAGCAAGTGGGATCCGGGCGGGGCGGACCTGCCGACGCGGGGGGCTCGACCTCTGTTGCCGCACGCACGGTTCGGGGGGGACGTCCACGGCGACCTCTCCGGTGCGGTTGTGCCTCAGGAAATTTCCGGAGGACCGTCTCAATGGAGACCATGACCTGAACATTCACGTTAGGAATGCGTGGCGACGCGATGTCATTTGACCACCTTGAATCCGATGGCGTCTAATTAAATGAGGCGATCGCAAAACAATAATGCAACTTCCAAGGAATCTATTGAGGTTGTACATCAGAGGAATAAGATGGGCGGCGGACTCCTGGAGGCCGGGAATTCTGCTTCTTTCCTTGACGCTCGAAAGGGAGACTGAGGCCATGCTGAAGAACTGGATGCGAGGGCTTTTGACGGCGCTTCTGGTCGTGGGAGTTGGCACGAACGAACTCCGCGCCGCGGCCGTGGCGTGGGTGGTTCCGGCAAATGGACTGTCGTCGCCGGCCCTCCCAGGCAACCCGGTGAGTGGCACGGGCAACCCAAATGGCACAACGGTGACGACGTTCGTCTATCACCAGGCACCAGGTGCCACCGGGTTTACCCTGATTGATGCAGGTTGGGTCTGCGGGGTGTCATCAAACACCTGGTCGACGACGATGCAAAGCGGGAACAACAACTTTACCGCGAAGGGGACATACCGTTACACCGCGTCGATGCCGAGTTATCCGGGAACGTCGGACGTTTCGACTTGCACGGTCCCCTGACGATCGCAACGCCCCTGGACATGGAATGGCTGCTGGCCCGCGGTGATCGCCGCGGGCCGGTCACTCTTCGGAGGGCCCGCCGTGCGATTTGCATCGCGTTCATTCGTCGCGACTCGACGAGCTTTCAGCGTTGTTGAACTGTTGGTGGCGATTGCCATTGTCGGCCTGCTGGTCGCGCTGCTGCTTCCAGCAGTTCAGTTGAGCCGTGCAGCCGCGCGACGCAGCCAGTGTGCGTCCAACCTCCGGCAGATCGGAATCGCCGCCCATTCCTATGAGACGCTTCATCGTCAACTGCCATTCAGTCTCCGCGGGGCGGGCCTTCTCTTCTCGCTCTTGCCACACCTGGAACAGGTGGCGGAACACGACCGACTTCAAGGTCTGCTGGCTGGCGATCCCAATGACCAGCTGACGGCAGCAACGACCGCCAGGCGGATCGCAGCCTACCTCTGTCCGGACGATACGGAAGCGACGTCTGCCGGAGCCGCCAGCTATGCCGTGAACCGGGGACTGACGGACGCAGCGCAACAACAGCGAGCCTTCGTCCCGGACGACGGTCGCGGACTCTCCTGGCGGGATGTCTCGGACGGACTTGCTCACACGGCGTTCTGCTCGGAACGGCGGAATGCTCCTCCCTTTCAGCCGCTGGCGCTTCCGGATGCGAGATTTGGAAACTGGTTCGTGAACAACGCTTCCGCGTCGGCCGTCTCGCTGGCGCAGCTGAATGCCTTCTCGAGTGATTGTGTTCATGTCTCTCAAACGATCCCGCCGATCACACAGGCGGGGGGGATCGGCTATCTCACTCCCAACGCCGGCTATAATCATGTCGTGTCCCCCAATGGACCGTCGTGCATCAGTTCCGGCCTGCTCTTTTCGTCGCCGGCCGTCAGCAACCATTCCGGCGGCGTGAATCTCCTCCTGGCGGATGGTGCCGTCCGTTTCGCGACGGAAGACATCGATCTCGCGGTCTGGCTGGCGATCGGGTCGAGAGATGGGCGGGAAAGCCTCGCCAGTTCATTCTGAGGACGGACGCCGCATGTTGAATTCCAATCGCTTCCGCCTCCTGGCCGGAATCATCCTGCTGGGCGCGATGGCCTGGTGCTTCTATCCGCGGCAGCCCCCTCGGGTCTGGTACAACGGAACTGCGCCGAATCCAGAGCGATTGGCCGCAGAACGTCCGACGGTCGAGTTGCTGATCGACAAAGACTATCTGGAGAGAGCCGAAGTCCTTGTCGATGGAACGGCGGCTGGAACTCAGGAAATCACGCTTCGGGCAAATTCCATGGTGCCTGTTCGCGGTTCCGTCGAGCTCCGTCATGTCCAGCAGGGGTCTACGCTCGTCGCCATTCAGTTCTCAGTCCTGAGCCGGGATTCCAATCCCGTCGGCATGCTGGCCGAAGGTCAGACCGTCGTGACGGCGAAGGAAACGCGAAGTGAAGATCGATTGCGGGCCGAGTTCAGCGACACCTGGACGGTGCCCGATCACCTGGGCGAGTTCTTCTTGATCGTCGAGTTCCACCTCTTCCGCCCCGGCGACCGGACGGCCCCGAGACGATTTGCAGTGGTGTGCCCGGTTCGGATCATGTCTGGATAAGGGCGTGAGCGGCCTGGCCCGGTTGTGGCCGCATCCACTGAGCCGGGGGCAAGGGAGCCTGTGTTGCGAGTTGAGGGGCTTGCCGCCGAAGGCCTTTCCCTGTGAAACGGTCCAAGCCACGGCGGGTATCGCCGGTGAACGAGCGAGCTCTCAAGCCGCTTGCGGTCAGGGGCGTCGCCGGGGTCCGGCTTCCTCCTGGATCGCCATCCCTCTACGGCTGCTGCTCGATTGTCGGATCGAGCGAGAGGGCGATCTGCCGATCCATGCGGGCTCGCTCCGGTTCGCCGAGCGCCTCGTTGACGTAACTCCGGTTCAGGTGCGCCCACGCGCTCTCCGGAGCGCGCTCGATCACCTGGGAATAGAGCTCGTACGCCTCGTCATACCGCTCCGCCGCGTGGGCCTTATAGGCGTGATAGCCCAGCCAGCTCACCGACCACGGCGCCCAGAACAGGGGAACGATCGCCGCCGCGGCCAATCCGGCGACGGCGACCTTCCCGGTACGGGCTGCCCCCGGGACGACGAACGCCGCCGCGACCGCAATCCCGAACAGCAGCCCCGAGAAATGCGCGGCGTTCCCGATCTGCCACTGGCCCGTCCAGGTCGCGATCAGGCACACGAAGAGCCAGATGAACAGGTACTGGGACGTCTGACCGCTGAGCGCCTTGGCGAACTCGGGAGAGGCGTCCCGTCCCCACCAGAGAAACCCGAACATGGCATACAAGATGCCGGACGCGCCGATGCCGGTCGAGTCCGAAAACGCCAGCTGGTACGCCGAACTCACCGCGGCGGCGCTGAGAAAGAACGCGAGAAAGCGCATCGAGCCGATCGCCCGCTCGAGAGGCGCGCCGAAAATCCAGAGCCAGTAGAGGTTCAGCCCCACGTGCCACAGCTGGACGTGGGCGAACGCGGAGCAGACGAGCGCCCAGTAGCCTCCGTCCCAGATCTCGCCGGCCGGGAGGACGCCGAACTTCGACATCGCGTCCCACGACTCGGGGTCCGGCTGGCTGTTGAGACCGAAAAACACGCCGACACAGATTACGATCGCCAGGACCGTGATCCATGGCCGCCCCACCGGTGGGAGCTGCGGCGTGAGCGCCGGCGCATCGTCCGCCGCGGTCGCGGGAGCGAGGTCCGCGGAGGGTGAGGAGAGCGGCGCCGGAGTACGGTCGTCGGTTGGCCTTGGCTGCGTCGGCTCGCCCGGTGGTGTCGGATCACCAGGCTTCGGCTCGACAGATGGAGGATCGATGCTCATCAGCGGCCCCACAGAAAGAGTGGTCGTCGTGAATTCGATACGCAAAGACGGCCGTCCCGCGCGGCTCGTAGCGGCATTCACTGGTCGGTCTTAGAGACTCCTTTACTCTCCAACGCTCGCTTTGTCCTCCCCGCGGGTTGGTGAGGGGGCATCCGGCACGTTGTCCGCGCCTGGACACTCAATCCTTCAGACATCGTCCGACGGCCAGGCCTCCGGCGGGCAAGGGGGCCAAAAGAACAACACAGGCCCCCTTGCATCCCTCACCAGGGCTGCCGCCCTGGACCCGCAATATCAGATGCGGGCCAGCAGCGGCATCCCGCAATCTTCCGAATCAGTTCCCCGTCGGAAGCGAAATGTTGACCCCATCCTTCTTCAGCTGCTCCCGCGCCCACTCGAACTTCTCGTAATTCGAGAGCGTCAGCGGCCCCGTGTACCCATAGCTCTGCACCTTCCGCGGCGGATACTCCACATACGTCTTCATGAGCGTTTTGAGTTCCCGCTCCATCACCACCGCCATCCAGGTCCGCTCCGTAAAGTTGTTCATAAAAATGTCGTACCGCTCCTGCGGGTCCTGCCACAGGTCGAAGACCTGCGGCACCGTGGCGACGTACTTCTCCGCACCCTTCCAGCCCAGGTTCGTATCGACCGCCAGGCCGCCCGTGTGGGCGCCGTCATCCCCGCGGAGGTTGAAGACGAACTTGTAGTTGTTGACGCGGATAGCCCCGGGCGAAAGCTCGTTCTCCGTGAAAATCGCCCACGACTTCCGCTCGCACTTCCCCGTTCCGAACAGCAGCGGCGACATGTCGAAGCTGTCGAAGATGATCGGCTTGTCTTCCCGGTCGTTCGTCGGCAGCTTCACCCCCGCCACCGAGGCGAACGTGGCCATCAGGTCGAGGCCCCCGACGATGTCGTGGCTCTTCGAACCCGCCGCGATCTTCCCCGGCATCCAGGCGAGCGCCGGGACACGGTTCCCCCCTTCGCGGACGGTCCCCTTGGTCCCGCGGAACGGCGTGTAACCGGCGTCCGGATAAACGTCCTGCCACGCCCCGTTGTCGGTCGTGTAGAAGACCAGCGTGTTCTTATCGAGGCCCAGCCGGCGGACCGTGTCCATGATCTTGCCGATGCGGGCGTCGAGCTCCACCACCGAGTCGGCGTACTTGCTCTTCGACATCGACTTGTGGATGAAGTCCGGGTGCGGAAGGTTGGGCTGGTGGACCTTCATGAAGTTGACGTGCGCGAAGAACGGCTTGTCCGGCGTCTTGGCCGCCTTCTCCAGGTACTCGACCGTCGCCTTCTCGATATAGCCGTCGAAGAACGGGATCCCGACGACGCCCTTGTCCGGCGTGTCGACGTACTGGCCGTTGATCTTGAAGTCCTCCTTGGCCGGCTGCCCCGCGTTCCCCGAGAGCGACCCCTTGGTCACCTTGGCAAAGAACGCCCGGAGCTCCGGGTCCATGTCGGGAAACCACGTCGGATCGGCGTAGGTGTAGGCGTTGAGGTGGTACAGCCCGCAGTACCGCATCTCGTCATAGCCCTGCGCGTTGGGGAGAGCGTAGTCCGACTCGCCCAGGTGCCACTTGCCGGTGAAGAAGGTGCTGTACCCGGCGGTCTTCAGGACCGACCCGAGCGTCCATTCGGCGGCGGGGAGTCCGCCCCCCTGGCCCTGGAAGGCGACGGTCGTCATCCCGCTCCGGTTGGGGATCCGCCCCGTCAGCATGGCGGCCCGGCCGGGGGTGCAGCTCGGCTGGGCGTAGAACGTGAAGAATTGCATCCCTTCCCGCGCGATGCGGTCGATATTGGGCGTCGGCATCCCCCGGCCTTCGCCGCCGCCGTAAGGTCCCAGGTCTCCGTAGCCGGTGTCGTCCGAGACGATCAGCAGGATGTTGGGCTTCGCGGCGGTCTGGGCCCGGGCCTCTCTGGTGGCGAGACCGCAGCAGGCGGCTGCGGCGAGCAGGAGGGCCAGGGCCCCCCGGGCATAACGAAGCGGTGTCTTGATCATGATGAGCTCCAAAGGGGGAAAGGACGAGACGCCATCGCGGACCGGCGGGCGGCGCGCGACGGCTGCGGGATCCGGGTTCGAAAGGGGAAGAGCGCGGCCGGTGATCGGACCGGCACGGGTGAAGGATTTCGTCCTGCCGGGGGTTTGCTGTGAAGATGGAACGAGAGTTCAGAGAAGGGGCCGCGCGGCCGGCTGAATGCTAGCGGCTTCGCATCCGGTTTGCCGTCGAGTCGGCGGCAGGGCCGGGTCGGTGAAGAGAGGTGTCCTCGACGCGTCGTCCGATGTTGGGTACCGAATGACTCCGATCGGTTTCCGACGTCCTGGCGTCGGGCAGAACCGGATCCGGTCGGTAGACTGGAGCGACCGCGAGTCGGACAGACATCCCTTTGTCCCCTCGCGGCCTTGTCCCCACCTCATCTTCCCTGCCGGGTGCCAATGATGTCCGAGACCGCCCCGACGCCTCCCTCCCTCCTCCGGCGGCAGTGGGATTCGTTCTCGTTCATCGGGCTCGTCGTGGCGACGCTGTTCTTCGCCGTGTCGCTCACGCCGTCGCTCCTGCCGCGGCACTACCCGGTGCAGGGGATCCTCTCGGGATTCGCCCTCGCGGCGGGGTACTCGATCGGCGTCGGGCTGGTTCTCCTCTGGCGCTACCTCGAGCTTCCCCGGCCGGGGACCCGGCTGGAGTCGGTCAGCCGCCGCGTGACCGGGGTCGCGGTGGCAGTCGTGGCCGTGATCTTCCTGTGGCGGGACACGGTCTGGCAGAACTCGATCCGCGAGCGGATGGCGATGGAGCCGGTGGCGAGCGCCTACCCGCTCCATGTCGCCGCGATCGCGGCCGTCGTCGGGCTGGCCTTCGTGATGGCGACGCGGGGCCTGGTCCGGCTCTGGGGCGTGGTGCACGTGCGGATCAGCCGCGTGGTCCCGCGGCGGGTCTCGTACGTCCTGACGACGCTCCTCGTCGTCACGGCCGTCGTGATGTTCGTCAACCGGGTCGTGGCCCGGGTCGCGCTCCACCTGGCGGACCGGGCGTTCCTCCGGATCGACATGGCGGTCGACGAAGGGATGTCCGCCCCGCAGGACCCGCTGGCCTGCGGCAGCCCGCAGTCCCTCGTCCCCTGGGACACGATCGGCCGGCAGGGGAAGGAGTTTCTCCTCAAGGGGCCGAGCGCCGAGACGATCCGGCCCCTCCGCGGGGCATCGGCCCGGCAGCCGCTGCGGGTCTACGCCGGCCTCGGCTCCCGCGAGACGATGGCCGACCGGGCGGAACTGGCCCTGGCGGAGCTGCAGCGGTGCGGCGGGTTCGAGCGGTCCGTGCTGATCGTGGCGACGCCGACCGGGACCGGCTGGCTCGACCCCGCCGCGGTCGACACGGTGGAGGCCCTGCACGGCGGGGATACCGCGATCGTCAGCATGCAGTATTCCTACCTGCCGAGCTGGATCACGATCCTTGTCGATCCGAACCGCTCGCGCGAGGCGGCCGAGGCCCTCTTCGGAGCGGTCTACGGCCATTGGAAGAGCCTGCCGAAGGACCGCCGCCCCCGGCTCTACCTGCACGGCCTCAGTCTGGGCTCGCTCGGCTCGGAATCGAGCGCGGACCTGTTCACGATCTTTGAAGACCCAATCCACGGCGCGGTCTGGAGCGGTCCGCCGTTCCCGAGCACCGTCTGGGCCCACGCAGTCGAAGGGCGGAACCCCGGCACGCCGGTCTGGCTGCCGGTCATCCGCGACGGGTCGATGCTCCGCTTCACCGGCCGCGAGAACGCCCTGCGGGACGCGGGACGTCGCTGGGGGCCGCTGCGGTTCGTCTACATCCAGCACGCGAGCGACCCGATGGTCTTCTTCCGGACGGACCTGCTGTACCGCCGGCCGGAATGGCTCGCGGAGCCCCGCGGCCCCGATGTCTCGCCGTACCTCCGCTGGTATCCCGTGGTCACGTTCCTGCAGGTCCTCTTTGACCTCCCGATGGCGACCAGCACCCCCCTCGGCTACGGGCACAACTACGACCATGGAAGCTACATCGACGCCTGGCGGGAGGTGACCGAGCCGGCCGGCTGGACCGATGCCGGGATCGAGCGGCTGAAGCGGCACTTCGCCGAACAGGTTCGCAAGGAGGCGTCGGCCGAGGGGTCCGGGACGTAGAAGCCCGTGCACCGGCGGCCCATCCGCCGTCTTGAACGAGTCCGCGAACCGGACCTACACTCGTTCGATCGACGCGGGCTGCCTCGCCTGAGAGGCATGTCGCGTCGTCGTGGGGCCAAGACGGACAGTTGGAAGCAAAGAAGGCGACCGATGCAATCCGCGAATCGGTGTTTGACGACCGCGCTGTTCTGCATGGGGCTGGCGGCGGCTGCGACTGGCGAGGAACCGGCCGACGGGCGTTTCGTCCGGCTGGAGCCGGAAGCGGCGGCGCAGATCCTGGAGACGGGCGCCGACCGGATGCGGGCGATCTTCGACGGGGTGCGGACCTGGGAAGGGGAGATCCTCGTCGTCGACCGCTTCACGTTCCGGGAGGCTCCCCCCGCTCCCCAGGACGCACCGAACGAGGAACCCGCCGCCCCCGCCGCCCCCGCCGCCCCCGCATCCTCGGGATCGACGGCGACGGGTGAGGGGACGCCGGAGAACGTGAAGGACGTGGTCGAGGGGGAGCGGCGGGCCCGGGCCCGGTTCTGGTACGACCGGGAGAACTCCGCCCTCTTCTCCGAGTCCGAGAACGTCGAGCCGACCACGCTCCGGAATCGAAGGACGCAGCGGATCTCCACCTCCCACGACCGCCAGCGCGTCAAGGTGATCGTCCGCCCCGAGGGGATGGACACCCTGTGGCCGGATGAGTTGGCGGGCGATTTCGTCGGATTCCCACGCTCGGTGACGGCCGACCAGCCCCTCTCACGCTACGTGAACCGCGAGGCGCCCGAGAGCGCTTCCCAGGTCCGGATGTCTTCCTTTCTGATCGACCCCACGATCACGCTCGAAACCGGCGGCCACCGGCTCGACGCTCTGCTGAGTCGATACGCCGGGCAGCTGCGCAGCCCGAAGGTTTCCCGGCTTCTCTCCGTCTGGCGGTCGCCGGATTCGTCCACGCTGCAGATCCGCAAGAGCTATCTCGCGGACCGGCCCGAGGACCGGCTGACGTTGGAGCTGACGCTGACTCTCGACCGCGGCTGTCTGCCCCGGTCGGCGCGGATGTTTCGCGAAGCGGACGGGACGGTCGTGGAGGCGACCGTCTGGGAGTATGAGACGGCCGGCGAGTCCCTCGTGCCGAGCCGGTACGTCCACACCGCCTTCGACGACGAAGGGACGCTCAGCCACGGGAGAGAGTTTCAGTTCGTCGAGAGCCGCGTCAACTCGCCGATTCCCGAGGAGCGATTCGACGTCGCGGCGTTCGAGCTGGAAGAAGGGGATCGCGTCGTCGACCGCGTCGCCAAACGGATCGACCGGATGCAGAATGGCCAGTTGGTCCCGGTGTCGACCGCTCCCAATTAAGTCGCGCCCGTCCTTCGGGAGCTCCGAGCGGCCTCATTGCGTCAAAGACGAAACGCCGCGGCGTGAGACGTGCTGGAGTCCGGGCAACCCACCCGGAGGCCTCGCATGTCCACACGATCGTCCGTCCTCGTCTCCGCGCTCCTCGTCGCGTCCGTCATAGGAGCCGCTTGGTCCACCTCCCCGCCGGCGGCCGCTGAGGAGCCCGGCCCCGCGGCGCTGCCGACGCGCTATCAGATGGAAGTCGTTCCCCGGCCCCCCAGCGGCGGCTACTCCACGGTGTTCCTGGTCGACACCGCCACCGGCGAGTGCTGGTACCGGAGCGCGGCCCCGGACGACAAATGGACCTCCATCGGCTCCCCGGCCGCGGGGAAGCGGTAGGCCCGCTCAGCTCCGGCGGTCTCCCGCCGACATCGCGACGCTCACGGCCACCCCCGCCGCAGCCCACAGAGCGGGCAGGAACACCATCGCCAGCCGTTCGAGATCGGGCCGTTGGCCGGCGATCCGGAGCGACGACAATCCGTAGGCCGCCCCGAGGCCGATCGCCCCGAACAACGCACCGGCTACGACGACGATCAGGGCTCGACTCATCCGCGTCCCCCCCTCCCGGCCTCATCGGACCCGACTTATAACGCCGGAGTCATGATGTTGCTGCCGCCAGCGGACGTCAACGTGCGATTCCGTCAGCCCCTCTGGCTCGACCCTCGTCCCGGCCCTCCGCGGCCCCCGGGCCAAGACAAACCTCGCCGATCTTGGCCTCGCGGACGAAGGTTAGGACCTGCGCCTGCGCCATGTCGAAAGACTCCCCCGTCCCGTTCGGACCGCCCGTCCAGCGACCGCGTCGACGCAAGCGCCTGCAAGCTGCCACGCCCGAATTCTGCGGGTGGCATGACCGGGTGTCAAAGACTCCCTCTCCTCCTGCGAGATCTCGCTTCAGTCAATCGTCGCACAAGAGCCACGGACGTGCACCCGGACATTGGCTAATCTGAATTCAACGCCGCGACGGGAAGAATGCGGGGTCCATCAGGCACGTTGAGAACCCGAGAGTCAATGTTCCGTCCCCCTGAAAGACGTTGAGGCTCAATCCTTCTGCACTCGCGGTCGCCACCGCGACATGCCTCTCCGTCGTGACGATCTCGGAGAACGCTTCGAACTGGCCGGCGCCGCCGATGTTCGGAAAGGCTTTGGCAGGGATACTCCTACGCCACTTCACCGTGCTGTCGGGAATACGGACGCACCACAGGTCGCCCCCGCCGGTCACGGCCTCCAGATCGTCCGAGATCAGGAACACCTCATCCTGGCGGCGCGCCGCCACGACGGTTGAGGATCGATTCACTGAGATCTCGTCAGCCCGCATGAGGCTGCGATCAATGGAAACCGTATCGGCACCCCACGAGAGTTTCAGGATCTCATCCTCGATCGACATGCTGGATGGTCCAGAGAGTCGAAACATGTCTCGCTCGACCCAATGCTTCACGAGATCTCCCTTGCGGCCGAGGAAGCTGCAGTGGCTTTCGTGAACCGTCCCTTGGCGCAGCACCCGGGCCCACCAGTCGGGGACTGCCGTTTGTGTGCGGCCTTCCACAAATGCCGTGAAGGCGTTCTGTCGGCGGCCGACTCGGCCCACGTCGCGCCTGAGCTGTTTCCAGTAAGCGTACACGGCAATGTCATTGGACTGATCGAGTCGGTCGGCCCAGGTCAGGCCTTCGGGGGACTGCAGACGCTCAAGCAACTCGTCCGTCTTTAGGACTGGGGCTTGGCCGACGCAAGGGGCAGCTTCGAAGAGGAGAACGGCAACGATCGACCAGACGATCTGGCATGGAACTCTCACGACGATTCCTCCGAGGAGTGCGTGAATTCGGGGGCATGCGGGGCATCAACTCGGCGTCGACTCGCGTCCGTGGTGGGCCTCGGACGTGGACGGCGCCCGACTCGCCAGGTCCCCTCACCGGCCAACCGGCAACGTGACGCCTATGGCGGAAAAGGCTTTCTGCAGTTGGGAGTCCGTCAGCTCGTCGAGCAGGTGAGATGTCAACTGCTTGATCTCCTCGGACTGGAGTGTCGCGACAGGCTTCCCCTCTTGTCGCAAGACCAGAAGTCCGACGTGAACCTCAATCTGGATGTCGCCAACGAAGAACCAGCCAAGAGGAAGCGCCTTTTCCAGGAATCGCCTGTCAAACCCGGTGTCTCCCTGCCGAATCGACCGTTCGAGGAACGCGACGGGGCGACGTCCAAGCTCCAGGGAGCGTTCGACCTGATCCTGGTCGTAGTAGATAAACTTCACAGACTTGCCGTTGCGGACTGACTCCAGGGCGGCGGTCAGGCCTTCCACGGGTTCCTTGGCGGGAGGAGCGTTCACCGCGGCGGCGGCTGTCGTTCCGCCACTCACAGGCGTATCGACGGGCGGTTCAGAGGAGGTTGCACTTTCCGCTCGAACGTCACGTGGAGCAGGGCCCGTTTCCACCGTTGGTTGGAGCGTGGGCGTCGTGTCGATCGCCGGTCGCCGCTCACATCCGGCGAAGCAAACGCACGCAAACAGCACAAAGCCCTTCAAGCTCATGGGATCTCTTTCGGCTGGAAAGATCGACAAGACGCCGGAGTGCAGGCCTCTTCTTTGAGCCACGTTGAGATCGTAATTCGCCTCGCCTGGGGCCCGCTACCTGGGCGGCGCGGCGTTGCTGTTCGCTTTGGACCAGCAGCGTTTGGGGCTGCATGCATGCAGCACTGCCGGGCAGAACGCCAGCAGTGCCACCCGTCGCCCGCGGCTCGCAAAGTTCCTGTTGAGGGGCATGCCCCTTGCTCGTCAGTCGTGGGGCGCCGGTGATGCAGTTTCCGGAAGGCCCTTCTAGAATCGGGCTTCCCCCTCATCTGCCGGATGATCCCTGATCTCCAACCGTTTGTTGTCAGCATGACCCCAGATGAGTCGATGGTCCCCATCTCCAGTGTGGCCCACGGGAGCGAGATGGCGGACCGGACCCGCCGGTTCGATTGGAGCCGGACGCCGGTCGGGCCGATGGCCGCCTGGCCGCAAAGCCTGCGGACCGCCGTGCAGATCCTGCTCGACTCGCGGTACGCGATGTGGCTCGGATGGGGGCCGGACTTCACCTTCTTCTACAACGACGCCTACGGCCGGATGACCCTGGGGCCCAAGCACCCCTGGGCGCTGGGGCGGCCCACCCGCGAGGTCTGGTCCGAGATCTGGGCGGATGTCGGTCCCCGGGCGGAGTCGGTGCTCAAGACCGGCCAGGCGACCTGGGACGAAGGGCTGCTGCTGTTCCTGGAGCGGAACGGGTTCCCGGAGGAGACGTATCACACCTTCTCCTACAGCCCGGTCCTCGACGACCAGGGGCGGATCGGCGGGATGCTGTGCGTCGTCACGGAGGACACCGAGCGGACGATCGCCGAGAGGCGGCTCCGGACGCTCCGGGAGCTGGGGTCGCGAGTGCTCGGGTCGACGCAGTCGGTCGAGAGCGCGTGCGAGGCGTCGATCCGGATTCTCGAAGGAAACCCGTACGACGTCGCCTTCTCGCTCCTGTACCTGGCGATCGACGGCGGGGCGGCGGTGACGCTGGCGGGGAGCACCGGGCTCCCCGGGAGCCACCGGAGCGCGCCGCAGACGATCGTCCTGAGCGACCCCGAGGCGCCGTGGCCCCTGGCCGAAGTCCGGGACCAGGGGAAAGCGGTCGAGGTGACGGACCTCGTCCAGCGGTTCGGTCCGCTGCCGTGCGGGGCGTGGCCCGAGCCTCCGCAGCGGGCCCTCGTGCTGCCGCTCGCCCGGCCGGGGCAGACCGCGGTCGCGGGTTACCTCGTCGCCGGGATCAGCCCGCGGCGGCCGCTCGATGACGGCTACCGGGGGTTTCTCGACATCCTCGCCGGTCAGATCACGAACGCCGTCGCCGACGCCCGGGCCTACGAGGAAGAGCGGCAGCGGGCGGAGGCCCTGGCGGAGCTCGACCGGGCCAAGACGACCTTCTTCTCGAACATCAGCCACGAGTTCCGGACCCCGCTGACCCTGATGCTCGGCCCGGTGAGCGACCTGCTCCAGGGAGAGCAGGGGGAACTCGCCGGTCCGGTCCGGGAGCAGCTCGATCTCGTGCAGCGGAACGGGACGCGGCTCCTGCGGCTCGTGAACGCCATCCTGGACTTCGCGCGGATCGAGGCGGGGCGGAACCGGTCCCACTTCCAGCCGACCGACCTGGCGCGGCAGACGGCGGAGCTCGGCAGCGTCTTCCGGTCGGCGGTCGAGCGGGCGGGGCTGCGGCTCGTGGTCGACTGTCCGCCGCTGGCGGAGCCGGTCTACGTCGACCGGGACATGTGGGAAAAGATCGTCCTCAACCTCCTCTCGAACGCGTTCAAGTTCACATTCGCCGGCGAGATCGCGCTCTCGCTCCGGAGGGAAGGGGAGTCGGTCGTGCTGCGGGTCCGGGACACCGGGACCGGCATCCCCGCGGAGGAGCTGCCGAAGCTCTTCGACCGGTTCCACCGCGTCGAGAACGCGCGGGGCCGGACGCACGAAGGGAGCGGCATCGGCCTGGCGCTCGTGCAGGAGCTGGTGAAGCAGCACCACGGGACGGTCTCGGCCGAGAGCGAGTTCGGCGCCGGCACCACGTTCGTCGTCCGGATTCCCCTCGGCCGGGACCATCTCCCCGCCGACCACATCGGCCCGGGGACCGACGAGCGGGGCCACGGACCGTCGACCGCCGCCTCGTTCGTCGAAGAGGCGCTCCACTGGAGCGACCCCGCGGAGCCGGCCGGACTGTTCGGAGATCCTGCCCCCGAGAGCGAGCCCCGCGCGGCGCGAGACATCCCGGCCGGAAGCGGAGGCGGGAGCGGGTCGACGCATCGTCCCCGCGTCCTGATTGCCGACGACAACAGCGACATGCGGCAGTACCTCGTCCGGCTCCTCTCCGACCTGTACGAGGTCGAAGCGGTCTCCGACGGCGAGGCGGCCCTCCAGCGGCTTCGCCGGCGCCCGCCGAGGCTCGTTCTCTCGGACGTCATGATGCCCCGACTCGACGGCTTCGGCCTCCTGAAGGCGATCCGGGACGAGCCGGCGACCCGCGAGCTGCCCGTCATTCTCCTCTCGGCCCGCGCCGGGGAAGAGAGCCGGGTGGAAGGGATGGGGGCGGGGGCGGACGACTACCTCGTCAAGCCGTTCAGCGCCCGCGAGCTGCTGGCCCGCGTCCACGCCCACCTCCAGATGTCCCAGGTTCGGCACGAGGCCCACCAGGTGGTCCGGGAGAGCGAGGAGCGGCTGCGGCTGGGCCTCAAGGCGGCCCGCATGCTCGCCTGGGAATGGGTCCCGGCCACCGACGAGGT
The DNA here is from genome assembly GCF_001610835.1 of Planctomyces sp. SH-PL14. NCBI lineage: Bacteria > Pseudomonadati > Planctomycetota > Planctomycetia > Planctomycetales > Planctomycetaceae > Planctomyces > Planctomyces sp. SH-PL14. Next base: position 8,062,305 of record NZ_CP011270.1, on the reverse strand, counting down.
GACCCTCTCGGCCAACGCGGCGGAGGTCCTCGGCCTCCCCGGTCCGCAGAAGATCCACCGCGGCAACCAGGGGGCGAACCTGGTCCACCCCGAAGACCGCGCCGCCCACGACCGCGACCTGCAGGAAGCGATCGCCCGCTGCGAAGCCTTCGTCTGCCAGTTCCGCATGATCCGCCCCGACACCGGCGAGACGATCTGGGTCGAGGAGCACGGCCAGCCGGTCCCCGGTCCCGACGGCCGGACGGAGCGGCTCATCGGCGTGCTGATGGACATCACCCCCCGCAAGGCGGCCGAGCTCGCCTTCCGCAAGGAGCGGGAGTGGCTCAAGGTGACCCTCTCGAGCATCGGCGACGCGGTCGTCGCCACCGACAACGACGGCCGGGTGATCTTCCTCAATGGCGTCGCCGAGTCGCTGACCGGCTGGGAACCGCAGGAGGCGCACGGCCGCCCGCTCGAAGAGATCTTCCCGATCATCAACGAAGGGACCCGCCGCCCCGTCGAGAACCCGGTCCAGCGGGTCCTTCGCGAAGGCATCATCGTCGGCCTCGCCAACCACACGCTGCTGCTCGCCCGCGACGGGACCGAGCGGCCGATCGACGACAGCGCCGCCCCGATCCGGGACGCCGACGGCACCATCCTGGGCGTAGTCCTGATCTTCCGGGACGTCAGCGAGCAGCGGCAGGCGGAGCAGCTCATCCGCGAGAGCGAGCTGCGGTACCGCCTCGTCGGCAACGCCGCCAACGACGCGATCTGGGACTGGAACCTGCAGACCAACGAGGTGACCTGGAACGAAGGGGTCCGCCGGGTCTTCGGCTTCGAGTCCCACGAGATCGGCGCCGACGCCACCTGGTGGTACGAGCACATCCATCCAGAGGATCGCAGGCGGGTCGTCGACGGGATCCACGCGGTGATCGACAGCCAGGAATCGTTCTGGACCGACGAGTACCGCTACGCCCGCCGCGACGGGAATTACGCCTTCATCTTCGACCGGGGGCACATCGTCCGGGACGCGGCCGGCAACCCGAGGCGGATGGTCGGCTCGATGCTCGACCTCACCGAGCGGCAGAAGGCGGCCGACGCCCTCCAGACCCTGGCGGGCGAGCTCGAGGAATCGAACCGCCGCAAGACCGAGTTCCTGGCGACTCTCGGCCACGAGCTCCGCAATCCCCTCGCTCCGATCCGGACCGGCCTCGAGCTGATCCGGATCGCGGGGAACGACCCGGAGATCATCGACGACGCCCGGAGCATGATGGAGCGGCAGACCCTCCAGATGGTGCGGCTGATCGACGACCTCCTCGACGTCTCCCGGATCTCCCAGGGGAAGCTCCAGCTCCGGCTGTGCCGCGCGAACCTGGCCGAGATCATCCAGACCGCCGTCGAGGCGGCCCGGCCGCTCGTCGACGAGGCGGGGCATCGCCTGACGGTGACGCTCCCCGGCGAGCCGATCGTCCTCACCGCCGACCCGACCCGGCTGGCGCAGGTCGTCTCGAACCTGCTCAACAACGCGACCAAGTACACCCGGGAAGGGGGCACGATCGGCCTCACGGTCCGCCGCGAGAACGGCGAGGCGGTCATCACGATCGAGGACAACGGCATCGGCATCCCCCGCGAGATGCAGAAGGGGATCTTCGACATGTTCACCCAGATCGAGCGGCCGATCGAGAAAGGGTATCGGGGTCTCGGGATCGGCCTGACGCTTGTGAAGCGGCTGACCGAGATGCACGGCGGCGACGTGGCGGTCGAGAGCGAAGGGGCGGACCGCGGCAGCCGGTTCCATGTCCGGCTCCCGATCCCTCTCGAGGAGCAGGAGGCCCCTTCCGACGCGGCGTCGCCGCAGTCCGAATGGCGGTCCGGCGGCCTGCGGGTCCTCGTTGTCGACGACAACCGTCCGGCGGCGGACACGCTGACGAAGCTCGTCCGGATGCTCGGCTGCGAGGCCGCGACCGCTTACGACGGCGACGAGGGGATCGAGGTGGCGGAGGCGTTCCGTCCGGACCTCATCTTGATGGACCTCGGGATGCCGAAGCGGACCGGTTACGAGGCGGCGGCGCACATCCGGCAGCAGCCGTGGGGGGCGGGCATCACGCTCGTGGCCCTGACCGGCTGGGGCCAGGCGGAGGACCGCCGGCGGACGACGGAAGCGGGCTTCAACCGCCACCTGGTGAAACCAGTCGAGCCGGCCATGCTCCAGCGCCTCCTGCGGGAAACCAGCGCCCCGCAAGACGGGAGCGGCGAATAACCAGCGTCCCGCCCGTCGGGATCCAGGCAACCGAACCCGGCGAAGCCAGCCGGGGTGCAGGGGCTCGCCCCTGCCCTCGCCGGAGGCGCTCCTCTCGCGGAACCGTCCAAACCACAACGGGCGACCGGAATCAGCGAGTGCCCGGTGGAAGCCCCGCAACCGCCCTCGCCGGCTGAGCTTTCGTTGCGCAACCCATCGCTCCTGCGGCCACCCCGGTCCCAGCGGAACGCTGGTCTGTCGAGAACGGTGCCCGCCGGCTAAGTTGCCTCTGCGCAACCGATCGTCCCGACGGCCACCCAGTCCAGCGGGACGCTGGTTCCTCAGCGGGGTGGTGTGATGCGAAGTCGGTCCGGAGTGGCGATGTTTCGGGTGTTCGCCGCGGCGGCGATGGTTTTGACGTCCGCCGCGACGGCGGTGGCGGACGACTGGCCCCAGTGGATGGGACCCAAGCGGGACGGCGTCTGGCGGGAAACCGGAATCATCGAGGCCTTCCCGCCGGAGGGCCCCAAGGTCCGCTGGCGGGTTCCGGTCGGCGGCGGCTATGCCGGCCCCGCCGTGGCGGCGGGCAAGGTCTATGTCACCGATCGCCAGGTCCGGGGGACGTCCGACGCGACCGAACGGGTCCTTTGCCTCGATGAGGCGAACGGGCAGGTTCTCTGGAAGCACGAATACGACTGCCGGTACACGGTCAGCTATCCCGCCGGTCCCCGCTGCACCCCCACGGTCGATGGCGACCGGGTCTACACGCTCGGGGCCCAGGGACACCTCTTCTGCTTCCAAGTGGCGGACGGCGCGATTCTCTGGTCGAAGGAACTCCTGAAAGAGTTCCACCTGCAGAACGCCCCGGTGTGGGGCTTCGCGGCGCATCCCCTGGTCGATGGCGACAAGCTGATCTGCCTCGTCGGCGGCAAGGGATCGACGGTCGTCGCGTTCGACAAACGGACCGGGTCCGAGCTGTGGCGCGCGGTCGATTCCCTCTCCGCCCACGGCCCCGGCTACGGCGCTCCGCTGATCATCGAACATGGCGGCCGCCGCATCCTGCTGGCGTTCCATCCGGACGGCCTCAGCGCGCTCGAACCCGAGACCGGCAAGGTCCTCTGGACGCACGAGTGGAAGATCAATTTCGGCCTCACGACGCCCATGCCGCGACTGGCTGGCGACGAGATTTTTCTGACCGCTTTCTACGACGGCGCACGGCTGCTCAAGCTCTCGGAGGACGGCGGCAGTGTGAGCGAAATCTGGAAGCGGAAGGGGAAGAGCGAGAAGAACACGGACGGCCTGCATTCGATCATGCCGACTCCGTGGTTCGACGGGGACGTGGTGTTCGGCGTCTGCAGCTACGGCGAGCTCCGCGGCCTGGATGCCCGGACCGGAGCGCGGCTGTGGATGACCTACGAAGCGACAGGCGGAAAGTCCGAGCGGTGGGCGAACGCGTTCCTGATCCGGCACGAAGACCGGTTCTTCCTCGCCAACGAGCAGGGAGACCTGATCATTGCCCGGCTCGACCGGGAGGGGTATCACGAGCTCAGCCGGGCGCACCTCATCGAACCGACCGGCAGCGCCCAGCAGCGGAAAGTCGTCTGGTCGCACCCGGCGTTCGCGAACAGGTCGATCTACCTCCGAAACGACGAAGAGCTCGTGAGCGTGTCCCTGGCAAAGTGATGCCGCCGCTTGAGGCACGCGATCACAAGATCGTGGACCACCTGGGAGGAGCCCCGCCGCTCGAGAGCAAAACGGATGGCATCGTTTCCCCGCCAACATGACGTCTCCGGCATGACGGTGCTGATGCTCTGACCGGCAATACTGGATTGAAGTCGAACGTCCGATCACTGCTGGCCCAAAGCTGCCAGTAAAGGCACCGGGCGGTCGATCGACAGACGCGGAAGGCGGAGGCCTCGACCGAAGCCGAGCAGACGCATCTGCGTCAGCTCGAGCTCCAGTTCGGCGAACAGATCAATCGGCTGACGAACCCGGACGCGATCGAGCTCCCGCTCTCTCAGAGCCCCAAGGTCAGCTCCCACCTGGTCGGTCACGTCCGCAAGTCCGGCACCGGCGGCCGCGTCGTCCACGTCGCGCTGCTGAAGGCCTTTGCCGAGAAGGCGGACGCGAACTGATGAACCAAATGCCATTACTCAAGGAGGATCGGAGACACAAACGGCGGAGCCGGCTTCTCTGGATTGTTCTTCTGACTCGACTCAAGCCGGGACTCTTGTGCAGGGCGCGGCGGCGGCGAATCGTCTGCCTTGATGAGAGATTGGTAGGCCCGCTCCGCTCGTTTGCCGTTCTTCGAACTCGGGTATGCCCGGGCAATGGCCAGAAGTTCCTTCTCCATCACGTCGAGCCGCGCGGTCAGCAGGGCTTCCTCCCGTCGACCTCGCTCCTCTTCAAATCGCTTCCGAATCGCCTCGTGATTGAGCTGATCGATTTCTTCGGCATGCCAGCTCTTGAGAAAATGACGCATTTCGGGAGCAGTCAGTTCTTTGCGGGGAGTCTTCGAAGCAGGCTGTTCACCTCGGGGCTCCGGAGCGAACGGCTCCGCCCCCAATGCCTCGCTCGAAGGTCTCTCCGGCACATCGGCCACCGAGAGGCCTCCCTGCGCCGGAGCGGTGGCTCCAGGCGAAGCCGGTACGACGCTTGCCGTCGGACTGGCGGAGTCGACTGTCGAAATGAATTGTCGTCGAGGAGAGGCTTCCTGCGCCGTCAGCTGAAGGTGGGCGATGCCAGCGACAACTCCCAGAATCGTCAGGACCCACAGACCCTTTTTCATAACCGGCCCCTCCGTGTGGTTGGAGAACAGGGAATCCCGGACAGCTTACCCGCACCGGCCACACCTTGCGAAGGTGAGGTACGGTGATGGCAGCCGATCAACCGACCGTGGACGTCTGGATGAAAGGCGAGGAGATGGTTGTCGCCTGGGTCACGACCGAACGCGTGATCGTCTGCCGCGGCAGGGTGGCTCGGCCACAGCTTTGCGTGGTCATGTTCGCGGGAGCCGTAGGAAGCTCTGGGCATCTGACTGCAGATTTGCTGCAACAACGGCGAACGCAATCAGTGCGGCGTCAACTGGCCCTCTTCGTCCGGTGTAATCACCCACGTCGTTCGATTTGCATCCACTGCAATTATCCGGGTCGGCAACAGCGACATGGCGGCGATCTGCTTTGGAGTCAAATCAACATTTTCAGAAACGTGATGGGATTGATCGTCAACGTAGACGAACACCGGAACACGTGGTCCTCGATCGAAGCGAATCACGCTCTCGTTTCCTCCATACTTCACGGCATAAATTCCGCACTGATTGGGATCCGTGTCCGCGCCGCGATAGTCAAAGAGATTCGCGCAAAGTTCGCCCTTGCTGTTAAACAGTGGTTCGCCGGTGTTGCGGGCGCAATACCAGGACGTCATTCGCTTTCGCCAGTTCTCGCCCTCCTGGAATAGTGGCAATGGCACGTCGCCGAAATCGTGAGATTGCTCTTGCGCGAAAGCAAGGCAACTTTGCAGGGACGCCTTTCTGTTCTCAAACCATGCCACTTCGCGCTTTGCACGAAAACCCCTTAAGGCTCCGGCAGCAACGGCAATCGCCAAAAGTCCCACGATGAGGCAAATCTTCAGTTTCACGGCGACAGCTCCAGTATCAATAAGCACGAGGAGCAATACCAGAACCACCGCGAAGCTGTCGTATAGTCGGGTAAGTGAGTCCTGGTTCTAACAAACGAGGCGACCGCAGCGGGTGAGGGGAGGGAGGCGTGTATCCTGGATAGTCTGGCAGTTTGATCCATCCCCCGCCAACGCCCAGGCCGGGTCAACAGAAGTGCCGGGCTGCTGCAATTCGCGTGGAGTCGATCACCCCGGCTCGGTGGAGTCGCCCGGCTCGCCTGGAGAGGCGGCTTTTCGTCGCTGTTCTTCGACGACGTCGAGTTTCCGCTGGCAGGCCCAGGCGACAAGAATTCCGAGGAGGACACTGACGATCCCGCAGACGATCCGCGTCGTGACGTCCATCCCTCGTGTGGCCTTGAGTCCCACGAGGAGGTAGAGCGCCGCGAGCACCGCCGGGTGGAATGAGTCTCTCGCTTCTTTCAGGCCCGATGCGTCGCAGCTGCGGTACATCATCCCCGCGAAAGCTCCGTCGATCGCTCCGAGGAATCCTCCGACCGCTTTCCAGGAGGGAACATTCGTGACGAAGGCGGCAATCGAGCCGATCCCGAGGCCGATCGCACCGCCGATGCCGAGACCGAACGCCGACGCGCCCACGATGGGCAAGCAGCCGGGGACGGTGAACTCCGGCAATCGCGTCAGCTGGAAGAACGCCGTCCACAGCGCGAGACGCTCGGGCGTGAGACCGCACGCAACGAACCCGTTCGGAGTCCGGACAGCGATGCCGGTCTGCACGCCCGCATACTGATAGACCAGCGGGTCGTACTGGGTGGAGCCCGCTTTCCACTGGCAGTCCCGGAGAGAGTACGCCTTCCGCTTCCCGCGGGTTGTGACAACGAACTCTCCGTCCTCGACGGAGACCGTTCTCGGCACATTGTACTTCTGCGACCCGCCCGCTCCCGCCGTCACCACCGCGAACAGCATGCCGACAAAGAGGGCCACGCCCGCCGTCCAGAAGAGCGCCAGCGCGATGTCTCCCTTGATCAGCATGAAGGGAACAAACGGGACCGTGAACACCAGACCGACGGCCAGGAAAGGCATCCGGATGGAGCGGACGAAATGTCGTGTCTGGATCGCTTCCGGTTCGAGGATCTCCTCCAGCGGCCCTCCGGCGGCGGCCAGTTCAGAGAGCTCCGGAGAGGCGGTCTGGAGACACTCGACGCAGTAGGTCTGCTGGTCCCAGAGCACGAGGCTCCCGTCAGGGGGAGTCCGGCCGCACGCGGAGCAGAGGATCTCGTCGGTCATCCGTCCTCCCGTCCGGCCCGGTGCGCGTCCGTCCTCGTACCTGTCCACCCGTGTCAGATCGCGTGCCGAGGCCCAATCAACAGCAGACAGCATCGGCCCGACCGAGGGAAGAGTGAAGGCGTCCGACAGGTAATGTGGGGCGGCAGCCTAGCCGGGGCGGGAGGCCTGGCGATGCCTCGGGCGAGCGATGATGGGAGTTGAGAACGGCAGACCAGCATGTCCGGCCCCAGGCAACCGGCGGCCTGGCATGCCCTGGACGCCGGATTCCGGCGTTGAGCTCCCTCGCGATCACCCGCCTTCCTGCGGCGGTGGTGGCGGGACTTCTCCCGGCGGAGCCTGGTCGTGTCGACTCTCCGCCGATGGAAAGTAGGCCGCCCACAGTGCCGACAACGCCTGCAGGATCAGACTCAGAAGCCACAGGTCGTAGCCGAGCCCCAGCCGCGGCGCGTAGGAATTCCGGTACAGCGGAGCCAGCAACCCCAGCCCGATGGCCGCCAGGGAGAATCGCACCGCCCACCGCGGCTCTTGCCGGAGGAGCAGGACGAGCGACGCGACATGGCAGGGATTGGCCCACCAGGGAATGATCGTGACCGCCAGAAGAGCGCGGATCCCCGGGGCGCCGTTCTCGATCGGCGGAAACACGCACGCCCACATGAACGCGACACCGGCGCCCCCCGAGAGAAGCTGGCTCATGAGCGGGATCAACATCCTGTCGTCGGACTGCATCTCCTGACCTCCCGATCGACTGATCCCCGATCCGGGCCACCTCATCCGGACCGTCTGCTCACCGGTCGCGCGACTCGGCGATGAGCCTGCCGTTGCAGTAAATGACGCGGCGGTCCCCCTGCCGGATCTCGACCGCCGCCTTGGGCAGGACCATCGTGGCCTTGCGCACCCCTTCGTCGGAAGACGTCTTCGAGACGTAGAGCCGGATGGACTGCAGCTTCGGCAGCGAGGCGATCGCCGCCGCCTGTTCGCGGTCGAACGGGATCCCGGACAGGGTCAGGCACTGGAGTTCCTCCAGCGCGCCCAGGGGACGGAGCGGGCAGGGCCTCAGCGGGGAGCCCTTCGTGAAGTGGTCCGCCGCACTGCGATAGAGAACCAGATGAGTCACCCCCTTCAAGCTCGACAGCGGGTCGAGCGTCTCGACCGCTTTGGACAGTCCGGAGAGCGTGGCCCGCTGCAGGGAGGTGATCCGGCCGATCTCGGCCAGGTCGTCGGCGTTGATCTCCCGGCTGATGACAGTCAGCGACCGCAGGTGCTGCGCCTCCGCCAGACCCGTCAGGCGGGGGCTATCCGTATACTCCGAACGAACCAGCAGCCTTTCGAGCTTCGGGAATCCGCCCAGTTCCGCAAAGGCCAGCGTCGGTCGGAATCGCTCCAGATACAGCTCCTCGATCTGCGGATGCTTCTGCAGAGAGCGGAGCCCTTCGGTCGTGATGGTGGACTCCAGATCGATGTGGACGCGCTGGAGCTTCGGAAGGACTGGCAGGGACCGGAGGAAGTCATCCGTGAAGTCCCCGACGATCCCTTCGAGGCCCGGAAGCGTCCCGATCGCTTCGGCAATCTCGCGGTCGGGATCGCAGCCCAGATACCGGAGGTTCGGGAACGACGCCAGAATGTGGACGCTTTCCGCAGTCTCCTCGGGCTGGATTGACCGCAGGTCGATGTAGTCCGACTGCCGGAGCTTCGCGAGTGGACCGGAAGCGTTCCTCAGCGACGTGACGAACTCGGCGCGTCGATCGGCGGAGGGGAGGTGCCAGTCATAGCCCGTCCCGAACTTCTTGTAATCGGAGAGATGGAACCGGCCGTACCGCCGTTCCGTGAAATCAGATTCCCATTGCTCGCGGCCCCGTCCCAGGATGGTCTCGACCTGCCCGTCGGCATCGATGAGGAGTGAATACGCCGTCCTGCCGGTCGATGGGATCAGAAGCGCGGGAGCCCAGCACTGGACGAGGACGTGGCGGCGGTCCGGCGAGGGGAGGAGTTCGAAGCCCGCCTCCGGAAACGTGTCCGAGAAGTCGAGCAGCCGTTCGGTTCCGTCGCGGAGGTTGCGAACGACCACTTCGCTCCCGGCCGTCTTCTGGAACGGTTCGATCGTCGACGGCCGAATGGCCCCCTGCGGCCGGACGACGACGATGAACCGGCCCCCCTGCAGTTCGACGGAACGTCGCGTCCGCTCCAGAAGTGCCAGGTCGAACTGTTCGGTGACATTCTCCTTCAGCGCGTCGCCGGCGGTGGAGCGGACCTGCATGCGGTCGGTGTCGACTTCCAGCCGGTCGCCGCCGTACTCCAGCGTCAGGGATGGGCCGTTCCAGGCCGCCGTCCCGAGAAATCGATGGGCCGCCTTCGGGGTCTGGATGTGCCCCAGCATCCGTACCCGGGCCAGGACGGCGCCCGACATCGCAAAGGGTTTCACGGTGCCGTCCCAGGCGACGAGGACGAGCGAGGTCTGAGCGTCGTCCCCGTCGCCTCGCATCGCCGCCAGGAATCCGGCCCCCGTCGGAACGCAGGGAGAGACCCCGAAGATCCGGGCAAAGCCGACCGGGGGAAGGATTCGGGGAACGCGAACAATGGCCTTGCGCGACCAGTGGTAGATGACGGCTTCCTCACCGGTGCACAGCAGGACCGACTCGCCGTCGGGCGACGGAGAGAGGTCGGCCAGCGGGTACGTGTCCGAAACGAAGTCCCGTTCGCATCGGATCGTTGCCGAGAGCCGTTCGCCGGTCGTGTTCGGCAGGGGGACCGACTCCACGCGAATGTGGGAGGCCTTCTCGATGTAGTCGAGTTGGGAGTAGAGGACGCGTCGACGCGGCGCGTCGACGCACTGGTCGTACGGCATGCTGTCGGTGAACGCGGCCGGTCGCGGGAGGAGGTGCGCCGTCCCGGTTGCCATGTCGTAGTAAAGGTCGTCCGCGACGATCCCCGAGCCATCGGCCAGCCAGACCGGCGCTCGGGCCGGCACGGAACAGCCGGCCAGGAGCGTGATGACGAGCACGATCAGCGCACACCGCACCGCCCCCCATACCCGGCGGACGCGGAGCGCCCGACTCCCGACCGTCAACGGTTGCAGAGCCGCCCGACTCGTTGCCATCGCTCGCCCTCTCTCAAAGCCCGCACGCCCGACCCGGTCGCGCTGCCGGCGGACCGTGAAGAAATGATCGCGCGCCGTTCAGCAAAAAGCGATGGTCGCGGGGCAAGGGGAACAGCGATCCATTCGAACACGAAGGCAGAACGTCACCTTGTCTCCCGCGTGTGGCGCAGGCAGACTGTCTCTCCAGACAGCGTCGTCAGGAGGGCTCATCCTGGCGACGATCGTCCGCGTGCTTTTTGAGGTGGGTCACATGGTGGTGATTTCCCGGCTTTCGTTTGTAGTGATGTTCTCTGGCATCCTCCTCGCGGCCTCAGGGGTGTTCGGCAACGATCAGACGGTGAAACGGCTGGATGAGCTTCTGGCGGGGGCGGACGCTGACAGCCCGCACAGCCGACTGGTGAAGACGGTTTTCGGCGGCATGTCGGACGCCGAACTGGCCGATCTCGTCGTCGACTCGCCCAGCCTGTCCCTGCGACTCCGCGCGGCCGAGGAGCTGGCGCTGCACCGAGGCGACCGGCATCCCTGTGAGACCTTTCTGGAACTCCTCGACGGGGCTCTGGAGGTGCCGCTTCCGCCGCGGATCGAAGAGGCTGTTCGAAACGGTCTGCTCGTCCCGGCGGGGGACCGCGTTCTCAATGAAGGGGCCCTGCGACTGATGATGCGAGGCGGGTCCGCCATCGTTGAGGTGAAGCAGCCGCAATGGTCGGCGACATTTCAGGGGACGAGCAGTCTGGCCGTGAAAGTCGGAACTCGTCGGCACGAGGTCTACGCTCCCTTTCAGCGACCGACTGTGGCGGCGGCGGCAACGGACGGCGGGGTCGTCGTCTGTTCGCTGTACGAAGCCTGCGGCGCGTCGCCCCCTCTCAGCGTCGCTTTCTCCTCGCAAACCGGGGAGGAGCTTTGGCGTCGTGAGAGTCCCGCCCCCGCCAGACACCTCTTTCCGCCCGGGATGCGGCAGGACCTGGAGCTCGTGATCCACGGCGACCGGGTCTATCTGTTCGGCGTCTGTTCCCTCTCCATGTTCATCGAATGCTTTTCGCTGTCCGACGGAAGCCTGATCGGCAGCTACCGAAGTCGTTCGGCGATCAAGGATGAGCCTCCCAGGCTCGTCAGGCCTGCCGCGAAGGGGTAGGCCATCGGAGTCCTTGGGAGCGGAACAATTCAGCTGGGCGGCCCTACAGCCTGCACCACTCGCTTCGGAATCCCCGCGGGTTGATGTAGGGGGCATACGGCACGGTGTCCGCGCTTGGATACTCACTCCTTCAGACATCTCTCGACGAGAGGGCCTCCGGCGGGCAAGGAGGGCGTTGCCCCCTTGCATCCCCCACCAGGGGTACCCCCTGGACCCCGGTTCTATGGTGGGTGTCCGCTACTTCGCCGCAGACGATGGCCGCCGCAGCCACGCAATGCCCCTCTTTAAATTCTCCTGAACCGGACCGTGCCAGCCATGACCACCCGCATAATCCACCAGCGTCACATCGACTCCCGCGGCCGTCAGACGCTCCTTGGCATCCGCCGCCATACGGTAAGGACACACGCTGTCCTCCGGAGAATGCAGCAGATAGATCCGGCGTCCCGACGCGGCAGCCAGCGGCGGCAAGTCGCCGGGCCGGAAGACCGACATCGCGATAAAGGCACCCGCCAGCGGGGAGCGAGGTTCCAGCATCGCCTCGTACACCGCCGGCCCGCTGGAGGACCAGGCCAGGGCATAGACCTGCTCCTTGTCGATCCCCTGCCGCCGGGCGACATCGTCGATGATCGCCGCCAGGGATTCGCTCGTGGTTCCCCAAGTGGCGGTCGACGACCGCGTCGGCCACACGACGTGCGGCGGAGCGATGACCTGCGCGACGGCGAACCGTCCCTCGAGCGCGGACTCGTGAATGCTCCGCACGAACGGATGAAACTCGACCGACCCATCGCCCCCCGGCAACACGAGGAGGAGCGGGATCCGGCCCTTCTCCGGGAGAGCCTGCGTCGGCGGAATCAGGACGTACCGCGCCAGCCCGCCTCCCGCGGCCTTCACCTCGATTGGGGAGGGCAACGGAGGATCCGCGTCAACGCTCGTGCTTCCCGGTGAGCCCTCAGCCGCCGCCTTCTTCTTACCGGCCGCCGGCCCCGCGGCCCCGCCGGCGTCCACGTACTGCACGTCCAGCTCATCGAACCAGACATCCCCCGGACCGTAGATCTGCAGGGCGATGGCGATCTGCATCGTCCCCTCCGGGATCGCGACGCTCCCCTCGTACCGCTTCCAGTCATGCGTCGCCACCTTGTCGGTCGGCTTCTTCTGCCCGACATAGATGGCCCACTCGTGCTGCAGCAGCTCGTCGCCGGCGCCGAAGAACTGCACATCGACGACCGCCTTCGTCGCCTTGGCGGCCTTGACCTGAACGGCGACCTGGAGAGCCCGCCGCTGGCTCTTGTGCGGGAACGTCCGCGACCAGCTCCCCACCGGGAAGTACCGCTTCTCCGACTTCTGCAGGCTCAGGCTGCGTTCCCCTTTCGACGCGGTCTTCTGGTCGTAGACGTACTTGACCCCGGGAACCGCCGGTCCCTCCTGCCAGCCGTCCGGCGTCTTCATGCCCGCCTCGAAGCTCTCTTCGACGAGCACCTCTTTCCCCTTATCGTCGCTCCAGGCCGTCGGTCCTCCCGCCGGCAGTCCCCCCAGTGTCAGCCCCAGGGTCAACAGACATCGGAAAATCCATGTGCGACTCATACCGGTCCCTCCCGAAGTGAATGAACTCGCCGCGGCAACGCGGTCGGATTGACGGGGATTGTGGAGAAGAGGCCCGACGGACCGGGCCCGGAGAACGCCGGCCGACGGACTTACAGCGCGGTCCGAATGGTCACGACCTCGCCCGCGTCCGGCACCTTGACGGCATGCGACTTCCACTCCCCCTGCGCGGTCCGGACGAGAAAGTTCGCCGTGTCGCCGGAACGGAAATAAGGAAGCTCCGCGCGGCCGCGATCGTCGGTCCGCCGCACGAGGCTCTGGGCACTGTCGAAGTAGACGAGATGCTCGGTCCCCCCCGCTTCGATCCGTCGTTGCGGCAGGACTTCCACGTCCGGCAGGCGGGTTCCCTGCTCGGATTCCACCTGGACCGCCAGCCCCGACGAGGGGGCCAGCTCCATCACGACCGGATCCAGTTCTCCCGCGGCCGCGGAATGGTACGACGACTTCAGCACCCGGCCGTTGGCGACGGCGGCCACCTGGACCTCATACCGCTCGTTGAGGGGATGCACATCCTGAATGAGAAACCGGCCGTCCCGCGTCGTGACCGCGAGATAGGCCCGCTGAAAGTAGGAATGGTCCGGCCACGTCTTGACCACGACGAGCACCTGCGCGTTCTGGAGAGGGCGTCCTGCCTCGTCCCGGATCTGGCCGGCGACGTCCCCCGTCCAGTCATGAGCCAGCATCGAGGCGATGCCGGGGGGCAGCGGCGACGATGGAGCGTGGCCGTCGGTCCGGAAGAGCGTCAGGCAGAGCCAGCCGACGACCGCCGCCAGGGACGCCGTCACCGCCAGATGCAGCCGGTGCCAGACGATCAGCCCCCCCAGGGCCGCCTCATGACACTCGGCGGCGACGCGCGAAGGATCGCCGAACTTCTGCCGGGCGGCGCGATACGCCTCCGCTTCGGGCAGCCCGCGGTCCATGAGTTCCTGAGCCCGGGCGGCGATATGAAAGGCGATCTCCTCTTCGATCGCGTCACCGAACTGCTCGGCCGAACGGGCGGCCGGGGTCCGGAGATAGTGGCGCAGGGCCCTTAGCATCGGTCCGATCATCATCCCGCCTCCTGTGGCCGCGCCTGGAGCACCAGGGAGATCCCCTGCACGAGGGCCTCCCAGGAATGGATCTCCCGGGTCAGCTGCGCCTTGCCCGTGCGTGTCAGCGAGTAGTACTTGGCCCGGCGATTGGACTCGGACGGCCCCCACTCCGCCGTGATCCAGCCCCGCCGCTCGATCCGGTGCAGGGCGGGGTAGAGCGACCCGTCTTCGACCGTCAGCACGTCCTGGCTGGTCGCCTGGATCCAATGCGTGATCCCATACCCGTGCCGCGCCCCGGTCAGCAGGGACTTGAGGATCAGCATATCCAGCGTCCCCTGCAACAGGGTCAACTTGTCTGGTGCCGCCATGCCGGACCTTTCCCAAGAATGTCTAGGGGGCAGCTTAAGCCGCTCCCCTAGAATGTCAAGGGGAGAGTCGACGGGCCGGTTAGGCGAAGCAGTTCGGGAAAGTGGACCGTGCGGGGCGTCGACGGCGCGCGGATGCCACTGCTCGTGCTTTGACGAGCAGTGCCGTGACCAGCTCGACGTCCGACGGCTGGACCAAAGCGGATAGCAGTGCCACCCGGCTGCGGGCGGCTCTCGGCGACCGGAGTGGAGGACTCCCTCACCCCACACCACCAGCCCTGCACTCAGCGAGGGTTGGTGAGGGGGCATACGGTACGGTGTCCGCGTTTGGACACGGACTCCTTCAGACGTCTCTCGACGGCCAGGCCTCCGGCGGGCAAGGGGGCGTGGCCCCCCTGCACCCCTCACCAGGGGCAGAGCCCCTGGACCCCGGTTCTTATGGCTTGGCCGTCAGCGTGGCCTTGGCTGGGGATCCGGGAGCGTGGCCATTCCACAGATGCGCCATCGTCTCCACGTTCCCCTGCACATCCTCCGCATGCGCCTTGAGACCCGTCTCACCCGACTGCGCCACCGGCAGATCAATCTCCCACTCCATGAAATTGTCCTCCACCGCCCGCGCCGGCTGATCGTTCACCAGCACACGCTTCACCTCATAATTGTCCGTCGTCACCCCCCGCACCCGCATCAGTCCATTGGGCAGCGCCACCACCGACGTGATCACCGTCACCGGCGGCAAATCGTCCTGCGGCTCCATGTCAAAGTAGCCCTTGCCGCTCGTGTCATACGTCGCGTCCCCCGCGCCCCGCGGAAAGAACACCGGCGTATTGACCTGCGAAAACGTCAGCCGGCGATACTCATGCCGTTGCATCACGCACCGCCAGATGCCGTACGCCGAGTCGTGAATCGCCATGTCCTCAATCAGCACCGACGGCGACCCGCAATGGAACGCCCAATGGGAATTCCACACCTTCGTGTTCCGCAGCAGGAACGGATGCTGGAAGTCCGGCCCGACCCCCTCCACGTCGGCGTCTTTTCCCGACTTGCCCCCCGGGAACCCACCCAGGTTGATCGCGAACAGCCGCTGGCAATGGGCTTCGTTGCCGTCGAACCGCACGAACGGCAGCGTCCGGACGTCGACCTTCTTCGTCGTCCCGTCCTTCTGCAGGATCGGCAGCTCGCAGTGGAAGTCGTCGCGGTCGACGACCTCAAAGCGGAACCCGTCCTCATCGCACTCCGCCGCCACGTTCCGGGTGAACGTGTTCAGGCTGTTGGCCCACCAGTAACCGGAGCCCAGGTTGTTGTCGTACGGCAGGACCTGCTTCGGCAGCGGCTTCCCGCCGAGCGCCTGCACCGCCAGGTTGCGGTCGAAGATGTTGTAGACCTCGGTCCCGTCTTCCAGGAAGTAGCCGTGGCCGATCCCCTTGTAACCAATGCAGTCCTTCACCACGAGATACTGCGTCCCGTGGACCGTGATCCAGCGGTTGTGGCTGTCCCACACCGAGACCCCGATGAGGCTGCTCCCCCGCATCGACGAACCGGCGAGGTGGTAGTGGATCGGGTACTTGCCGAGCGTGTCCTTCTTGCCCAGGTGCCGGAACTCCGCGTAGCTGATCCCGCCGCTCGAGCCTTCGTGATACATCGTGTGGCCGCGGACGCCGTCCGGATCGGCCGATTCGACGACGACGTTCCGCGACAGGTTGGCGACTTCCGCCCGGTACTCCCCCGCGCCGAGGTGGTCGAACTCCAGCGGCTTGTCGAAGCTGACGATCTGCAGCTTGGAGTCGAACGTCCCCCACTGCCGCATCTTGGTGATCGTCCGCTCTTCCGTCGCCGGGTTGTCGGCGACGCTGTTGTCCTCTCCGTCCTTGCGGTAGCGGGTCCCGATGTAGCCGAACTGCCGCGTCGTGCCGGTCAGGATCACCTTGTCGCCGACCTTCCAACCGGGGAGCGGATACGGCAGCACGGCCCGCGCTTCGCCCACCTTGGCGGTCTGGTACGGCAGCTTGACCCACGTCCGCTCCAGCGGAGCGCCGTGGATATCCATCCGCCCGCCGCAGCAGACGATCGCCGGGCAGTTCTCCCGGTCGAGCCCCTCGACATAGTGCAGCCGGATGATCGCCTTCCGCTCGGCCGGGATCGGCTCGTTCGGCGTTCCGATCTCGAGGGCCGCCTTCGAGGTCTCCTCGTCGCCCCCCATCGCGCCGTGTGAGCAGTCGAAGCCGAACTCGGAGTAATCGTCGAGCTCTTCAATCCGGATCAGGCCGACCTCGAGCTGCGTGTCGCGGTCCTGGGCGAACTTGAGCCGCCCCGAGACCTGGACGCCGCGGATGACCTCGGTCGAGCTGACGTCGTACAGGACGTCGTGATCGCGCTGGATCAGGACGCGGTCGCCCCCCTTCGGGATACGGCCGGCCGACCACGTCTCCGGGCTCGACCACGGACCGCTCTTGAGGGACTTCAGGACCGCGTCGGCCGGCTTCGCGTCCTCTCCACGGACCCCGCAGGGAAGAACGAGGGAGAGCAGGGCGGCCAGGCCCAGGATCGCTCCGCGGGTCGCCGGGAGCGGCCGCGCGGAGAAGATGGAACAGGAGAGAAGCAGACGCAGCATGCGATTCGTCTCGACCAGGAAGTCCCCCGCCGGATGGAGCGGGGCACAGGAGTGGGATGGAAGGTAGCGGGGCTTCCAGGGGCTCAGGCCGGAAGCGGGGCGGCTCGGAGGCCGCTCAGAACTCGCTCAGCAGTTCGTTGCCGGCGCTCGTCGTGATGGCCAGGAAGGTCTGGTTGCTGATGTTCTCACCAATGAACCGGACACCCCCGTCGCACATCGCCACGTTCACGCCCCCCGTATGAAAGGAGAACGTCGTGCCGCGGTCGTTCGAGATGTTGACCACCCGCGTGCCGCTGGAGTTGGCCTGGCCGTCCGGCCGGTAGCCGTAGGTCCAGCCGGCGTTGGGGCCCGACCAGTAACTGAACCAGCTCCCGAAGCGGGCCGGCTGTTCATCCAGCTTGTTGGTGACGGCGTTGCGGGAGTACCACTTCACCCGGCCGGCCGACTCCACGACGATGATCGTGTTGGAAGTCCCGTCCGTGATGTCGCGGAGTTTCGGCGTCGGGTCCGCCCCGAAGATCCCGATCCGCAGCGGATTGTTCGTCCCCAGCCCGGTGACGAGGTTGAAGAGGGCGCTGTCCACCCCCCGCGACCCGGCGTAGTCCGCCGTCCAGGCTCCCCCCGGCGCGGTCTCGTCCCAGGTGCCGGTCCCGGACTGGGTCCGGAAGCTCGTCGACATCTGGGTGCCGCCCGGCGTGGAGGGGCACTCGAACACCGCCAGCTTGGTCCGGATCGCCTTCAGGTTCGGCGCGTCGAACATGCTGTACGTGTAGTCGTAGGACTGGCCGAGCGCTCCCTGGTCCAGGAAACCGAGCAGTCCCGGGACCCAGTTGGACCAGTACGCGTACGTCTGGCCGGGCCGGTTTTGGGAGTACGACTCCCGTGGGAAGGTGCTGTGCACGTCCGCGTAGTTGTGCATCGCCAGCCCGATCTGCTTGAGATTGTTCTGGCACTGGCTGCGGCGGGCCGCCTCGCGGGCCTGCTGGACGGCGGGCAGCAGAATGGCGACCAGGACGGCGATGATGGCAATGACGACCAGCAGCTCAATCAGCGTGAATCCGGACTTTCGTGATGCCATAACTCTTTTGGTGGGAAGGGAAACCTGCGTCCGGTCCGGCAACCAGGCGCGCGAATCGAGACTGAATCTCAGTCGCGAGGTTAATAATCGAAGGGGCGAGCGTCAAACGCTTCGGTAGCGCGCTAGGCCTTGAGAGACGGGGATCACGCCCCGGAAGTCACCACCGCGGCCACCTGCCGCCCGCTCGCTCGGAATGCCGCGGAGATTGTGTTCGCCGGCCGGGAGACGCAAACTGCCCAGGCGTGGCCCTCTCTTCTCTCGCTCCGGAAAGGCACCGGGATGATCGCTCTCCCTCGTTCGGTCGCGTCCGCGCTTGTGCTGCTGGCTCATCTGCCCTTCGGCGCGGTCCCCATCGCTCACGGCCAGGAGGAGCCCCTTCGCCCGCTTCCCGATGTCCGGGAACCGCAAGACCTGGGCCCCCTGAAGCTGGCTCCCCTGAAGAACTTCCCCGAGCGAAAAGATGAGCTCACCGCGCTCAAGATCGAGCGGTATCGGGAGGCCTACCAGGCCTACGAACGCTGGGTGCCGCTGTACGAAGAAGGGGCGAGTCCCATCGCCGAGATCGTGGCGGCCGCCAAGGATGTCATCGAGAGTGAACTGGCGCTGGCGGAGAACGACGCCGATCGCATTCTCGCGCTGGAGCAGCGGGTCAAGGTCTGCGAAGCGCTGGCGCACTACACGGAACAGCGAGCCCAAAGCGGCCAGAGCCGCATGGTCGAGTTGCACACGGCCAACGTCGCGCTTCTGTCCGCCAGGATCGCCGTCCTGGAAGCGAAGCAGGCCCAGGCGGCGAGCACCCCGAACCGCTCGGCCGGAGCGACACCTCCCGCCGCTCCGCCCGAAGCGCCACCGGTCGCAGTCCCGGCGACCGCGGTCCCCCCGGCTCCCTGCGCCGCCCCCGCCCCCGTCCCCCGAACGGTCCGCGGTCTTCGGCGGCGCTGGTAACCTGCCGCCGCCGGGGCAGGATGGCATAACACACGAAGCCCGGATCCGACCGAAACCCCGATCCGTCGGAACGGCCCACCGGACCCGGTGCGAAGGAGCGACACATGACGACGATCACTCGAGCCCTGATGCTGGCGAGCCCGGCTCTCTGCGTGTTCCTGTGCGCCTGGGCCGTGTCCCAAGATCCGATCACCCCGAAACGGCCGCCCGCTGCCAACACGAACCGGGGCGACATCCAGTGGTTCCGGGCGACGGAAGAGTACCTTCTCCCCAATTCCTTGCTGAACCGCCGCGAGCATCCGAGCCTGCCCGTCGAGAAGGGCGAGCCGCATCCGCCGGAGTTGTGATCGACATCCCCGAACCACGGGTACGCCACCCCACCGCTTCAAATTCGCGACGTGGTCCGTTTCTTGAGAACCTGGGAATGCCGACTGTGTCCCTGCACAAAACGACATGATGAATTGGCACGCCCAGATGCACCTCGATGTCGGTGAAGTTGTTCGAGAATTCTTCCCCTGGGAGCAACTGGCTTATGGCTCACAATCTCCCCGATGATGTTCTCGAAATCCTTCTCTCCGTGGGCCAAGTGGCAGCCGAATTACCTTGTGAATTTGAAGACTGTCGCGAATTTGTCAGCATCTTCCGTATCGATACGGCGGCACCTTGGGGGTTTCAGCGCCGGTATCCATAATCTGGCAGACCGGGATGTCGCTTACCGTGCAGTAAGATTCCGGGTTGACGCAGAGCGAATCGATCGCGACGACAATGTTTGCAATGAGGATCTCTTTTCGCTGCAAAACATTTATGTTTCTACCGAGGAGGAAGTGGCGGTAATCCTGAAGATGTGGGCCGTGTCGCCTGGTGCGATGCGACGACCTTCTGAGACAGAGATACCGATCTAATCTAGCCGCCGGAACCGGGCGCGGGGAGCGGGCAGACCTCCATCGAGCGGATCAAACCGGACTCGATCGTGAAGCGGTGGCCCACCTCCCCGTCGGCAACCACGGCTCCGGCCAGGTCGCGGACGACCTGATGCACGTGGACCAGCATCCGCCCCGCTCCCTCCGGGTGAAACGAAGTTGGCTCGACACGCGGATTGATCTCCGACCACTGCTCCGTCCAGTAGGCGCGGACCTCCCGGTGGCCGCGGGCCTGCCCTCCCTTGAAGGCCTTGGGCCAGGCCACGTCCTCAGCCATCGTGGCCAGGGCGGCGTCGATATCTCGCTCGTTGAACGCCGCATACGCCGTGCGAAGCAGTTCGATCACCGGCAACCGTGGATCTGTCATGACACCGTCCGTCGTGAAGGTCATCAGCCGTGAAGGGTATCAAAAGGGAAACGGGGAGGGGTCAGATCGATTCCTGTCGAGTCTCGGTGGTCAGCTCAATCCCGTTGGCCGGTTCGGTTAACTTTGTGGATTTCGGCAATCTCTCCTAGGAATCCAGATCGCTTGCGCGTAAGGTGAACTCCTCGCTTTGTCCGGCCGTCTGGTTCCGCTGGTTCGAGCAGGGACGTATGGCCCGACGATGAACGCCCAGCGATGAGGTGGCAGGAACACTTCCGGCGTCCTGCATCCTCCTCGGGATCCAGGACCTCAGAGGGATACGCTCCGCCTCATTCCCATTCTCGTGATTTCCGCGTCGCGATGCCTGCCGGCGTCTTGATGATCGGCAGGGGAGAACCGTTCGCGGATGGCGGATCAGACCAGGATCAGCGCGGAGAGCGACGGGGACGGTGTTGCTTCCGCAAGGCGGCTCCCCTCTTTCAACGGGACGCGGTTGCCCTTTGAGGCCATCGTCGCCGAAGCGGACGAAGGTGTGCTCGTTCTCGAGCCCGACGGCCGGATCGGCTACGCCAACGACGCGGCGGAGTTTCTGCTGGGACATCGCCGGGACGAGCTGGAGGGAGAGATGTTCGGCCTCCCGCTTCAGCCCCCGGGCGGAGCGGTGACGATCAATGTCCTCTCCAAGGACGGAACGATTCGCACCGGCGAGCTGCGGATCGAACCGCTCCCGGGCCACGAGCGGGGGACGATGGTGGTCCGGGTGCGGGACATCTCCGCCCACTGCCAGGACGTGGAGACCGCCCGGGACGAGGTCCGGCGGCGGGACGAGTTTCTGGCGATGCTTTCCCATGAGCTCCGGAACCCGCTTTCGGCCATTCAGAACGCCGCCCAACTGCTCACCCACGACGACTTGGGCCCGGACTTCCGGGCGGAAGCGTCGAACATCCTCACCCGCCAGTTCGAGCATCTCCGGCGGATCCTGGACGACCTGCTGGATGTGGCCCGCATCCTGCGAGGCAAGCTGGTCCTGACCCCCCGCCGCGTGGAGCTGACCCCCGTCCTGCAGGACGCGCTGGAGGCCGCCGCCACTCTCATCTCGCAGCAGGGACACACTCTCCGGGTGGACATCCCCCCGTACCCGCTGTGGATCTGGGGAGACCCAACGCGTCTGGAGCAGATCTTCGTCAACCTCCTCAACAACGCCGCCAAGTTCACGCCGCCGGGCGGGGCCGGATCGATCGACATGACGGTCACGGTTCTGGAGGAAAGCGTCGAGGTCCGCGTCCGGGACAACGGGCCGGGGATCCCGGACGACCTGCTGCCGCGGGTCTTCGAGTCGTTTGTGCAGGGGCCGCAGTCTCTGGAGCGCGGCGACGGCGGCCTGGGAATCGGGTTGATGCTCGTCCGGACCTTCGCCGCGCTTCACGGCGGCCGCGTCGACGTCCGCAACAACGCCCCCGATCCGGGAGCCACGTTCCACGTGCATCTGCCGCTCCTCACGGTCGACGAACCGGTCGAACCCGTCCTCCCCGACGTCCGGCAAAGCAGCGTCCTGCGGGTCCTGCTGGTCGAGGACGGCGACGATGTCCGCAAGACGATGAGGCGGCTGCTGGAGTCGGACGGGCACGCGGTGCTGGAGGCGGCGACCGGCCCGGACGGCGTCTCGGCCACGCGGCATCACCGTCCCGACGTGGCGATCATCGACATCGGCCTTCCGGGGCTCAACGGCTATGAGGTGGCGGCGCAGATCCGCCGCACCCTGGCGGAGAACTGCCCCCGCCTCGTGGCGGTGACCGGCTATGGAACCGCGGACGATCTCCGCCGGGCCCGCGAGGCGGGGTTCGACGACCACCTCGTCAAGCCGGTGAGCTTTGCAAAGCTGCGGCGGGTGCTGGCCCGCTGGTCGTCCGCCGCCGGGGCCGATCCCGGCGAGTCCAACGGCAATGGCGCCCCCAACTCCGCGGCCCCCCGGTTCCCGTCCGGCCGCCCCGCGGCCGCTCCCGCTCCCGCCCCGGCCTCCGGCTCGTCCCCCTCCCCGGGAGGCGGTGATGGGTGATCCGTCTTTCACGTTGTATGTCGCCGGCGGAACGGAACTCGCCGCGCGGGCGCTCGCCAACTTCGACCGGACGATCCGGCCGCGGATCGCAGGAAGCTGTGCGCTGACCATCATCGATATTCGGAAGGAGCCGCGGAAAGCCCGTGAGCATCGCGTCGTAGCGACACCGATGCTGGTGAGGAATCACCCGCTGCCGGTGATCAAGATTCTCGGCGACCTCTCGCAGGAAGACGTGATCGTCGCCCAGTTGGGGCTGCGCCGGTTCGAAACGGACGGCAGCCTGCCGAAGGAGATTTCATGAAGGAACTGTTGAACGTCCCTCCTCTGGAGCGGATGAAGACCGGGATTCGCGGGTTCGAGCACATCAGCCTGGGGGGACTGGTCCGGGGGCGGACCACGCTGCTGGTGGGGACGTCCGGATCCGGCAAGACCCTGTTTGCCACCGAACTTGTCCACCGGGCGATCACGGAGAGCGGGAACTCGGCGGTCTTCGTCACCTTCGAAGAGAAGCCGGCCGACATCGTCCGCAACGTCCGGCAGCTGGGCTGGGACCTGTCGGAGCAGATCCAGCGGAAGAAGCTGATCATCCTCGACGCCTCGATGGACCGCACGATCGTCGAGGAGGCGGGGGCCTACGACCTGTCGGGAATCATCACCCAGATCGTCGACGCCATCCAGGAGGTCGGCGCGCAGCTGGTGATCCTGGATTCGCTGGGGGCGCTGTTCTACCAGTTCGAAAACCCCGGCATCCTGCGGCGCGAGATCCTGCGGCTGACCGACGAGCTCCGCGACCTGGGGGTGACCTCGATCATGACGGCGGAGCGGGTGGAGGAGTACGGCCCCATCACGCGGTTCGGGATCGAGGAGTTCGTCTCGGACTGCGTCGTCGTCCTGCGGCATCAGCTTCTCGACGAGAAGGTCCGGCGGACGATCCAGATCTACAAGCTCCGCGGCGACCGGCACTACAAGGATGAGTTCCCGTTCACGATCGAGACGCCGGGGATCGTCATTCTTCCCCTGTCGGCGGCGGAGCTGACGCAGTCTTCCACCGCCAACCGCGTCAGCTTCGGCAGCCGGAGCCTCGACGAGATGGCCGGCGGAGGCCTGTTCCAGGACTCGGTCATCCTCATCAGCGGCCCCACGGGGAGCGGCAAGACGCTGATGGGGACCACGTTCGCCTCGGAGGCCTGCCGCCGCGGGGAACGGGTTCTGTTTTTGGGCTACGAGGAGTCCCGCCCGCAGCTGATGCGGAACGCCCACTCATGGGGACTGGAGTTCGACGAGTGGGAGAAGAGCGGACTGCTGAAGACCGTCTGCCAGTACCCGGAGGCCCTGGGGCTGGAGGGGCACCTCTACGCCATCGAGCGGGAGATCGAGCAGTTCCGTCCGACGCGGCTCGTGATTGACAGCATTTCCGCCATGGAGCGGGTCGGCAGCGTACGGAACTTCCGCGAGTTCGTGATCGGTCTGACCGGCTTTGTGAAGCAGCAGCAGGTCTGCACGCTCCTCACCAGCTCGAGCGCCAGCCTGTCCGGCGGGGATTCGATCACCGACGCCCACATCTCGACGATCACGGACGCGATCGTGCTGCTCCGGTACGTCGAGCGGGCGGGCGCTCTGAGCCGCGGCATCATCATCATCAAGATGCGCGGCTCCCAGCACGACAAGCGGTTTCACGAGTTCTCGATCAGCGACAAGGGGCTCGAGATCGGAGAGCCGTTCGTCCACGTGCCGACCGCCCTGCTGGGGATCGCGTCATCCCGCAGCGATCTCGATGTTCCGCCGAAGCGGGCCTGAGCCTGTCGACGGCATAGCGGAGCGCGAGAGGACGCGGTGCTGAGAGAGCGGCCTGTGACCGGATGGCGACACCCTCGTCGGCCACTCAGGATTGCGAGTCCGTCGGGCGGCGAGACCGCGCCTTGCCGGTTGAGCCGTTGTGCGTCGCCAGGTGAATGGAATAGCACTGGGATCGACAGCAGTAGCTTCCGCAGACAGGACATAAGAGTCCATGCCGGAGAGGCTGGTGACACTGGCGGCAAAGACTGAAGTGGGATGGGGTTCCGTGCATGCCAAGGCTCCTGTTACCAAGAGGGCTCCTGTGAGCGAGATCGCAAGGAGCAAGTGGCATGCCACTCATCTGTCCGTCATGAACGTGCGCGCGGGCCAGTCCGACATTCGGTCACGCAGTCAGGTAGGGTGGATCCCAATTCGCCAACTCGGGGCCGGACTTCCTCCGCGGCGCATCAAGATGCACCGCCCCGGCCGGACCCGCCTCAGCGCTTCCCGCCGGACGCCGGCGGAGTGTTGGCCGTTGCCGCCGTGTCCGGCGAACGGCCGTTGACCGTGTAGGTCAGCTTCTCCGTCGTTGCGGCGATCGAGCGCTTGTCGAGGACCTTTCCGCCGCGGACCACCGAGACACTCCTGGGCTGGCTGGCCTCGGGGATGTTGACGTGGAATTTGTTCATGAGCTTGGGACTCAGCCGCTGGCTCGCCAGGCGGAACCGCAGCGGGCCGTCGCGGGTCTCGACCAGAAGATGGCAGCCTGGCTCGTTCGGGCCGCCGGTCCGGCTGGCTGGCTCGGCATCGGGGTCGCGATCGTCGCCGTAGGTGAAGCCGTAGGCTCCGTGGAGGGCCGGATAGATCGTGCTCTTGAGTTCCCCCTGCGGGTCGTAGTAGCCGACGAGCGTCGTCACCGGGATGCCGAAGGACTCCGGCTTGCGGAGAGTGGACGGCCTGGTCTCCCGCTCTTCCTTCCAGCGCTTTCCGTCGGACAGGTAGGTCTTCTGGAACCCGCGGGAGACCTGGAGCTGGCCGCCGTTCAGGAACAGCACGCTGTCATAGGAGGCGGCGTGGTCGATCGTCACGCGGCGGCCGCGGTTGGCGGGGGCGGCGGCGGGAAGCTCGATGTTCTTCGTCCAGTTGCCGTCCCCCATCGCCACCCGGACGACGTCGTATTCGGCCAGCCGGGAGGCCAGCTGCGCGGCGCTGAGTTCGCTGACCGGAGCGGTGATCTGCCGGTTGAGGTCGACCGTGTGCTCGTACGGCTCCATCGTCCCCTTGTCGGCGTTCCACTTGCGGAAGCCGGTCGGCGACTCGGCGTCGAACACCGCCTTGCTCTCGAGGAAACTCTGGATGATCGTCGCGGTGTTCGGGGTGTAGAGGGTGAAGCGGTTGAAGCCCGACAGTGGCGCGCCCCCCGCCATGGCGTCCATGCCATAGGTGCGCCCGTCGAACGGACTCTGGCACTGGCGGTCGAGACAGGCGTCCTGACCGCTCCGGACCGGCGAGAAGTTCGGGAGGAAGCGGTTCTTGTCGGCGTCCCAGCCCCAGGTGGAATTGGGCTGGTCGGCGCTGCGGTGCACCGAACCCTCGAAGCCCCCCACGTAGTGGCCGAGTCCGTAGTTGTGGCCGACTTCGTGGCTGAACTCGTTGTGCAGCGAGTCGTCGAGCGTGACGATGCCGCCGCCCCCCGAGCCCCCGTGCACCACGACCCCGTTGGCGTACTTGCCGCGGCTGCTGTGGGCCGCGAGCTGCGCCGCCACGTAGGGGTGGCTCTCCTCCCCCTCGCCGGGAGTGCTGTGGATCCCGTAGTTGGCGTTGTCGATGCCGAGCGAAATCAGCTCCTTGCCGATCCGCTGCCGCATGGTGCCGTCGTGCCAGCCGCCGTTGCCCGGATCGTGGTCGGTGAGGAGCGTCCCGTCGGGGAGCATCACTTCGGGGAGCGAGAGAGGGGCGTACTGGCTGACGATCAGCCGGCTGACCGGGACGGTCTGGAAGTATTCCCGATGGGCCTCGGGATCGTTCGCGAAGTGGAACTCGCCGCGGGGCCGGGTCAGCATTCCCAGGTCGATGGTGTGGATCAGGAGCTCCGTGGGGGCTCCGACCTGGAGACCGGCGAGCTCCCCGCGGAGGTCCCCCTGTCGAAACTCGAGGCCGAGGCCCGGCACGATCCACTCGGCGGGGAGGAGGCCGCTCCAGGCGTCGGCGGCGTACGTGAGCCCCTGGTTCTCGAGCTCGCTCTCGTGAATCCACTGTCCGCCGACGAACTTGAACTGGAGAGTCTGGCCGCGGGCGATCACGGCACTCCGGCCGCTGTAGTGGATGGTCGAGGTGTAGCCGGCGTGCGAGACGACGCGGAGCAGCTTCTTCTCGAACCCAGTTCCGGCCGGAAGGTAGATGTCGCGGACCCACTGGCCGTCGGCGGTCTGAATCTCCACGACCGGGCTTTTCCGCAACTGGGCGGCGAGGAACGACTGCTGTTTCGGATCGCTCAGCTTTTCGAGGTCGTGGCGGTTGCTGATGACGCCGGGGGGCGCGTTCCCCTTCGGCGCGAAGTCGATCGTCCCGTCCGGAATGCCGTCGATGGCGTAGGCGGTTCGGGGGAGTTTCTCGGGGGGATCGAGCGTGAGCGATCCGAGCGTCTTTCCCCCCTTCGCACTCGCGGTGACGACGATCGGCGGGGGCGGGCTCCCGGTCCCGCCGGTCTTGAGCGGACGGACCAGCAGCAGCGTCTTGCGGTCACCGATCAGATGCGGCTGGCGATCCCCCGCGACCGCGCGAGCCGGGATGACCTGGCTCTGGACGAACTGCACGCGAGCGGCCAGCGGACCTTTCAGATCGTTGACCGGGGCGGTCGTGTTGAAGACCAGCGGTTTGACGGCCGGCTCCGCCGCGAAGAGCGGCGCCCCGAGGAGTGCCAGCAGGGTCAGGCCGGACATCGCCGACGTCCAGCGGTCAAACCGGGACAACGCCCTGGCGAATCTGCTCATGATCAACCCTCGTCAGCCATCGTCGTTTGCGGCATGCGTGAGCGCGATCGGCCACGGTAGCACAGAGGCTCGCGCGGTGCATCCGCGGTGATTCACCTCCGGCGCGTGGTGTTCGAACGCGGCACGGCGCCGAGGAGGCACCGCTTCACTCCGGTTCCCGTCCCCCGGCGTCCCGTTGCAGCGCGGTCCGGGAACGGAGTGCGACCAGTCCGACTCCGACGACGGCGGCGGGCAGGACCAGCGCCGCCAGCTCGCGGGGGCTGGGGGGCGCGGAGCGGACTCCCTTCGGCCGGTGCTCGCCAACGACCGACATCGCGAGCACCGTCATCGGTGCGGAAAGAAAGAAGACGATTCCGAGAGCGGAGATCAGTCGATGCTTCCCAGGCGGGGCAAACGTCGCAAACGCCCCCCACCCGGCCGTGGCGGCCACGAACCGGGCGGGGGCCAGACTCCGGTCGATGTCCAACGCCAGGCCACCGCCATTGGAGTCCCAGAACCACCACGGGCCGTTCGGCGCCAGGAGCAGCGCGTAGGCGACCAGAAACCCGCCGAGAGCGGCGACGATCGCGGCGATCAGCCCTTTCGTCATCTGGAGGGGAGCCAGCGGGCGTCTCATGGACTTGGCTCCCGCGGCGAGATCGCGACCGCCTGGCGTGACCGGGACGGCGTGGCCGGGACTACGGGGACAGGACTACGGGGACAGGACTGCGGCGGAGTCCAAAGGCCCGGGCGGAAGGCCTTGGGCATTCGACTCCGCCGTCGCTGACGAGCCAATGGCCGTCAGTTCCGATCGAAGGAGCGTGGCGCAGGCGAAGGGTTTTCTTCGTTGAGGATCGGCGTCCGCTCCGGCCCCGGATCGGGAACCGGATCGAACGTGTTCGGCGCAAACCGATTGGAGAGGTTGGGAATCGACTCCGGAGGCGCGGCGAGCGCCCGGAGGGCCCACTCGGCGCGGCGGCCGTTCGGCGAACCGAGGTTCTCCCGGGCGATGAGCGTGAGTTCGCGGGTGATGGCTTCCAGGCGTTCCCCCGCCTTCTTCTCCGCGGCCGCCCTCAGACGGTCCTGGAGCTGCTTCTGGAGGGTCTCGCGGTCCAGTTGATCGACCTCCGCGCTCTGCAGCTTCTTCAGCAGTTGCCGCATCTCGATCACGGTCAGGTCCCGGAGCGGACGGTCTTCCAGCGCCGGCTCGCCGTCGTTGAGCTTGACGGGCGCCGCGGCATCCAGCGGCACGGCCTCCTGCGCCGTGAGCTGATGGTGCGCGACTCCGGCGGTGATTCCGAGAAACGTCAGTACCCACAGACCCTTTTTCATGACCGGCCCTTCCGTGTGGTGGGAGAACAGAGAATCCCCCACAGCTTACCCACCCGTCTCCTCGCTTGCGAAGGGGGTCGGGGTGGCGGGGTTGAACGGCCGTTGCGGACCAGGGGCAAGGGCCGAAGGAAAACAGCAGGCCCCCTGGCCGCCGGAGGGGCGTCCGTGAGGAACCATCCCGGCGGCCGTCGGCGCCGCCGGCAAACGAGCGGTTCCCGGGCCGCGCGAGGCTGGCTGTCGCGACGCGGGCTTTCACGAACAACCCGGTTGTCCGCCCGAGGGGAAGAATCGGCGAAAAGGTCGCCGGACGGGCGAAAGTGGATCGGTCCCGCTTGCGGTTAACCAGTAGGGCCACTGCCGGTGCCCGGGGCGTTTCTCCGTGGTCGTATGACGGGAGGCAGGCTCATGCGGAACATCACCATCCTGGAAGAGGAGTGGAGCGGTCTGACGCGTCTGGCGTTCGCTCCCATGCGAGGGATCTTTGCTCTTGAGGAACTGGGGGCGGCCGTCATCGGCGCGCTGCTCCGCGACGGTTTGGTGGCCGACGAAGCAGGACTTTACAACGTGACGGAGCTGGGCCGCCGCGTCCTGAAGGCGAACCCCGCCCCCTTTCCGACCGGAGTCCGGATCTGGCTCGAGCCCCGTCCGGACTGACCGGGAACTCTCGTCCTCCTTCTGGATCCTGAACACTTGACGACCTCCGGGAAAACCCGGAGAGTGCCGGGCCCTCCTCGGCCGACCGGAGCGCAACCCCGGTCCGGCGAAGTTCGATCGACGTGAGCTTGGAGCTTCGGAACGTGATTTCATTGCGGACGGAGGAGTATGTGGCCCTTCAGGAGCTGGCGTGGTTCGAATCACGGAGCCTGAGTGACGCGTGGCCGCAGCCGGCCACGGCGGCGGTGACCCTGGTCGATCTGCGGCTGGCGGTCGTCAACGGCAGCGTCCTGACGATCACCCCCTACGGACGACGGGTGGCGAGCGCGCCGGTTCATGACCGGACCGATTCGACGGTCGTCATCCGGGAGAGCGACACGTAGGCCCTCCGGCTCTCCCGGTCGGATCGGAGCCGCCCCCGCCCCCGCCCCCGCCCCCGCCCGTTGCCCGAAGCATTGCCGCGGCCGAGTCCCGACCGAATCGTTTCTGCAAGCGGCGTACGACGGGGTAGCCGACACGGCTGAGCAGGTGGTTCGGGCGGGAAAAGGCGATGATGTCGTACCAGACGGCGTTCGTCCCCCGGTCCCATTCGACCAGGAATCGCTCCTCGCCACTCTCGACGTGGCCGGGCAACGTGCCGTACGTGAAGCCGAACCGGCTGACCGCTCCCTCGTCGCCGATCGTGTAGACGATCCGGCAGGCGTTGACCCACCACAAACCGAGGGCATACCCCATCACGGCGACGACTTCGCCCGGCCGGATCGGCGTGTGCGACGGGGAGGCTTCGACCCAGCCGAGATCAAACTGCTCCCAGCGGCGGAGCGCCGCGGAGGCCGAACGGAAGACCTCTTCCCCCTCTCCCAACCGAATGCGGGTCCGGTCCACGGCGTACCCGGCGGGGGGACTTCCGGCCGTGGCGCCGACCGCCTCGTAGGTGAACGGCAATTCCTTCTGCGCCTCCAGGAAGCGTTTCAGGGCGTCGGCCGAAGGTTTTCGCAATGACAACATGCCGCCTCATCCCGCCGCAGGCCAAGCCCGGGCTTCCGTTCCGGAAGGAGTTCCCACCCCCTCGCGGCATGCTATCCGCAGAACCGGTCGCTCCCTAACCGCAGATCGGACCGGGCCGCTTGCCGCCACCGCGGTGCAGCGGCTTGGCCGTGCGGGGCCGCGGGGATGCTACCCGCCGCAGACGCCTCTACTCCGCCGGCCCCTCCTTCGGGACGAGGGGGCAGGGGCGGTGGGCTCGTTCGACATGGTCCGGCCCGTCGGATTCGAGGAGCTTGGCCCGTTCCTCTCGCTGGCGTCGGGCAAGGAGTTCGTCCGCCTGACGTTCGATCTCCTGCGCCCGCTCTCCCTCCAGCACGTGGGAGGTCATCCGAATCGCCGCGTCCGGTTGTCCGATCGCCTTCACGAGCCGCTTCAGGACTCCCTTCCACATCTGATTCTGCAGGACCCAGGCGAAGGTCTGCTCCGCCAGCCAGTCGGGAAGACTTCCGGCCTTGGCGAAGACCTCGATCTGGAACCGCGTGGGCAAGGCTGCGTCCGGCCTGGTCCCGGGACTCCCGGCGGGTTGCGGGCCTGCCGAGAATCGAACAATCCCTGCCAGCGGATGCCCTTCCACGGTCATGAAGACAATCTCCGTCGACTCGTTGACCTCCACGCGGATCTGGATGTGGCCGCGGACCGGCAGGTGGGCGGTGAAGGTCTGTCCCGGAGCCACCAGGTCCGACGCCCCTGGCTCCGCGCAGAAGTCGATCGGCATGATCTCCGCGACGTCCCTGCGGAACCGCTCCACCGCCTCCTCCGGGCGAACACCGTCCAGATCGGCCCAGAAGACCTTGTTCTGCAGCGAGCCGACGCCGCGGGAAGGGGGAAGCTCCGGCAGTTCGTCGACGAGTCGCCGCAGCCCTTCCTGGACCGGAGTGGGAGGCCGATCGAGCAGGTCGGCGAGCCGCGGGCCCTCCGGCCTCCGGACGAGGTTCTCCTCGAGGAGCATCGTCAGCTGCGACTCGTTGATCGGCGGAGCGACGGAGGTCCGCAGGCCGATCCATCGCAGGACCGTCTGCAGCGCGTCGAGCAGACGCTGCCCGAGCCGGATGAAGAACGCAGGGAGCCAGATCGCGGGGACAGGCCGCCGCGTCAGGTTCTGAAAGTGCTCCAGGAGCTTGTGCGGAGTCAGGATCTCGTCCCCCGCCAGCTCCAGCGTCTTTCCCGCCACCGTCCCGTCTGCGACGCATCGGGTCAGCGCCACGCCGAGATCTTCAAACCAGATCGGCTGGAACCGCTGGTTCCCCCGTCCGACCTGCGGCACCGCGGGATAGGCCCGGACCATCCGCAGGAAGCGGCAGAAGACATCGTCGCCCGGACCGTAGACGTTCCCGGGGCGGACGATGACCCACTCTCGCGAGAACCGGCGGACCTCCTCTTCGGCCTGCCGCTTGGAAACGTGGTAGGGAGAACGGCCCCGGTCCGCTCCCAGGGACGAGACGGCGATCAGCCGCCGGACGCCGGCCCGTTCGGCCTCTTCGACGAGGTGCCGCGTCCCCTCCACATGGATCCGCTCGTAGGTTCGCCCGGGGGGCTCCTCGGCGATGATACCCGCCACGTGGACCACGCAGTCGATCCCCTCCAGCGTCCCGCGGAGCGAGTCCCGCTCGGCGATGTCCGCGTCCAGACCGCGGATCGGAGCGGGCCATTCCGCGCACTCCCGGGAGGCGTGGCGCGACAGCAGGCTCACGTCGTGTCCCGCCTTCAACAACGCTGGAATCAGCCCGCGGCCGATCACGCCCGTTCCGCCGGTGACCAGGACCTTCACGGTGACCTTCCTTGTAAGTCTCGCCCGCCACCGCTGCTCCCGCCGGCGGCGCTCGCTTCCGGCGGGGCGGCCCATGGCCGCCAGTCCGACGCGACCGTCGGCGAGTCCCGGCGATTCCTCCGGGGACGGCGGGAGAACAGGGCTCCCAGGGTCGCTCCCCAGACGACGTGCGCCGCGAACATCATCAGGTTGCGTCGCAGTGACATGCGGTGTGCCGCGGCGCGGAAACCCGCGGCGGGAAGCCAGCCCAGGTAGCTTCCTCCCCAGACCGCACAGCCGAAGCCGATCCCTCGCAGGACGGGCGAGGAGTCCTCCTCCTCAGCCAGAGCCCCGTACAGCATCCCGGCCGCGGCCCCGTATCCGAAGTGGGAGGCGATCGTGAGCAGAACCCGGTCGTCGAGGTCCAGCCGGGAGTGGAGGCCCACCGCCCGGGCCATGTCCATCGCGACCTGGTGCGGCGGCGGGGCGGCGAACTGGTCCGACAGAGGCAAGCGGCTCTGGCACACCGCGATGGCGGCGGTCATCGGAAGGGTGGCGGCCACTCCGGCCGCGGCCCCCGCCAAAGCGTTCGAGAGAGAGTCCTGGGACAAAGCGTTTCTCCTGGTCGAGGGTGGTCGCTTTCCGCGGGTCGGGACCGCCTCCGCGATCACGGCGTCATGACGACCTTGATGCAGCCGTCCGTCTTGTCGCGGAACTTGCGATAGAGCTCCGGCGCCTCGGCGAGCCGGGCGCGGTGCGTGATGATCTCGGACGGATCGATCTCGCCGCTCTCGATCCGTTCCATGAGGGGCTTGAAGTAGCGGTGCACGTGCGTCTGTCCCGTCTTCAGCGTCAGCCCCTTATTCACGAAGGCGCCGAACGGGATCTTGTCCAGGAAGCCGAGATAGACTCCCGGCATCGAGATCGTCCCCCCCTTCCGGCAGCACATCATCGCCTCTCGAACGACGTGCGGCCGGTCGGTCCCCAGGCCGACTTTGGCCTTCGCCGCGTCGACGACGGAGTCGAAGGTCCCCCAGGCGTGCGCCTCGGCTCCGACCGCGTCGATGCAGCGATCCGGCCCGCGGCCCCCGGTCAGCTCCTGCAGCGTGTCGTAGACGCTCACCTTGGAGAAATCGATCGTCTCCGCCCGGCCGAAGGTTTCCGCCAGACGCAGCCGCTCCGGAACGCGATCGATGGCGATGACGCGCTGGGCGCCCAGCATCCAGGCGCTGCGGATGCAGAACTGGCCGACCGGGCCGCATCCCCAGACGGCGACCGTGTCGCCCGGTTCGATCTCGGCGTTCTCGGCCGCCATGTAGCCGGTCGGAAAGATATCGCTCAGGAACAGCACCTTCTCATCGGGGATACCCAGCGGGACCTTCCAGGGGCCGACGTCGGCAAACGGGACGCGGACGTATTCTGCCTGGCCGCCGGCGAAACCTCCGAGCATGTGCGAGTATCCGAAGAGGCCGCTGGGCGAGTGCCCCATCGCCTTCTCGGCCAGCCTGGCGTTCGGATTGGAGTTGTCGCAGCAGGAATAGAGCTCTCGCTGGCAGAAGAAGCAGCTTCCGCAGGCCATCGTGAAGGGGACCACGACCCGGTCTCCCGTGCGGAGGTTCGGCACGCCGGGGCCGACTTCGACGACCTCCCCCATGAACTCGTGGCCCAGGATGTCGCCCGATTCCATCGTCGGCATGTAGCCGTCCAGCAGGTGCAGATCGCTTCCGCAGATGGCGGTCGCCGTCACGCGGATGATCGCGTCGCGAGGGTTCTCGATCCGGGGGTCGGGAACCGTGTCGATTCGAACGTCGTTCTTTCCGTGCCAGCACAAAGCTTTCATTCGAGCGCTCCTGGAAACCGGTGACCGCCGGACCGTCCTCTCCGCGGCACCGGTTCCCGGACCGCAGCATGTCCCGTTCCCCGCGCGGCCGCCCGCGGAGGCCGTGCGTCACGACTTCCCCTCGACCTCCTCGTCCTCGCTCTTTCCCGCCCCGCGGACGTTGAGCACCGCCAGGATGACCTGCAGGCAGACCGTGGCCGGGGCCGACATCGCCCAGCCCCAGACGGCCCACAGGACATTGCTCAAGAGGAAGATCCAGAAGCCGATCGCCCGTCGGCGACCTGAGGTCGACGCCGTCAGATACGCTCCCGAGGCGGTACTCAACATCGCCGGCCACTGGATCCAGTCGAGGGATGGCATGGCTGGCCGGTTACCCGTTCGGCAGGGTCTGGAGTTCCCGGTCCCAATTCCGGTGCTGGCTCGCCTGTTCGACGAACCCCTTCGCCACCTTCTTCGCCGCTCCCTCGGAACCGGTCACGACCGCCGGGTCACCCCCCTCGATCCCCTTCTGCACTCGCGTCCCGTTCAGGAACTCCACGCCGGTCCCCACGGCCGCGATTGCCTTGCAGTGCTTGAACGCCTCCTCGACGAACTCGACCGCGCGGTTATCCGCCCCCAGGACGGCCACCGTGTTCTCTCCCCCCGCAACGCAGACGGCGTCGAACAGGACCGACGCGACGGTCGGCAGGCTGAAATCGACCGGAAGCGCGTCCCCCTCGGCGCTCGCCACCGTCCCGCCGTGCGGCGCGACGATCTTGGCCATCCCCCCCGCGGACTCGATCGCCTGGCGGAGCGCCTGAACGTCCGCCGCTTCGAAACCGTCGGCGACGAGGATCGCGACCTTGGCGGTCTCCATTCCCGGCTTGGCCGAGCGAACGATGCTGAGCGGTGGCGAGTCGTGCGGGGTGCCGGTGAACTTCTTCGGCTGGAGCCGCCGGGGGTCGGTGTCGGCCCCGACGTTGGCGTTCAGCGGGCCGTCGATCTTCTTCGGGACCTTGAGCCCCAGGCCGGTCGCGACGTCGTTCGCCAGGCCGTCGTCGATCTGCGACAGGACGTAGACCATCCGCGTCCGGACCGCCTCGCTCTCGCACTTGCCGAGCTCGAACCGCAGGGCGTTGACGATGTGTCGCTGCTCGATCTCCGACTGGCTGTGGAAGAACATCGCCGCCTGTGTGAAGTGGTCGGTGAAGCTCGGGCTGCGGGCCCGGACCTTCGCCGCGGCGATCCGCTCGGGGTACGAGGTAAAGCCCCCTTCCGCCGCGGTCGCCTGCCGCGGGGCCCCGTCGGCCAGCGTGTTCGGGTCGTAGGCGGTCCGGCCGCGGTTGATCATCTGCCGCATGACGCCATCCCGTTGGTTGTTGTGCAGCGGGGCGATCGGGCGGTTGATCGGGATCTCATGGAAGTTGGGGCCGCCGAGCCGGATGAGCTGCGTGTCCGTGTAGGAGAAGAGCCGCCCCTGCAGGAGCGGGTCGTTCGTGAAGTCGATCCCCGGCACGACGTGCCCGATATGGAACGCGACCTGTTCCACCTCGGCAAAGAAGTTGTCCGGGTTCCGGTCCAGGACGAGCTTCCCGATCGGCGTCACCGGGACCAGCTCCTCGGGGATGATCTTCGTCGGGTCGAGGAGGTCGAAGTCGAACTTCCGCTCGTCTTCTTCAGGGACGATCTGGATCCCCACCTCCCACTCGGGAAAGTTCCCGGTCTCGATCGCTTCCCACAGGTCGCGGCGGTGAAAATCGGGGTCGGCCCCGGAGATCCGCAGGGCCTCGTCCCACAGGACCGACTTGAGCCCCAGGGCCGGCTTGAGGTGCCACTTGACGAAGTGCGACTTCCCGTCGGCGTTCACCAGCCGGAAGGTATGGACGCCGAAGCCCTCCATCATCCGCAGGCTGCGGGGAATGGCCCGGTCCGACATGACCCACATGATCATGTGGGCCGATTCCGGGGTCAGGGAGATGAAGTCCCAGAACGTGTCGTGAGCGCTCGCCGCCTGCGGGATCTCGTTGTGCGGCTCGGGCTTCACCGCGTGGATCAGGTCGGGGAACTTCATCGCGTCCTGGATGAAGAACACCGGCATGTTGTTCCCGACGAGGTCGAAGTTCCCCTCCTCCGTATAGAACTTGATCGCGAAGCCCCGGACGTCGCGGGCCAGATCGCTCGATCCACGGGACCCGGCGACCGTCGAGAACCGCACGAAGACCGGCGTCCGCTTTCCGGGCTCCTGCAGGAAGGCGGCCCGGCTGTAGTCCGACAGCGACTCGCTGAGTTCGAAGTAGCCGTGGGCTCCGCTGCCGCGGGCGTGGACCACCCGTTCGGGAATCCGCTCGTGGTCGAAGTGCGTGATCTTCTCCCGGAGCAGGAAATCTTCCAGCAGGGTCGGTCCGCGGTCGCCCGCCTTCAGGGAGTTGTGATCGTCATTGATCGGGACCCCTTGGTTGCTCGTGAGACGCTCCCCCGTTCCCACTTCGACGTCCCCCTCCAGGTCCTCAATCTTGGCTGACTTCCGGGACTTGGAACTCGAATCACCACGAGAAGACCGTTTGGCCATCGGAGACTCCAGGGGCAGTTTCATCGCGAGCACTGCGCGGCGGCAGCTTCCCCGGCGGCCCGATGCACAATCGATGCCCGCGAATCCGCTTCGTCGATCGGAGGTCCCGGGCCCCGGAAAACCAGACACCCCCCTGGCCGCCGGAGGCGCTTCGGCGAGGAACGATCGCGGCCGTCAGCGGCATTGCAGGCAAGCGGTCCCGTGATCGAAAATGCCTTTGATCGATGGTGGGCTTCTGGGGCGAGACGGGGTCAGAACATGGGAAAGTGGCGAGAGGCGTTCCAGCACGGCCGGCCATCCCCTTTGGACGTCGAGTTCGGCTTTGAGTACACGTTCGGCCCTCCGGCGAGCGAGGAGCAGCTCGACCACGCCGAAGCGGAACTCGGCCAGCGGCTGCCGCGGGAGGTCCGGGAGCTGCTGTCCGAGTTCAACGGGGTGTGGGTCACCAGCGAGGAGAGCCGCAGTCACGCCGATGATCCGGACGTCGCCAGCGATCCCGACATCGCCTACCTCGACGTAGAGCACATGGCTGTTCACGTCCCCCGCTACTTCCGCACGTGCGGCAACCCGCTTCCCCCCGAGTCGGACCTGCGGAAGGTCGTCTTCTTCTACCAGGAGAACGGCTTCGCCGATGTGTACGGCGTCTGTGCGGAGGACGTCGCCGGCTTCCGGACGGGTGAGGTGGTCAAGCTCGATCACGAGCTGGGCGAGCTGGAAACGGCGTTCCCGACCCTGCTCGATTTCGTCAGGCTCGGCTGTCGGGACTGGGACTGATCGAGCGCGGCGCGGAGGCGGTCAGACGGTCTCCCGCAGGTCGGCGACTTCGCCGATGCGGTCGATCACGGAGGACTCGTCCGCCCGTTCGATCCGGTACTGGTCGGAGTAGCCGGCCGCATCGCGATGCCAGTGGCAGAACATGTTGTGGTAACGGCAGGCCCAGCCGTACTTCGGCAGCACGTCGTGCCGCTTGACGCCGGCGAGGGAGTCCAGGATCGCCTGCTTGTGGGCGGCAATGAGCGACCAGTCGACGCGCCCCTCTTCACGGGCCGCCTCGAGGTAGTTCACGAACCACCACCCGTCGATATCGCGACAGACCGACGTGCCGAACCCGTGCGGCGGGCCCTCCGTCCGCTCCATGGCTCCGGCGACCAGCCGCCGGAGCGGCTCCGCCAGGATCACCCGCGGAACGATCGAGGTCCGCGATTCCAGGTGATAGCACTCCAGCAGCCCCGAGCCGAAGATGATGTCGTCCGTCAGGCACAGCGGTCCCTCGGTCAGGGCCCCGCGGACGAAGAACCCGTTCACCGCCATCCGCAGCTGATACCGCTGGGAACAGGCGATGATGAACCGGGCCGCCATCACGGCCGCGTCCGGTCCCTCGA
Organism: Planctomyces sp. SH-PL14; assembly: GCF_001610835.1. Classification (NCBI taxonomy): domain Bacteria; kingdom Pseudomonadati; phylum Planctomycetota; class Planctomycetia; order Planctomycetales; family Planctomycetaceae; genus Planctomyces; species Planctomyces sp. SH-PL14. The sequence continues at coordinate 8,024,680 of NZ_CP011270.1, read as the reverse complement.
ACGGATAGCCGACGACGAGGTTGTCGCTGAAGAACTTGACCGCCCAGCCGCCCGGCAGGGTCGCGAAGTCCCCGGCCAGGCTCCGCCGGACGTACTCGCGGGCGTCGTTCAGGGCCCCGACGATGCGATCCACGAGCCGCTGCGCATCCGCGGGCACAACGGCGCTCTGGATCGCCTGGGAGAAGCCCATGAGATCAAGGAAACCGACAATCGACGACCGCAGCAGAGGATGCCCGCTGGCGTCGACAAAACCCGGAGTGTTCATGGGGCGGAGGTCTCAAGAGGGGGAAGGACGCAGACGGAGTCAGTCCGGTCCGGAGCCGTCCGCTCGGAAACGGGCCAGCGCCCCGGGGGGCCGCAATCTGGTGCGGGCATGTTCCTCGGAACGAGGGAGAGCGGCAACTCCTGATGAACGTCCCGAGCGGAGGACGAACGGAAAGACTGCGCCGAGCGAAGGCGGGCGTTCAGTCGTTCAGCGTCGCGTGGACCCGGTCCTGTCCGATCAGCAGGCGAAGTTGTTCGGCCATCTCTTCGAGTCTCCGCACAGTCACATCGATCGCAATCGCGACGCTCTCGCCGCTCGAAACCGCCGCCGCGGTCGTCGGGTCAAACCGGAACGTCACACCCGGCTTTCGAAGCCGGACTTCCTCGACTTGGCCATAGGCCGACCGCGACTGGTCGTTCAGTTCGATGTAGACGCGGTCGTGACCGAGGCCGCAATCCTGCGGGTCCGGCTCAAGTGTCCGCTGCAGCAGCAGGTACCGGGTCGTATTGAACTCGTCATCGGCGAAGCCCAGCAGGGCCACGCCGTCCTCGTTCTGCCAGGTGATGCAGGATGCCGTAAACCGCACTGCGATCGTCTCCCAGGCCTTGGACCGTCTCGGGATTCATAGTTTCCCGCCACCGAACGTCTTGTCGAGGGCGTGGAGGTTCTGCGGAACGCACCCGCACTCGTGACAAACTCGTTCTTCTCCGTCCAGCAGGGGCACGACGCGGTCTGCTAAGTCGGCGGCCTCCTGCGCTGGATCAAAGAGGAGCATGTGGAGTTGCTCTGTAGGGAGAACTCGAGGCTCGCTGTCAGTTTTCGGGGGCCGCGCATCACACAGACGGGGACTCCTCGTTGGCGGGAAAGTAGAGATGGCTCGCCAGGGCCGAGGTCAGCCTCACGACTTTGCCATCGCGAAGAAGCTCTGCGAGGGCGTTTCCAAGGGCCTCCAGGGTCCACTCGGGCTGATCGCGACTCTCCGCAAACAGGTTCAGCCGCCAGGCGTCAAATCCATCGATGCGACCGTCGGGACCAAAGTCCATGTCGACCACCACATCCTGCAATTCGAAGAGGCATCCGATTCCATGGAACGAGTAAGTGCGCCCGGATGGCAGAGTTCCCCGGCGGGGGATCGTCCGATTCAACGGCCGGATCTCGACGGACGGGTAGGTTGCGCGAAGTTCCCGGAACGCTTCCGCGACCTCGGCCGAGTATTCACGAATCAGCTGGTGAATATCACGAGGGATCATCCCGTTCTCCCGATCGCATCCGTTCCCCAAGAGACGACATGGTCCAGGTCGCCAAGTCGCACTTTCGGAGGGCCGCTCACATTCGTCGTGTCCGCTCAACAACTGCAGTAGAACCGGCTTTTCTCTGCAACGCGCGGGGGAAGCGGGACGCCGGTGACAATAGACCAGTTCTTCCAGAAGTCGTAGACGTTCTCCGCAATCGCGTGTCGCATCGCCTCGTGATTTCCGAAAAGGAGATCGAACTCCCACTCCTCGGAGGGTTTGACCAGCCTGGACCGCTCCAGCGCGTCCCATCCGCAGACCAGCATCTGCCGGAGACTCTCTTCCGGGTGAATGTACTGCCCGCTCGAGAGAATCCCCCGAATGGCATCGCGCCCCAGCTCGACCAGTTCCTCAGGCGAAATGCGTCGCACGTCCGTGTCGGACGGGAGTGGCGGATTGTGTTCGTGGCAGAACCGCTGGAACCATGCCTTCGCCGCGGGCCACCTCCGCTGACGATCTGCCTCCTCGTGCTCTCCCCGTTCGTCCAGCCAGTCGGCGAAGACCAGACGGAGGGTCGTGTCGTCTTCGTTCTTTGCCAGGGCCTGCAGGAATTCGTCGTACTCGCTCATCGCCGAGCCTCCCTGGCGACTGCGGCGGCGCTCGTGAACGCCGGATGCGTCCAGATGTGCCGCAATCCCGTGACCGTCCCCGGGTAGAGGAACAGCCAGAACCGCTGCCCCGGCTCGACCGCCGCTCCAAGGAACGGATCGACGATGCCGATATTCCGATCGCAGAGGCCGACGCGCTCCAGATCCCCTTCTTCGACCAGCCCGACATGCTGTCCCGGAGTCAGCCGGTCCACCGCCATGACCGGGGCAACGGCGATGTGGATGGCATCCCGCCGCCGGTCTCCATCGACAATCGGTTGGCCAAGCTCGGGGCCCTTCTCCATGGCTTCTGCCTCGTCCTCTCTCGTCCGATAACGGGAATCCGACGGGCCCGGCCCGGCCAGATGTCGCGAACTCACTTCCCAACGTCCGCCGGAGACTGAGCGACACGGAACAGAACGGCCGCGTGCCGCCCAACTCCTTCTCGCGGTTGACACACAGTGTACCGGTCCGGTTCGTCGAAGGCGTTGTTGTCCCGCCGGAGGCCCTTCGCTCCGAACCGTGGAACAGAACCGATGTCCGCTTTGTTGGGCCGGGCATGAGAACTCCCTCACCCCACACCGCTCGCTTTGGAGTCCCCGCGGATTGATTAGGGGGCATCCGGCACGGTGTCCGCGCTTGGACACTCACTCCTTCAGAAATCTCCCGACGAGACAGGCCTCCGGCGGGCAAGGGCATTCTGCCCCCTGCACCCCCTGACCAGGGTGCCCCTGGACCCGGTTCTTTCGTTGGCACGACTCCACCCCCTGATGCACGAGACTCACTAAGATGTCCCTCGCTCGACCGGGAATGTCCCGACCGTCGAGCACCCAAGGAAATGACCACTCGTGCTCGACTACCTCCAACGCATCCTCAACGCCCGCGTCTACGACGTCGCCGTCGAATCCCCCCTCGACCTCGCCGCCAAACTCTCACACCGGCTCGGAAACTCGATCTGGCTCAAACGCGAAGACACCCAGCCCGTCTTCAGCTTCAAGCTCCGCGGCGCCTACAACAAGATGGTCCGCCTCACCCCCGAACAGCGGGAACGCGGCGTCGTCTGTGCCTCCGCCGGGAACCACGCCCAGGGGGTCGCCCTCAGCGCCCGCCGCCTCGGCTGCCGGGCGGTCATTGTCATGCCGGTCACGACCCCCCTCCTCAAGTCCGACGCAGTCCGCACCCTCGGCGGCGAAGTCGTCTTGGCGGGCGAGTCCTACTCCGACGCCTACGCCCACGCCCTCGAACTGGAGCGGCAGCACGGCTACGTCTTCGTCCACCCCTTTGACGACCCGGACGTCATCGCCGGACAGGGGACGATCGGGATGGAGATCCTGCGGCAGCGGCAACGCCCCATCCACGCCGTCTTCATCGCCATCGGCGGCGGCGGCCTGATCTCCGGCGTCGCGGCCTACATCAAGGCCGTCCGGCCGGAGATCCAGGTCATCGGCGTCCAGATGGTCGACTCCGACGCCATGATCCGCTCCGTCCGCGAAGGGAAACGGGTCGAGCTGACCGACGTCGGCCTCTTCTCCGATGGCACCGCGGTCAAACGCGTCGGCGAAGAAACCTTCCGCATGACGCGGGAACTCGTCGACGACTTCGTCACCGTCGATACCGACAGCGTCTGCGCCGCCATCAAGGACGTCTTCGAGGACACCCGCAGCATCCTGGAGCCGGCCGGCGCGTTGAGCGTCGCGGGGCTCAAGAGCTACGTCGCCCGGCACAACCTCGCCGGGAAGGACCTGGTGGCGATCACCTGCGGCGCGAACATGAACTTCGACCGCCTCCGGTTCATCGCCGAGCGGGCCGAGACCGGCGAAGAGCGGGAAGCCCTCCTGGCGGTGACGATCCCCGAAGAGCGGGGCAGCTTCCGCCGCCTCTGCCAGACGATCGGCCAGCGCAGCGTGACCGAGTTCAGCTACCGCATCTCCGACGCCCGCGAGGCCCACGTCCTGGTCGGCCTGACCACCTCGAACCGCGCGGAAGGACTGGCGATCGCCGAAAGCCTTCATCAGGAAGGGTTCGCCGCGGTCGACCTGGTGGACGACGACTTGTCCAAGGAGCATCTGCGGTACATGGTGGGAGGCCGCAGCGGCCTGGCCCAGGACGAGCGGCTCTTCCGGGTGCAGTTCCCCGAGCGGCCGGGAGCCCTGATGCGATTCCTGTCGCGGATGCATCCGGACTGGAACATCAGCCTGTTCCATTACCGGAACCAGGGGGCGGACTACGGCCGGATCCTGGTGGGGATCCAGGTCCCGGAGAGTGAGAACAAGGAGTTCCAGAGCTTCCTGGACACGCTCGGTTATCCCTGCACCGAAGAAACCAACAACCGCGCCTACCGGCTGTTCCTCCGCTAACCACCAGCGTCCCGCTGGACCGGGTGGCCGTGGAGCGATGGGATTGAGCTAAGGGAGCCGAGTCGGCGAGGACGGTTTACGAGTGAACGTTGGAAGTGGCCCTTGGCCTTCCGGGGGCCGATTTCCAGTTCAACATCGCTGGCTAACCGGGGTCCAGGGGCTGGCCCCTGGTGGGGAGTGCAGAGGGGCAAGGCCCCTTTGCCCGCCGGAGGCCTGGCCGTCGAGAGATGTCTGAAGGAGAGCGTGTCCAAACGCGGGCGCCGTGCCGGATGCCCCCACACCAACCCGCGGGGCTTCCAAAGCCAGCGGAGTATCGTGAGGGAGCCAGGCAGGGTGCGTCGAGGCTTTGCGAAACGCACCATCATTCGTATCGTCCGCGCCGGTCTGGAAGGGGGCAGCGCGTGCGTCACCGAAGCCAAAGCGATCGCCAGAACGCTCCTGGAAAGCCTGTGACGACCGCTTCGTTTTCCCCCATCAAGAGAGGACCTGCTCACCATGGCCGATGACTCCACGGAAATCACCTGGGACGACTTCCTGCGGGTGGAGCTCCGCGTCGGCACCATCACGGCCGTAGAAGAGTTCCCCCAGGCCCGGCGTCCCGCCTACAAGCTCACCATCGACTTCGGCCCGGAGATCGGCCTGCGGAAGTCCTCGGCCCAGATCACCGTCCACTACCGCCCTGAGGAACTCGTCGGCCGGCAGATCCTCGGCGTCGTGAACTTCCCCCGGAAGCAGATCGGCCCCTTCATCTCCGAAGTCCTCGTCACCGGCTTCGCCGACGCCGAGGGAGCCATCGTCCTCGCCCAGCCCGAGCGACCCGTCCCCAACGGGGCGCGACTGGTATGAGATTGCCGGTGTGGGGGCGGGCCAGGGGAACGGGAGCCTTCGCGGATCGGGTCGGCTTTGCCGTTTGTCGCGGTTGTCTTACTTAGCGTGGTCGGGGATCGAAAGATTCTTCCGGACAGCCTTCAATCGGCGAAGTCACCGTAACCTCATTGATTCTGTTGGAGTTAGGTCAACGGTCGTCGTCGCCGCGGCCGGTTTCGGGCCTGCTTCCCTGATTCAGCCCGGAGAATCCGACATGCCGATATCACAGAATGTGGATGAATTCTTCCGGAGGGCGATAGGGGACGCCTCTCCTGACAACCGCTGAGTAACGCGCTCGATCGAATCTGAAGGTGATCTGATGGCAGGAGGCCCGTCTCTTCTTCGCCGCGGTGCGGCCGCAACATGCTGGGCGTCCCTCTTGGCGCTCACGGGGGTCGCCCGGGGAGAGGACCTGTTTCTCTCCGATCCTCCGCTGACGACCGAGGTGTCGCAGCCGGCGGAGACCGAAGCGGCCGTCGACCAGTTGACCAGTCCGTCCGTCGTCTTCGGCCCGGAGTGCTCGCCGGGCTGCTGCGACTCGGCGGACATTGAGAAGACCTTCTGCAGCGTCGCCTGCGACTCGATCTTCGGCGACACCTCCCTGCGGTGCTGGACTCCGCTGACGCTCGACACCTTCTTCAGCGAGGGCTGGGACGAAGCGTGGGTCGGCGGTCCGGCAGGGGAATCCGGACTCACGCCGCGGCATGGGTGGCTGGGGTCCTTCGAGGGGCTCTTCTACCGGTTGTGGCTCGTCAGCGGCGGCTACCAGCACAACCTGAACAAGTCGTTCGGCGGAAACGGATACAACAGCAACTTCACGGCGTTCCTGCCGATCAACCGGCGGTTCGAAGTCTTCTTTGACGCCCCGCTGGTCAACGCCAACGGGACCGACGATCCGACGCAGGGTTATCGCGCCGACTTCGGGGACCTGCGGGTCGCGGGCTCGTTCCTGCTTTCCGAGACCAAGTCCTTCACGCAGCTCATCACGATCGGCGCGACCATTCCGACGGGGACGCCGCTCACCGGCGGCGGCGTGTCGGCCGTCTTTCCCCGGTACTCGTTCTGGAGCAATCCCGGCGGAGCCTGGGTGGTGCGGGGCGGTACCGGGATCAACGTGCCGGTCAATCAGACCACCGCGCAGACCACGTTCAACGGCGACCTGGCGGTCGGCCGCTACCTCACGCAGCACGACGTTCCGCTCGGCGACCTGGTGTTCTATCTGAACTGCAACGTCAGCGTCCCCATTGAAGGGACTGGCCAGGGGAACGTCGGCATCGGTCCGGGGACGCGGTTCCAGATCGCCGGCAACTGGTACTTCCTGCACTACTGGGAATTCCAGGCGGTGCGGAGCAGCCAGCCGTTCGACTACCAGATGCAGACCGCCATCGTCAAAGCGTGGTGATCGGCCCGCCGCCGCTCCCGCTGTCGATCCGCCGACGCAGTCTTCCCGGGTGCGTTGAGGCTTTGCGAAACGCGCCCGCCTTCGTACCGCGGTCCCGTTGCGTTTCAAAGCCTCAACGCACCCGGCGTCATTCTTGTTAATGACTTGTTGGCGCAGGCTATTAAACGAAGCCTCGGACGCGGGGTTATTCTTGTTAATCGACGATACTGGCCCGCCGTGCGACATCGTCCGCCGCAGGAAAGCCGCCTGAGCGAATCCGTCGGCGACGAATCTGCGCGAAATTTCTTGCAGCGGCGAAAAAGCAAATGTACCATCCCGACAGGCTTGCGTGACACTTGGGATTGGCTACGCGATCTGCCCGAAGTTGCCGGGCGGGTGCCGATTGACTTCAGAGTGCATCGAAGGGTGAGAGGCTTCGCGGGCCTGCAGATTCGCAGGCCAAGTGCCCATCTCCGGATCGTCTCGCGATCCGTCGACAGACTTTGTTTCACTTTGCTTACGATGGATGTGTCCCTTGCGGGAATGGGTGATCCGGCAAGCGTGATCGTTCGGTCGACGGGACGTTTGTGCCGGAAACGTCCCGTCTGCCACGCCGCTCTGTTTCTTTGTCGTGCGGCGGAATTCATTCGTTATAGCACATAGAACAACCCGTGAATGGCGTGGGTCTGTGCGATAACGCACAGCCACCTGCCCACAGGGTCGGGTTCGCAGGCTGCAACGGTCCAGCCACGCCTCCACATGGTCAGACGGGTGTGGTCAGACCGTTCGCAGCCTGCGCTACGGAGCGGCCGCAGCGGTCTCTGTGAGTGTCATCGGCCCTGAGGCCGTGTTTCCGCGGAATCGCGGATGGCGTGGATGCTTTCGCCACTGGAGGGGCGCCCGTCTGCAGGGCATCTCCCGTCTGTTGAGCGGCCGGCCCTATCCGGACAGAGGAGGGACCGGCGAGGTCGGGTGGAGCCCGTGCCGCTGGCGATGCGTTCCGCGATCGCGATATCGACAGATCCCATCCCGGCTCCGGGGCGTCTCCCGGATTCGGCGAAACCGATGGAGCGGCTCACGGAGAGCCGGGAGATGCCATCATGACTTTTCGAATGGTTGCCGTTTCGACAATGACGCTGGCCCTCCTGGCCGGTTCGGCGCACGCCCAGCGCCGCGGAGGAGGGGGGGCGGTCAGCAGCGGAGTCCGGGGGGCGATGGTCGGAGGGCTCGCCGGAGGAGAGTCGGGCGCCCAGAAGGGAGCCAAGATCGGCGTCGTCGCGGGGGCGACCCGCACGGTCGTCCAGTCGGCGGAGCAGCGCAACGCCGTCAGTAACGAAACCCAGTCCCGGACGCAGTACCAGACCACGGCGCAGTACCGCGGCACGCCGCACTCGAACTTCGCCGAGTCCCCGCCGCAGGTCCTGACCCCGGCCGCGGCAGCAAAGAGCGATGACCCGACCGAGACCATCCTCCGCAAGGGGGGCAAGCCCGCTCTCGGGATCACCTTCCCGGCGGGCTGGAACCAGAAGGCCGACGACCGCCACGTCACGGCGGTCACGTCGGACGGCCAGGGCTGGTCGATCGCCGTCCTGCTCGACGGGGTCAAAGACAAGCAGGCCGGGATCGCCAAGGCGAAAGAGGGCCTCGCGAAGTCGCTCCGGGACATCCAGTACGACGAACCGACGGAGACGGAGCGGGGCGCACTGGTCGTGACCGGCACCGGGACGTCGATGAAGTCGGGAGCGGAAGTCGTCTTCGCGGTCGGCGTCTTTGAGTCCGGTCCGGAGCAGATGGCCGGCGCGGCGTTCGTCGTCGATAAGGATGTCGAGGACCACTACAAGGAAATGGTCCGCTTCGTCTGCAGCACGATCCGCGGCGAAAAGGACCTCGCGGACGCGAAGAGCGGGAACTAAGTCTGTGTGTCCCGCCGCGCGGCCGGCAGGCCGATGGCGAGCCCGTCCGGGCCAGTGGGGGCCCGCGGGGAGCCTATCGGGTGGGAGCCCTGCTGGCCGCCTTTGGCCGGCCGGAATCGGGAGCCGGGCGGGGCAGTCCCGCGGTCGTCTCACGGTTCCGCAGTCGTCCCATGGTGTCACACGAGTCTCGTAGGGTGCGGTGAGTCTGGCCGGGTGCGTTGAGGCTTTGTGAAACGCACCGGCATGCGTGCCGCCGTCACGGCACGTTTCAAGACTCAACGCACCCTGCGTCCGTTCTGATACCGGTCGGCGGCAGGTCCGGGCGCTGTTCTCTTTTCCGGGCGGTCCAGATTTGGAAGGCCTCGATCGCTCCATGTCCCGCGGCTTGAACGGGAATTCCAACCATCAAGGTCTGTGTCAGGTCGCCGGCGGCTCCGAAGATCTCGGCAACCGAGACCATGCCCCACAGATAGCTCAAAAGAAACAGGGAGCCCAGCCTCGCCCCCCTCTTGCGGTCTCCGTCACAGATCACGCAGCACACGGCTCGACGGCCCAGAAACAACGCCAGAGGAACCCCGACCAGGATCCCGATGTCCGCGATGATATTCACGGGAACCTCTGAGATCGCCTTCGGCCGGGCGGCATGAGCACAGCTTTGTGTAGCCAAGTTCCCTGGATCAGCAGGGGAGTTCTACGCCTCTCCTCCATGCCCGTGCGGAGCCGTGGGCATCCCACACAACCTTGGTCTTATAATACCACATTATTCATGTCACTTTCAGGGACAGGAAGCATCATTAAGACAGATCGAATTTAAGAGAACCCCGTTGAAGGCGAGGGACAAAACCGCCAAAACGTGCGGCATGTCCCTGATACCAGAACCTCCGCCGCACAGCATGCTCGTGATCAGCCGAGCGACCGGGCAATCTTTCATTGTCGACGACACGATCGTCTTCACGCTGGCCGAGGTTCGGACGATCGGAGCGACGCTGATCCGGAAGCCCCCGGGATCGCTCGGAGTCGCGGTCGACATCGACGTCGACGGCCTCCGGGAAATCGCCCCGGGCATCTCCGCCCGCTATTTCCCGAGTCGCCCCGGCTCGGCCCGGATCGGCGTGGTCGCCGCCACCGCCACAAAGATCCGACGGCTCCCCTCGCCCGTCGCGACGGAAGACTTCCCCCGGCAGTAAGACGAGCGGCCGCTCGTCGAGCTCGACGGGGGGATGGCCAGAGCTCTGTGTGCCTATGTTCTTCGGAGCGGGAGTCGGGAGCTTTGGGGCTTCCGCGTGACCGTGCAAAGCCACGGACATGCTACCGTTTGAGCTACGCCCCGCTGCGGATCATGACCAGGTTGCTCACGCTTTCATGAACTCCTCGCCTTCAACGATAAGGCGTTCCAGCCATTCATCCACGGGCCCCTCCTCGCTGTACCAGTCCCCCGCCTGGGTGTCCCATTCCTGAACGGTCTGGCGGGTTCTGAAGACAAACAACGTGCCGTAACAAGTGACGCCGGTCACGACGTCTGTGCCGCCGTTCCTCGCCTTCCGCCAGGTTGGTGTGAAGGCGTCGATGTACCAGTCCGGGGCCCACTCCAGAGGGCTGACGGGCGTCGCCGGTGACACGCCAAAGAGTGTGGCGAACGGCCCGCCGTTGATGAACAACTCGATGCCGTTTGTACTCGACAGCATCGCTTCACAGAAACTCGGGAGAGCGCCGACTCGGCTCGTGGCTCGCTCAAGACACGTCGCGATCGCTGACGGCTGGAATTGATGAACGCCAGCGGGGTGGGCTCTCAGTCGTGCTTCGAATGATGTCCAGTCGGCATTCATCCTGCTTCCTCAATGACTCCTCGATGGCGTTTACGATCTCCTCGCTCCGGAGGACGGGATCTGTGGTGCGACTCGCGGAATTGTCTCCGTGGTCATGTCGGTTTCCCAGCTCGGCCATCAACGGTTAGCTCGAACAGGGGTCCGCTCTGTATCGCGGGCGTTGAGGACTCCCTCACACCAGGCCGCTCGCTCTGGAGTCCGCGCGGGTTGGTGGGGGGGCATACGGCACGGTGTCCGCACTTGGACACTCGCTCCTTCAGATAGGTCGAGACGAGACGGGCCTCCGGCGGGCAAGGGGGTGTGACCCCCTTGCATCCCCCACCAGGGTGCCCCTGGACCCGGCCAGCAACTGTTGCTTGGCCCGCTGTGCTCAAATGGCTTGGAACTTGCACCGGCAACACCCTCTCACCCGACATCGCGCCGCGCATCGAGAGCATCCGTGCCCCCCCAATCCTTCGACATCATCGTCCTCGGAACAGGACCCGCCGCCGGACAAGTCGCCGCACGCTCCGCCGAAGCCGGCCGCTCCGTCGCCATGATCGAACCCCACGGCGTCGGCGGCAACTGCGCCCTCCGCGGCTGCAATCCCAAAAAAGTCCTCGTCCACGCCGCTGCCCTCCAGGACGCCGTCCAGCGCAACCAGTCCCGACTGATCGATGTCGAAGCAGGCCGCATCCCCTGGCCCCGCCTCATCGACTTCACCCGGGAGTTCGTCCAGCCCGTCTCCCCCCGCGCCCTCTCCAAGTTCACCTCCAAAGGAATCCACGTCCTCGAAGAGACCGCCCGCTTCCTCGGACCAACCACCATCGCCGCCGGAGACCACCGACTCCAGGCCCCGGCCATCGTCGTCGCGACCGGCGCCGAACCCGCCCCGCTCACGTTCCCCGGAGCCGAACTCGTCACCTCCAGCGACGACTTCCTGACCGTCCCGCAGCTTCCCCCCCGCGTCCTCTTCCTGGGGGGCGGATACATCTCCTTCGAGTTCGCCCACGTCGCCGCCCGGGCCGGCGCCCGCGTCACCATCGTCCATCGCGGCGAGCGGCCGCTGAAGAGCTTCGAACCCGACCTCGTCGATCGCCTCGTCGCCCACACCCGCTCGATCGGCATCGCCGTGGAACTCGACACGGAGCCGAAAGGCCTCCACCGCGACAGCGACGGCGCGCTGCTCCTCACGGCCCGTCGCGGTCGCAAAGCCGAACCGAATCAGACTGTCCCGTATCAGACTGTCCCGTATCAGACGGTCTCATATCAGGCAGACCTCATCGTCCACGGCGCGGGCCGAACCCCCGCCTTGCGGGATCTCGACCTCGAAGCGGCCGGCGTCGAGTCCGAAGCGGAGGGAATCACGGTGACCGACGCGCTGCGGAGCGTCTCCAACCCGCACGTCTTCGCCGCCGGCGACTGCGCGGCGACAGGCCAGCCGAAGCTCACTCCCGTCGCGGATGAACAGGGAGCCGCGATCGCCCGGACTCTCATCGACGGCCGGGACAGCCGGCCCCACTACGGGCCGGTGCCGCGTGTCGTCTTCACCGTCCCGCCCCTCGCCGCCATCGGCCTGACGGAACACGAGGCCGCCTCCCGTGGACTCTCGTTCGAAGTCCGGACGGACGACTCGACGACTTGGACCACGAACCGCAAAGTGAACGCCGGTGTCGCGGGCTACAAGATCCTCGTCGAGAAGGGGACCGGCCGCATTCTCGGCGCGCACCTCCTCGGCCCCGACGCGGACGAGACGATCAACCTCTTCGCCCTCGCGATGCGGTTCGACCTCACCGCGGACAACCTGCAGTCCACTCAGTACGCGTACCCCACGTTCTCGGCCGACATCCGGAAAATGCTCTCGCATTGAGCCGGCCGCTCAACGGTGTCGGCCGACAGTCTCGCAGGGCGGGCTGAGTCTCGCAGGGTGCGGCGGTCCCGGCCGGCGTACACCCACAAGCTCTGCTGGGATGCCGTCGCGGACGTTGCTACAACTGGAGAAAGACCGGGTGTCGGCAAGGTGAATCCCCGGTATGTCGCCCAGGTTTTGCGTTGCGGTTGGAGCGTCGACGTTGGAGAGTCCCCCGGATCCGACAAATCGGGAGCTGATGGCGGAATCTGAACGGCTCCGCCACCTGTCGTTCGTCCTGCAGCACCGGTTGCGAGAAATGGAGCCCGAAGCTCAGAACCTGCGGGCCTATGCCCTGAGCTGGACGAGGCACCGGCGGACCAGGGCCCGCTCTGAAACGCAGCACCCTGAACAGAACGACCGGCAAACGGGGAGAGACGGCCCGGACGCAGCAGGGGACGATCCGGCTCACTGAGCGGACGGATGCCCGAATCTTGTGGGAATCGCGCAGCGGTTTGGTTACCGTGTGCGGCGTGAATGTTCCTCCACAGCGTGATGACCTGGTGATCTCCCAGCTCGAGTGGGATGTCTTCGCCGAAGCCGTCCGTGGTGGCGGCGGGTGCAATCTTCCGCCGGGGGCAGTCGGTCAGCTGATGCTGGGGCATCTCATTGCCCGGGGCTGGGTGCATGTCGGCGAAGGGACCATGGCCCTGACCTCCGCCGGCTGGCGGGTCGCGACGGCCAGAATCCGGATCATCTATCCCGGCGGCGTGGCGATCCCGCGTTCGGCGCTGGGGTAAGTCGCCCATCCCGAAGCCTCTCGGGGTCGCGCGGTTCGCCGCGGCTGATGCGAAGTTGCTGCCCGCGGCAACCCCTCGTCCGGAGCCCGTCTCGCGTGCCCGCGCGCCGCAAAACCGGGCACTCGCATCGGGCCGCCGGGGAACGCTTGTTGCGTCGCGCCCTTGCGAACGATTCGCAGCAACGGGGGCGGAGATGTTTCCAGTGGCCGTGTTCGATTCCCAGTGGCGTGTGCTTGAGCGACTCTGGGTGGCGCCGATCTCATTGCGGGGAATGCTTCGTCTGAAAGGGACCGACCGCGCGGCGTTCTGGCTGCTCGTCGAGCAGGGACATCTCTCCATCGCGGCGGGAGGCGATGACATGGTCGTGAATGAGTCGGGGCAGAAACTCCTTCGAGGCTGCTGGGTGATCAACCCGACCGGGGCCCGGGAGTGGCGACAGCTCTCCCCCCTGGACTTCGCGGACCGTTGAGTCTCGCCGGGAGGGGAGGGGAGCCTGGCCGTCGCTGTGTATGGCCCTGTTCCTCGGAGCATCGAGGGCTCCGGCCGTCTCCTCGATGCCCGTGAAGACCCGTGGGCATGCCACCCGGCCTCCCCCGGCGCCACGCTTTCATGCCCCCTTCGAGCCGCGGGCATCCTTCCCGGCCCCCCGTCGATCTCGATCGATCGCCTGCTCTTTGAGAAACTGGTCGATCGCGTAGACGACCGCGTCTGTCTCCAGGACGCGGACGGAGGCTCTCTCCAACAGGTCCGCGAGCCGGTCGTGGATCGCATCCATCGAGTCCAGCGTCGACCGCCAACGGACCGCCAGGCTGGCACTGTCTCTCTTCATCCGGTGAGAGAATCGCAACTCCTTATCCGGCATCTCGTCCATGGCTGGCCTCGAACGTCGGACGTCGATGGCCCCGCACGAGGTTCGCCGGGCGTTCAACGAGTCATTGTCATTGTCATTGTCATTGTCATTGTCTGCCACCATGGATTCCGGTTTCTCGCCCGGACCGTCCATTCTCCGCGGTCGTCGGCGTGGGGGTTGCCCGCAAAGTGGTCCCCGCCCGAACGGCAGGGGGGCATGGCCACAGCGTTCGTGGCCATGCGCGCCTTGCAGCAGGAGAGAACTCCAGGCGTCTCTTCCATGCCCGCGCGGTCTCGCAGCGGGCGTTTCGAAGACTCAACGCCCCTATGTCGCTTTACGGAAGGCGGTCATCTTGCCCCCCTCCAGCGCCCGCTTCGCATCCAGAAGACCGAAGAGTTCGATGAACTTGGCAACGAGGCCCGTCCAGCCGGTCTGGTGGCTGGCTCCGAGTCCCGCCCCGTTGTCGGCGTGGAAGTACTCGAAGAACTGCAGGTAGTCGCGCCAGTGGGGATCGGACTGGAACTTCTCCGTGCCGCCGTACACCGGACGCCGCCCCTGTTCGTTGCGGAGGAAGGTCCGGGTAAGCCGGTCGGACAGCTCCTGGCTCACCTGGTACAGGTTCATCATCTTTCCCGAACCAGTCGGGCACTCGATCTGGAAGTTGTCCCCGTAGTAGAGGTAGTACTGCAGCAGGGCGCGGATGATCATCGCGTTGACCGGCATCCAGACGGGGCCCCGCCAGTTGGAATTGCCGCCGAACATGCCGGTGTTCGACTCCGCGGGGAGGTAATCGACGCGGTATTCCTGCCCGTTCGCATAAAAGACGTATGGATGCTGCTCGTGAAACTTCGAGATGGAGCGGATGCCGTAGGGGCCCAGGAACTCGTTCTCGTCGAGCATCTTCGTGAGGATGCGGCGCAGTCGATCCGGATTCAGGATGGCGAGGATCCCTCGGTCCTTGACCCCCAGGTGGCCGGGGCCGGTGGGATGCATGGCCTTCGCGAGTTCCGGGATGCGCCGCAGGCGTTCCATCAGCCCGGTCATCGCCCGCGGAATGCGTTCCCGCTGCCAGGGCTCGATCACCGTCGTGGCGCACAGCGGCAGCAGCCCCACCAGGGAACGGACCTTGAGCCGCGTGGCGG
The DNA here is from genome assembly GCF_001610835.1 of Planctomyces sp. SH-PL14. Lineage (NCBI taxonomy): Bacteria > Pseudomonadati > Planctomycetota > Planctomycetia > Planctomycetales > Planctomycetaceae > Planctomyces > Planctomyces sp. SH-PL14. The sequence goes on along the minus strand of NZ_CP011270.1, from coordinate 8,009,572 downwards.
TGCCGTCGGGGAGTCGCAGGAGGTCGTAGTAGAAGCCGTCCTCCTCGTCCCACATCCCTTCGGCTCCCGGCCGGTTCATCGCCGCCGCGATGTAGTAGAACTGCTCGACGAACTTGAGGACCATGTCCTCATACACGGGATCGTCCACCGCCAGCTCCACCGCCAGTTCCACCATGTTCTGGCTGAAGAGAGCCATCCAGGCCGTGCCGTCCGCCTGTTCGAGGTAGCCGCCGGTGGGGAGCGGGGCGCTGCGGTCGAACACGCCGATGTTGTCGAGGCCGAGGAATCCCCCCTCGAAGACATTCTTGCCGAAGCGGTCCTTCCGGTTCGTCCACCAGGTGAAGTTCAACGTCAGCTTGTTGAACGCCCCGCGGAGGAACTCCGTGTCCGTTTCCCGTCCCAGGGCTTGTGCGGTGCGATGCAGGAACAGCGTGGCCCAGGCGTGAACGGGCGGGTTCACGTCGCTGAAGTTCCATTCGTAAGCGGGAAGCTGCCCGTTCGGGTGCTGGTACACCCCCTTGAGCATCAGCCGCAGCTGCTTCTTGGCAAAGTCGGGATCGACGATGGCGAGCGGCAGCGTGTGGAACGCCAGGTCCCAGGCCGCGTACCAGGGATACTCCCACTTGTCGGGCATCGAGATGATGTCCTTGTTCAGCATGTGGAACCACTCCGAGTTCCGGGAGGCGCGATAGCCGGAATGCAGCGGGTTCGAGTGATGCTCGTCCAGCCAGTTGTCTCCGTCGAAGAAGAAGAACTGCTTGCTCCACAGCATCCCGGCCAGCGCCTGACGCATCACGTTCGCCGCGTCGGCGCTGACGGAGGGCGGGGTCACGGCCCGATAGAATTCATCCGCCTCACGCAGCCTCTGGGCGAAGACCCGCTCGTACGCTTCGCCAAACGGCTCGACGATCCCGCCGGAGGCCCCGCAGGTCAGCCGGAGGCGGACCACGGCGGTCTGTCCCGCGTCCAGACGGACCTTGTAGTGGGCGGCGACCTTGGTCCCGTGAGACTGGGGATTGACCGCGCCCTGATCGCCCTGCACCACGCAGTTGTTGATGCCGTCCTTGACGTACGGGCTCTCGTTCTTCTGGCCGGGAAAGAGCCGCTCGTGGTTCGTTTCGTTCTCCGTAAAGAGCAGCGGCGCCTCCCCCTCGCAGGAGAGCGTGAATTCGCCCACGCTCGGGTGTCGTCCCGCGACGGCGCTTGTCCCCGCCTTGGATTCTCTCAACCGGAGCTCCGGCTTCTCGGAGGCGCGGTTGGATGCCGCAATCCAGTTTGACCAGTCGTTCCGGAACCAGAGCGTCGGCAGGAGATGGAGATCGGCCGCGTCCGGGCCCCGGTTGACGGCCGTGATCTTGACCAGGATGTCCTCGGGGCCGGCTTTCGCGTACTCCACAAAGACATCGAAGTATCGGTCTTCCCCGAAGACTCCCGTGTCGAGGAGCTCGTACTCCATCTCATTCCGGTTGCGGCCCCGGTTCGTCTCCACCAGATCAGCATACGGGAAGGCCGCCTGCGGATACTTGTAGAGGTACTTCATGTACGAGTGGGTCGGCGTGCTGTCCAGGTAGAAGTAGTACTCCTTCACGTCCTCGCCGTGGTTCCCCTCGCTGTTCGTGAGTCCAAACAGCCGCTCCTTGAGGATCGCGTCCTGGCCGTTCCAGAGTGCCAGGGCAAAACAGAGCTGCTGCTGGTCATCCGAGATTCCGGCCAGGCCGTCTTCCCCCCAGCGATACGCCCGCGAGCGGGCCTGATCGTGTGTGAAGAAGTTCCAGGCGTCCCCGTTCTCGCTGTAGTCCTCGCGGACCGTTCCCCACTGCCGTTCAGACAGATAGGGCCCCCACTTCTTCCACGGGGCTGTCTGTTCGCGCGCGTCCTTCAATCGCTCTTGCTCGACCGTCATGTTGCACCTGCCTTGCACTCGAAGAGGAACATCAATGGTGTCCGCGCGAGCGGAGTCGCCCCCGCCCGAACGGTGAATCGCCTCACTCTGTGGGCCGCAGTCGTTTCCCGGAACTCACGTCCGCGGCGACTGCCGGCCCCACCACATCGCCAGCAGCAATGAACCGATAATCTCGAACACCGCGTAGGTCACGACGGCCGTCACGGCCGATGTCCGCGCAAAGCTCCCGGTCGCAATCACGAGCCCGACCCCCACGTTCCGGAGCGCGGTGGTCAGCGTCAGGGCCTTCCGGTTCGCCAGCCCCGGCCCTCCCAGGATCCAGCCGGTCCCCAGGCTGGCGGCCAGCAGTGCCAGCATCGCCACGACACTCGCCGGGCGGATTCCCAGGAAAATCTCCGACTGAGTCCCGACGATCAGACCGCAGGCCAGCAGCACCAGGACCTTGCCGGCCGCGTTGGCCGGCTTCAGCAGACGCTCCGCCAGTTGAGGGCGGGCGCTTCGGATCGCCAGCCCCAGGCACAAGGGAAGCAACTGCGTGACGAGGAGCGTCCTCACCATGTCGAGCGGGTTGACGGTCAACTGTTGATCGCCCGCCACAAAGGGAAGGAGCAGGCCCAGGAGCAGGGGGGCCAGGATCGCGGAGGATCCCGCCAGCAGGACCATCAGGCCGACGGCGGTCGCGACGTTTCCCTTGGCGATCGCCGTGATCGGCGGTCCGAAGGGAGCCCCGGGGCAGACCGCCAGGATCAGGAACCCCGCGGCCGTCATGGGGGGCGTCCGGCACAGCAGCAGGGCCAGGGTGGCGGCGGGGACGCAGACGTAGTTCCCCCACGCCGCCTTGGCCGTCAGGCGCCAGTCCCGGGCCACGTCGGCCAACTCGCCGACGGTCACGCCCAGTCCGATCGTGATCATCATCTCGATCAGCGCGACGGCGACAATCAGGTTCGTGAATTGGGTGACTGTCATGACAGACCCAAGACTCAGCAATGCCACCACCCGCCCAACGCCGGCAGTTTATCCCGGCGTCCTGTCCGCTTCCAGAGTCGCTCCCGACCGGCCTAAGCGGGCTTTCGACGACCAGACACGTCTGATGCCGGGGGCCAGGGCCACCGCGTTGTGCGGCCCTGTTGCTCGGAGCCGGAGGGAGCTCCGGGCGCCGCCTCGATGTCCTCAGAGGGCCGCTTCCCGGCCGTGTCTTCGTCTGCGGCCGCGCGTCGCTGTTGCGGGGCGAACCCCGGTTCCCTTTCGGCGCTCCGATCGATCAGGGGACAACCACCCGCCCGTCTGTCCGGCCGGGCGCGCCCCCGGGGATGGCCAACCTGACAATGGAGCCGTTTTTCCGCGGGCCTGTCGGGCAGCACCGCCGCCGTGCCGATGGAGCGGAGTCGCTCCTCGGACCCGCGCCATGCCCCAACCCCTCACCGCAAAACAACAGGCCTTCCTCGCCGCCTACCAGACGTACGGCGTCGTCCGGATCGCCGCCGCCAAAGCGGGGGTCTCTCGCGAGCTCCACTACAACGCCCACCGCGCCTCCGAAGCCTACCGGCAGGCCTTCGCCACCATTCAGCGGATCGACGCCCTGCGTCTCGAGGAAGAGGCCCGGGCCATCGCCCTCGAGGGGATCCCCGAACCGGTCTACTACGGCCGCAAGATCGTCGGCTACCGACGCAAGTTCTCCGACCGCCTCCTGATCTGCCTCCTCCAGGCCAACAACCCCGAAAAGTTCCGCCGGCGCCGCCCCCGCCGCCGTCCGCGCCGAAAACGAAAACCTGACAATCGAATGGTTTTGTGGGCGCAGGTCATCCGGTACGCCTCGATGCCGTCCATCACGGGCGATCCCGACTCCGTCCGCAACCGCCGACAAGAGCCCCTCGGCTCGCCGCTCGTCCTCGCGGCCAAAGACAAGGAAGGGGTGAAGGGGACTGCTTCACGTCGAAACGCGATCCGGAAGCGGTCTTCACCGTTCGCGAAACGCCGCCGCCGCACGCGCGGCCTCGACGGCCCGCCACGTCCGCTCCGCCGTCTCCTCCACCAGCGCGACCTCCACCGGCGTCCACCCCCGCGGCCGCGGACTGTGGACCGTCAGCGTCGCCATCCACTCCCCGTCCCGCAGCAGTGGAACCGCCACATAGGCCCGGATCGCCGCCGCCGCCAGGAGGTCCCGCTCCGCCCTGGAGATCGTCGAATCGGCCTCGACATCGTTCGCAACAACGGTCCGCCCGGACCGGGCCGCCTCCCCAAACCGTTCTCCCAGCTCCTCCGGCCGGAACTGGCTTCTCCGCGGAGAGTGCCCGTTCCCGTTGCCATCAAACTCGCGGGTGTGCGGCCTGTCGACGTGCGGCCCATCGACGGGAGCGCGGACCGCCCCGTTGCCGTCGCCATCCCCGTTCGTCTCGGTGTAGTCCGCCTGCGGAACGCCCAGATGCTCCCCGAGCATCCTCGCGGCGACCTCGGCCATCTCCCCGGCCTCGGTCAGCGGCCGGAGCGCGTCGCTGAGCCGGAGCAGGAACGATTGCCGCCCCTCGCTCTCGCGCAGCGCCAGTTCGGCGCGCGCCTGCTCGACGGCCATGCCGGCACGGACAGCAGTCTCCTCAACCATGATCCGCTCAGACTCCGTCCATTGGCGCGGACCGGCCTGATGGACTGCGATGGTGCCGAGAAACCGGCCGCGTTGCACGAACGGGACGCCGATATAGGCCAGAAAACCGACTGTCTCGTAGGACTTCAGAACGGTCTCGCTGATGCGCGGATCGATCCTGGCGTCAGAAACGACCTGCGTTTCGCCCGCATGGAAGCCGTCATAGGCGTACTTCCCGAACTCGATCAGCCGAAACCGGCCGATGGCGGCAGGGGCGCCGTCCGTATAGCCGCCGGAGGAGCTGAGATACTCGCCCGTCTCGTCGGCCGTGTAGTACTGCGCGCGGCTGACACCGAGCCGCTCGCCAAGAAGGCGCATCGCTTCCAGTTGGATTGTCTCAGGATCGATCAACGGACGCAGCGCGTCGTTCAATTGAAGCAAGTAGGCCTGCAGCGCTTCGCTTTCGCGCAGGACGGCTTCAGCGCGCTTCCGCTCGGTAATGTCTTCGAACATCGCGACGAAGCGGTCGTCGGCTTTCGGATAGAGGTGGACGTCGAACCATTTGCCGAGCGAGGTCACCTCGCCTTCGATCCGGCGTGCCTCACCCGAGCGCACCACCTCATCCATGAGATCAACCCAGCCATCCTCCAGGCCGGGTATGATCTCGCGCGCCGTCCGGCCGCGCGCTGTGTTGACGTCCACACCGATGATGCGCCCGAACGCCGGATTCATGTCGACGATGCGATAGTCGATCGCGCGGCCGTTCACGTCGCGAATCATCTCGCACTCATCGTAGCCTTGGCTCATCCGCTCGATGAGCGTGCGATAGTTCTCCTCGCTCTCGCGCACCGCGGCGTCGGCACGCACCCGGCTCGTGACGTCCTGGAACAGCACCGCCACCCGGCGGCTTTCCGGATTGTCCGGCTCCAGCTTGAAGACGTTGAACTCGTACCAGATCTTTTCGGGAGAGGCGTAGCGAACCGCCTGTTCGCTCTTGCCGGTCACGGCGACGCGGCCCCAGATTTCGTACCAGTATTCTTCGTAGGCGGCGCTCACGTCGCGAAGGCGCTGGCCGGTGAGATCGACGCCAACCATGTGGATTGCGGAGGCATTGGAAGCGACATACTCGATATCGATCGGCTTTCCGGCCGCGTCGAACAGGACATCCGCCACGAGATAGCCCTCAGCCATCGAGTCAAAGAGCGTGCGGTACTTCTCCTCGCTCTCGCGGAGCGCCGCCTCAACGCGGTCGCGCTCGATCAGGTTCGCGGCGAGCCGCGCATGCAGCTCGAGCCACCGCAGCTCCCGGTCGGTCGGCGCGCCCGGCTCGCGGAAGTGGACCGTCAGCACCCCGAGCAGCTCGTCCCGGCGGGTCTTCATCGGGACGCTGACCGCGGCCCGGTAGCCGAGCGACGCGGCCGTGGGGGCGTGGGCCTCCCATTCCGGATCCGACTGCAGGTCGGCCACGACCACCCGCTCTCCGGTCCGGATCGTGGCGGCGCACGTCGAGTGAAAGTCCCGGTCGATCGGCGGGATGTCGCGGAGGGCCGCCTCGTCGAAGCCCCGGGAGGCGACGTACCGCAGGACATCCCCCCGCGTCTCGAGCGTCTGGATCGTCCCCCGGTCGGCCCGGAACAGCCCGATCGCGGCATCCAGGATCTCTCCCAGCCCGACCCGGAGGTCCTGGATCGAGAGCAGCCGGTCGGCGAGGGCATGCAGAGCCGTCATGGTCTTCAGCTCGTCCGCCAACCGCCGCTCGCTCTCGCGGAGCGCCGCCTCGACGCGGTCGCGCTCGATCAGGTTCGCGGCGAGCCGCGCATGCAGCTCGAGCCACCGCAGCTCCCGGTCGGTCGGCGCGCCCGGTTCGCGGAAGTGGACGGTCAGGACCCCGAGCAGCTCGTCCCGGCGGGTCTTCATCGGGACGCTGACCGCGGCCCGGTAGCCGAGCGACGCGGCCGTGGGGGCGTGGGCCGCCCACTCCGGGGCAGACTGCAGGTCGGCCACGACCACCCGCTCCCCGGTCCGGATCGTGGCCGCGCACGTCGAGTGAAAATCCCGGTCGATCGGCGGGATGGTGCGGAGGGCCGCCTCGTCAAAGCCCCGCGAAGCGACGTACCGCAGGACGTTGCGGCGGGCCTCGAGCGTCTGGATCGTCCCCCGGTCGGCCCGAAACAGCCCGATCGCGGCATCCAGGATCTCCCCCAGCCCGATCGAGAGGTCCGTGATCGAGAGCAGCCGGTCGGCAAGGGCATGCAGTCCCGTCATGGTCCCCAGCTCGTCCGCCAGCCGCTTCTCGCTCTCACGGAGCGCGGCATCGACCTGGGCGCGGTCGATCACGGCCCGCACGCGGGCCACGAGTTCACGCGGCGAAAACGGCTTGGCGATGTAGTCGTCCGCCCCCGCCAGCAGCCCCTCGATCGCCGCCTCCTCACCCGCGCGGGCCGTGACGAGCATCACCGGAAGATGTTGCAGCTCCGGTTCGCTACGGATCCGCTTCAGCAGCTCGAATCCGTCCATGTTCGGCATCATGACGTCCGCCAGAAGGACGTCTGGACGGGCGCGGCGGATGGCGTCCAGCGCGGCCTGACCATCGCCGACGACTTCGACATCCCACCGCGGCGCGAGCAGTCGCCGCAGGTACTCGCGGAGGTCCGCATTGTCGTCCGCCACCACGATCCGGCCCCGCGGCGGCGCCTCGGCCACGCCCGGCGAGAAAGGAATTCCGGCCGAGGCGGGCGGGCCGAGCAGATCGGCCGCCACCCCCTCGGGGTTCTCCGGCAGACGGTCCGCGTGGACCAGCCATCGCGACGCCTGTTCGGCCAGCTCCGTGGCGACGCCGGCGGAGCTCGGGCGGGGCTCTTCGGCCCTGTCAGCGGTCACGGTCCTCGCATAGGGGTTTGGCTTGTACGGCATCCAGATCGTGAAGGTGGTTCCCCGCCCCTCGCGGCTCTGGACCCGGATCTGGCCCCCCATCCGCAGGACCAGATCCTCGACGATCGCCAGGCCGATCCCGGACCCCTCCGCCGTCCGGGCTCGGGCCCCCCGGACGCGATGGAACCGCTTGAAGATGTTCGGCAGTTCCTCCGTCGGGATCCCGACCCCCGTGTCCGCGATCTCCAGCTCCGCATGGAGCGCGAGCTTCCGCAGGACGACCGCGATCTCCCCCTCGAACGTGAACTTGAAGGCGTTGGAGAGCAGGTTGGAGACGACCCGCTCCCACATCTCCCGGTTGATCGGGACCGGAGGGATCGCCGGATCGCACTCCAGCCGCAGCGTCAGCCCCGCGGACTCGATGGCGCTCCGGAAGGCGCTCACGACATCGGTCAGCACGCCGCAGAGATCGACCACCTCCAGGTTCGCCTGCCGCCGCCGGCTCTCGATCTGCGAAAAGTCCAGGAGGTTGTTCACCAGCCCCAGGAGCCGCCGCGAGTTCCGCGCGGCGAGGTCCACCTCGGGGACGAGCGCCGCCGGGAGGGCGTCCCGCTGGCGGAGCAGCTGTTCGAGCGGAGCCAGGAGCAGCGTCAGCGGCGTGCGGAACTCATGGCTGACGTTCGCAAAGAAGTCGGTCTTGAGACGGTCGAGCTCCGACAGGCCCTCCAGCCGTTCCCGCTCCCGCTGCCGGAACTGCGCCTCCGCAAACCGCGCGGTGACCCGCACGGCGATCTGCGACAGGAAGTCCGCATACGCGGCGTCCATCACAAGCCGCGGACTGTGGCCGAGGACGATCGCCCCCACGGGAGGCTCGCCGGCGACCGACGTCAGCGGGATCACGCTGGCCGAGGCGAGCGGCTCCGGCCAGGGCTCGACGACCAGCCCGGAGAGCCGCGTCACCAGATCCTTCACCAGCACGGAGGGCTCGCCGCGCGTCGCGCGGCCGACCGGCCAGACGGCCGCCTCCGACTGCAGGTCCAGGAGCCGCGGGGCCGCGGGACTCCCCGCCTCCACCCCCTTGGCGGCGACGAGCGTGGCGGAGCGGCGGGTCCGATCGAGCAGGTAGATCAGCGACAGCGGCAGGTCATGCGTGTTGCGGGCCAGCGCCCCCAGTGCCCGCTCGCAGGTCTCGTGGGGCGTCGCCGTCGGCCCCGTCGACTCCGCGACCGCCGAGAGCGTCTTCATCCGCCGTTCGACCAGCACACGCGGGGTCGTGTCGATGGAGGTCGAGAGGACCCCGGCGATGGCGCCGGCATCGTCGTGGAGCGGGCTGTAGGAGGTCGTGAAATAGGACTCGATCGACAGGCCGTCGCGGACCGACGTCCAGAACTGGTTCGGGAGGACCGTCGCCTCCCCGCTCAGCTCGACTTTCTTGAGCTCCGCCGACACCACCTCCCACTCCGCGGTGTGGAGCGCCTCGGAAGGCTGGCCCTGCGGGTTGCTCACCTCGCCGAGCTGCGGCAGGTAGGCGTCGTTGCAGATCGTGACCCGCTCCCGCCCCCAGCGGATGACCATCGCCTCCCGCGACGTCAGGACGGTCCGGACGATCGCCCGCAACGACATCTCCCACGTGTGGACGGGGCCCAGCGACGTCACCGACCAGTCCACCTCCCGGAGCTGGGCCCGGGCGAGACCGGGACCGCCGAAGAGTCCTTCGACCGCCTCCACCTCCGACTGCAGCCGCGGGTTGCGGGTCCCGGAGGCAATCTCCCCGATGACGTGCCCCAGTTCTTCCAGCGGGACCACCAGGTCCGCGGCCCCCGCCTGAATCGCCGCCCGTGGCATGCCGACATGCTCGGCCGACTCGGGGCTCTGGACGAGCACGCGTCCCCCGGCGTCGTGCAGGTGCCGCGCCCCGCGGGCCCCGTCATCTCCCATCCCGGTCAGCACCACGCCGATCGCATACGGCCCGAAGCTCCGGGCCAGCGAATCGAGCATCCGGCTGAGCGGATCGTCGAGAGCCCCCCGCTCGCACGGCGAGAACGCGCACGACCCGTCCGGCAGGAACTCGACAAAGACCCCGGCCGGAGCGACCAGCACCACCCCGGGACGCAGGGTCCCGCCGTTCTGAAGAAACTCGACCGGCAGCGGATTGGTACTGCGAAAGACATCGACCGACTTCGTCGACTGCGGCGAGAGGTGCTGCATGACGACGATCGGAATCCGGAACCCCTCGGGCAGCCCGCGGAGAACCGTCGCGACCGCCGGGTACCCTCCCGCCGAGGCCACAAACGCCACCACCTGAAACGGCGTCTTGCTGGTCGGGCTCATGATGGCTCTTCCCTCGGTCGGACGGGGTCAGACAGGGTTCTGCCATGGATGATAGCCGGAGAGACTCCGCCAGGGGGCATGCGAAGCCGGTCCCCCATTCAACCGACCGGGGCAGGGGCGGGGGCGGTTCTCCTTCGAAGGACGCCCGCTCTTCGACGGAGCCGCGAGAAATGCCCGGGGACAGGAACAGGAGCGAGGCGGGCCAGCCAACGCTCGCCGCTCGACCATCCCCGGGGCTGGATTCAAAAGCGCTCGACCAGGTTGTGGTCTTCCGGCCGAGCGCTGGCGTCATGGCTGCCGGACGATGACGCCGTCCGGAAGATATCGCGAGAGGCGCTGCGGCTTGTACCCAGGAAATCCCTGGGTCACAACGGACGACAGGATGCCGCCTCCGGTGCCTCCACGACGACAATCTCGTCGGTCCAGGCGAACGGCATGGCCGCCGCCACCCGCTCCCCTCGCTCCGTCGCCGAGTACCGCGCGTCGCTCCGGGAGGCCAGCCCCAGCTCCACGAGCCGCTGTGCGGTCCGGACACTCTGCGGGAACATCTCCGCCTCGGCCAGGGAACCGACGCGGACCAGCGAGCGCAGCGTCTGAAACTCGGCCACCAGCAGTGTCAATCTTCCCCGGTCCAGCCCGGCCTGTGGTGACTCGTCCCTGACCTGATCCGACAGACATCCCGACACGCAGCTCACAGCATCGCCCCCCATGGTCTCTCCATCAAACGGTCCCCCTCGGCGAAAGTCCGCCGGGGCGACGCGGGGAGAATCTAGGGACCGCACCGACGCGACACAGCCACCATTTCCCGCCGAAGCGCCAGAAAGTCCGGGTCTTCCCGGAACCCGCGAGTCCTGTTGCCTCCCTTCAACGCCCGGAGCGTGGCGACGCGTCAACATGCCTCAAGCTGCGTCACGCAAGATTCCGCCGGGAATCCCCGCGCGCTGCACGCAGGCCATGGAGTGCTGCGGAAAGCCCGGCCGCGCGACCGCCGCTGAACCAGCGAGACGCCCCATCGGATGCGTTGAGCCTTTGCGAGCCGCACCGGCACTCGTGCTGCCGTCACGTGCGTCTCGGAGACGGAACTCGGCGACGTCGCTCAACTCTTCCATCCCGGAGACGTCGTCCACCAGAACAGGAACCGGGCTGCGACGAACGCTCCGTACAGGCAGATCGGAGCGCTGATCGCCAAGCCGCCGATCGCCAGAGGCAGAAGCGGGCCGGGCCCGAATCGACGAACCGCGTTCAGGGCGAAGAGGCCATAAATCACACTCATCACAAGCAGAAGAGGACTCGCCAGGAACAGTCCCGAACGGCGCGCTGAAAAACGGCCGACTCAGCATCTGAGAATCGGTGGAGCGCGGCGGCCACGATCGGAAGCCCGAGTCCGAGAAGAGCCGTCGTCAACGAGTTCCAGGCCGACCATCGCGCGGAGCGGAAGGCCTCGGCCGAACGGACGGCGTTCCCGTCGACTTCGTTCTTCGTGCCTGGCATGACGCGGGGAACTCCGGCCTCATTACTGCGGATTGCATGGGCAGCGTAGCATGCCCGCGGCTCTGCACGGGCCTGGAAAAGATTGACGCTTGCTGCGATGCCACGACACGTGGCGACACAAAGCTGTGCGATGCCATCTCGCCGCGCGTCACAACTTGTCACGATCGAACGTGTGCGACCAAATTCGAGTGATCATGTGAAGTTTCCGGCGGACTGTGGAAACCTGAAGGTCTAATTCCTGGGCGATTTCCCGAGTTGAGAAGCGTTCGATGGCAAGGACGGCAATTCTCCGTGTTGTGTCGTCATTGAGGAGTGACATCAGCCACGCAATCCCGGAAAGCTTGTTCGAGTCGGAGAGGGGCGAGATCGGCGTCGCGGACTTGGGTACTGGAGACGCGAACGGGTGCGTGTCGTCGCAATGTCCCCCTCCGATGGTCTCCACTCTCCCCGCCAACAGCCTCATCGACCCAGGAACCGCCCCGCGTGTCAATTCTTCATGACCTTCGTCCGCTTCTGGGAGCTCGACTACCAGTTCCAGCGAAACGGACGTGCCGTTGAGCAGCGCCGCCAGCTTCGCCTCCACCCTTCCGAAACGGACAGAATCGTGGATTGACACTGGACCGCCATTGACACTCCGGCCGTTCACAAATGTCCCATTTCGACTTCCACTGTCGATCACGTGCACACCGAAACAGGAGATGAATAACGTTGCGTGAGCACGCGACACCGACAGATGAGGAAGGTGAACGTCACACTCAGGAAGCCGACCAATTGTTTGGATACCTTCGTGTAGCGGCAACCGCTTGACTCCGACGCTCGACGGCTGGATGTCCTTCATCCTGAGGCGACTTGCGATTCGTCCCGCAAGACTCAACTCCTCGCTCGTGGAATTGATGTGCCGCGCTTCCCGAAGAGTCAACTCGACGCCAGCTTCCTCTTCTGGCGGACTGCTCAGAGTGTGGACTTCGTCGATGCCGAGGCGTTCCGCGATTCTTTGGGCGATCGCGCCTTCGTCCGCGGTTGGTTGCAGATCGTCCAGTTCGTCCACCTCACGACGAAGCCAGTCGACATCCGATTCTTCGGCCTCGCATCTCAAGGCCGCTGCGAGGCGCTCGATTTCAGATTGATCAGTCATGATACCGTCTCCAGATCGCGCGGATGCTTCGATCAATCTTTACGCGAGCTCGGCACAGTTCGGTCCGGACATTTGCCTCCGTGATACCGAACTGCTGAGCGATGTGGAGCACCGGGGTACCGCTCTCCACCATCTGAATGATCTCGACCTGGCGAGGCGTCAAGTCCTTCATGACTTCGCACGAGTGTTTGAGGAGGATCTCCTCCAGCTCGATCTTCGGAATGGGATCGACGTATGACAGCTTGAGCTGCGCTTCAGGCAAAAGGCCAATCCTCGAATGTCCGATCTTCTTCTTGAGAGACTTGAAGAACAACCGGCGGCAAACAGCGATGGCGTATGATCGGTGGCAGTGGATGAAACTGGGATTCTCAGCCAACTTTCGAAAGACGATTCGGATGGCGTCTGCCCCAATTTCCTCCGCATCCTCGATGGACGCGCCCAGGTTTCGCAGGCAGCGGATTACCGGGAAGATGAGCTTCTTGAATACCCGCTCCTGATCAAACCGACTTAAGTCGTCACGCTCGGGATTGTCCGACAAGACAACCTCCTCTGGTTGCTCCTCGCTGGATCGTTCGATACCGCTGCTTTGGCAGACGTTAGGCGCCGTCCACTACTCAGTGCACCATTGCTGCCACGTCATGACAGGGGAAGTCATTGCTCATGAAAGATTTTCTGATTTGGGCGGCACGAAGCCTGCTCAAGGCGAGTCGCGAGCAAAATCTTGCTAAATCATGTGTCACAGGTTGGCACGACTCTCCTCTTCATTCTTCATCAGGTTGCTGATCGTCAAACCGTCCTACCCAGTAGTCGCAGCGGAGGGCACGATATGGCCCAGGCATCCTACCCGTTCCGGCATTCGTGGCGTCTTCCGAGAACCACATGTCTCTTGAGAGGCTTCACTTCGTCTGTGACGAGAACAGAAGGAGTTCTTGGAGCTCGATCGTAGTTTCTGAGCTGAGACGACCGCCCGGAGGCGCGCAAACGGAACGAAGCAGGCGGGCCAGTTCGCTCCCTTTCGAGCGCCTCCGGGTCTCCAATTCGGAGCAGATCTAGACGATTCTCAATCGCTAGCTTGGGGCTTGGCTTCGGCAGTCAGTTCGGCTCTGACATTCGAGATCTCAATGGGACAACTCCCTTCTGTAACGACCGACCAGTTCCAGCAGGCACTCCTGCATCGGCTGGAATTCGATTCGTTTCGAGATCTTTTTATTGACCGCCTGGAGGTACTCCATGCTCCCGAGGAGTCCATCGCAGATGACGTGCGGAATTCGTTCCCGGTCGTCGCGCTCGATCCCGATGTCGAGCGACAAGTATTCTCCCTTTCGGTCGATGTCCAGATAGCCGACTCCCGAGAGTCCGTACTGATTGACTTCGCCATCGACTCGAAGAATGTAAGCCAGTTTGGGAAAGGGGAATCCTTGGAACCGTAGCCCGTTGCAGGCCGTCTTCAGCGCTTTGAAGTGAGGCAGCACGGCCGTTGCCGCGTCCCGGCCCCCGAAGTCGGCAGAGAAGTCGATCTGCGACAGAATCATCTCGCTCATTCCTCTTGCTGTGCTTCCGCTCAACGCTCCTGGCTCTGTGGTGTGCCACCCGCTAGCTGTTGTAAGAGATCGCCAGACGAACGACCGCGGCCATCGTCCCGATCACCGCGGCTCCAATGGCGAAAGCGTTGTCCCACGGCCCATCGATGTCGTCGAGTTCGTCTGATCCCAGGCCGTCCTCGCTCGCTTCGTCATCTGCGACTCTCTCTCGTAGAGCGGCGTGGCAAGTCCCGCAGAGTGCGTTTCTCAGACTCAACACACCCAATTTCACTGCAGGGAGGCAACAGGATTGCCATCCCTGACCGATGGACTTCGGTGGTCAATCCTGGGTCTTCGGCAGCACACAATGAAGGATGTGGACGGTCTCGGCGATGTCGCACCGGAACGGATTCTGAGACAGGATTCCCATCGTCTGGTGCAGCAGCCGTGGAAGCAGGACGTCGTTGCCGGCACGGACCGAGTCCGCGGCCAGCAGGATTTCGCCCACGGCGATGGAGAACGTGGCCTCCGAGAGTTCCTTCGTCGCCATGTGGCCCCAGAGGTTTTCGACGCACGCCTGTCCCACATCGTCGCGAGTCGCCTGTGCGACGTTCCCGCCGTTGATCATGGTCACCAGATCGCGGGTGGTGAGCCGGCGCCCCTCATGACCCAGGTCGGGGAGGATCTCCGCCGCCAGCGTTTCGACGGGATCCGAAGTTTGACCTCTCCGGGACATCAGATCGATCAGCAGCTGGCGCGATTCCTTCGTCATTTCGCCCATCCTGATCGGACTGACCGCTGCGGGCCGCGAAAGCCCGCCCGGCCGCCGCGAGACGTCGCTTCCGGGCTCCGGTCTTCAGTGCGGGTAGCCTGGGACCGTCGTGAAGTCGCCGAGGATCTCCCCGAAGTCGCTGATGACGATGCACGTCGGATGGAACTGCCGGAAGGTCTGGATGCCCGCTGCGGTTACGCGCGTGTGCTTGAGCTGGACGTTGCGGATGTCGATCACGTGGGCGAGGGCTTTGAGGCCTTCGTCGGTGATGTCGGAACCGTTGAGGTTGAGGCCCCAGATGCGGCTGATCTCGCCGAGGTGCACCGCCAGCCGGTCCGCCCGCACCTGGCCGCTGAAATCGAGCTCCACGTAGTCCCCGTCGGTCAGCGCCGGAATCAGCGCGCGGGCCGGATCGTCCAGGGAGACTTTGGCCGGGCAGCGGATCTGGCCGATCTGCCAGCCGCGATCGTCTTCCGCCACCATCTGTTCGGTCAGCGGCGTCTCCCGCGGTCCCCCGAAGTGGCCGCCGTGCAGTTCGACGCCCCGCCGCAGAAGCTGCAGCGTCGGTTCCCGCAGGGGATTGTTCCCGATGAGACGCGCGCCCCCCGGACCTTCGAGCGCGATCCGCAGGTTCGGGTTCTTCGCCTGCATCGCCGCCGCGACTTCCGTGGGGAAACCGTCTCCGGTGAGGAACAGGGTTTTCAGACCGGGGTAGGTCCCGAACTTGTCGAACGTGGTCGCGTGAGCGCCCCACACCTTCAGCGTTCGGACCGTCGGAAGAGCGGCCAGAAACGGCCAGCCGTCTCCGATGTCCTCCGACGAGAGGGACAGGAAGACGAGCGCCTTGTTGCGGCCGATCGGTGCGAGTGCCTCCAGCGATTGCCCCGCCGCGCCGAGTCCCAGCACGTGCAGGCGCGGGAGCCGGGCCAGCTCCTCGGCGATGGGGCCGAGACTCCCGACCGTGGGGGCGGCGAGCTCCCGCAGATGAACGGCCCGGCAGACCGAACGGATGTCGCCGAGATCGAGCGGCTTGTTGAGGTGCGTGAAGGCGATGTCCCGGAGCACGACGGAACCGGCGGGGAGGTTGTCCACGCGGGCCACACTCTTCCAGGCCGGCTCGATGACGACGCTCCCGCCGCGCCGCAGGACCCACTCCGCGATCTCCCGGTCCGGCAGGGCCGCGGGGAGCTTCCAGGGGATGGGGGCCGGGGCGGGGGCGGGGGGTCGCGGCGCGCCGTCCGACGGCGTGGCGGAGGAGGAGGTGGCCGCAGGGGGCGGGGAGGGCTTCGTGGAGGAATCCGGGTAGGTCACCTTCACGTCGGCAGTGGCGGGGACCTCGATCCGGGTCTGGGTGCCGTCCCGATTCGTGATCGTGATGACGATGACTCCCAGCAGCACCGCCGCCGCGCCGAGTCCGCCCGCCGCGACCTTCCATCGGGGCGTCGCGGGGGGCCGGCGCCCGTCGCCGGCGGGGCGACCGGGCTTGGCGGGAGAATCGGAAGCGCGGGAGGACGCCCCCTTCGCGAGCGAGGGGGTCCTGGGGACCGAGGAGGGCCGTTCCACCAGGGCCGACTGCGGTCCTTGGGAGGAGGCCATCGACGCGAGGACGTCGGCCAGTTCCATGGCGGTCTGGTAACGGTCCGCCGGGTCCTTGGCCAGCAGCTTCCGGCAGACGTCGACGAGTTCAGCCGGCACGTCGCTGCGAAGCGTCTGGAGATCGGGAGGCGCGTTGAAGAGATGGGCCTTCATCTTGGTCGCCGTCGATTTCGTCCCTTCGCCGGCAAACGGGGCGCGGCCCGTGAGCAGAAAGAACAGCGTGCAGCCGAGGGCGTAGAGGTCGGTCCGCGCATCGGTGCTGCGGGAATCGGACCACTGCTCGGGGGCCATGTAGTCCGGCGTCCCCATGGTCTCGCCGAGGGCCGTCAGCTCGCCTCCCGGTCCCGCGGACTCCTCGCCGAGCCGGGCCAGTCCCAGGTCCAGGACCTTGATCTGGCCCCCCTTGGTGACGAGCAGGTTGGCCGGCTTGATATCGCGATGGTAGAGCTGCTGGGCGTGCGCCGCGCTGAGGCCCAGGGCCGCCTGGCGGATCGACTTGGCCGCGTTGACCGGGTTCATCGGTCCGTTTTTGCGGACGAACCGCTGCAGGTCGATCCCGTCGATGAACTCCATCGCCAGATAGTGGACTCCGCCGACTTCCCCGGCGTCGAACGCCTGGACGATGTGCGGGTGGGAGAGCTTCCCGACCGCCTTCATCTCCCGCTTGAAGCGTCCCAGGGCGAGCGGGTTCTGCATCATCGCCGCGGGGAGGATCTTGAGGGCGACGATCTTTTCCAGGTGGACGTGCTCCGCCCGGTAGACAGTCCCCATTCCGCCGGAACCGAGGTGGCTCACCAGCCGGTACGGCCCCAGCGTCCCCCCTTCGTGCACCGCAGCAAAACCCTGCAATCGTCCGGCCCCGCTCTCCGGCCCCGCTCCCGGCGGTCCGGTGTGGGTCCGGGCCCCGGGATTGGTCTCCTGATCCGCTCCCGCCCGGGTGGCATCCGACCCGGGTTCGAAGTCGTGGGAGTGGGAACGAGAGGGATCTGGTTTGTTCATCTCTGCCAAGAGTTATCAGCCGTACGAACGAATCGGACCCGGCTGCCGCCCGCGAACCTGCAGGGTGCAGGTTACTTCAAATTTTGCCCGGTTGCCTACCGTAATATCGGGCCGCCCCGAGGTTGGTCGTCCGGGGGAAGGTGGCCATCGACGAACGACCGGATAGAATCACCGGCGACTGCGGGCTGGGCAGACGATCAGGGCCGTTACGGGAGGATTTTGATGGAAGGCGTGATTCCGATTGTTCTCATGGTGCTGGCCGCCGTCTTCGGCCTTCCCTGGCTCTTCCGCCTCAAACGCTCCTACCTCGAAAAGGCGCTTCAGAAACACAACGACGAAACCCGCGCCGGCCTGGTTCTGGAGAAGGCCGGGATGCCCCCGCTCAAGTACTGGCTCCGCAACCGCAAAGGGGACTGCTGGGGCCTCGTCCGCCATCCCGGCGGCGAACGCCAATGGGTCCGCCTCGGCGGCGTCCTCCGCAGTGGGGATTCGCCGCTCACGTTCTTCGACGCCTGAGGGGCGCGCCGCCTTAAAACATCAGCCCGATCCCCACGTTGCTGAAGAAGTTGGCCGCGTCCTGGCTCAGCCCCCAGCCGACCCGGACGCCGATCTCGCAACGGGGCGTCAGCAGGTAGTGAACCCCGGGGCTGAAGTACTGCGCGTTGGACTCGTTGGCCTTGCCGTCGGTGAAGATCCCGAAGTACTCGCCATGCACGTTCCACCGCTCGCCGACCGGAACCTTCAGGACGATCGACGGCGCCCACTGATTGAAGCGATCGTCCCCTTCCAGCGCGTTCCCGTAGCGGACCGCGGCGTCGAGCTTCCACTCCTCAAAGAACGTCCACCCGAAGGCATACCCCACGATCAACTGGCTCGAGCTCTCCGGCCCTTCCGTCGGCGTCGAGCCCTGCAGGATCACGGCACTCTCGGGGACCCAGCGCTCCTGGTCCGTGAGGGCGTACTTGAGCCCGTACGTGATCTTCGACTCCGAGACCGAGCCCGGCGTCTCCTCGTCCCCCGTCGCGTCGGAGCCTGTGACGTCCCCGCCGCCGCCAACTTCGTGGTTCCAGCCCAGCCGCGCTTCGAGACGCTCCGTCAGGCCGTAACGGGCGATGAACTCCGGATAGCTGTGGGAGTCGACATCCCGACGGTTGTCGAGATAGGAGTGAGCCGCCTCCAGCAGCAGCCGCCCCCGTCCCACCGTGTTCGTCGCAAAGGTGAACGAGTCCCGGTCGGTCTCCAGCGGCTCCTCGGCCGCATCCCCTTCGCCTTGCCTGGACCGCGACTCAGCCTGACCGAACCAGGGAGGTGCCGGGTCTTCAAAGAGGTCTTCGAGCGACGGGCCGGGAAGCGACTGGGCCGACACCGGCGCGGGGGCGGCTACGAGACACGCGACGATCGCCAGAGCCAGAACGGCAGCGGGGGCGGGGGCGGGGGCGGGGGCGGGGGCGGGGGCCGCGACGACGAACCGCCAACGAGAGCGCATGGCCAAATTCCGTTTCGAGGCCGCCGGACGAATGCTGCGGGGCCTCTCCTCCGGAGAGACCGCTCCACTGGATTCATCGGAACATTCGCCGAATCGACCGAGTGCCATCTCCGGGCAGGCCCGAAAAGTCTGCCAGGGACTTTGCCGGTCGGGACGATTGTGCGAGGAGGCTATGTCCGGCGCCAGCCGCGGCAGATCAGTGCAGGAGTTGCCTGCCAGGCGTCGCGATACGTGTCCGGAGCTGGACCTAGCGAGGCTGTGGCGCCGCCGGGAGCAGGGGCGGCCCGGCCGCTTCCAGCGTCGGCTGCGGCGCGGCTTGACGGGCGGGCTGGGGGGCCGCTTCCAGGGCCGGAGGGGGAGCGGGTTCCGGCGCCAGTTGAGGCGCCGGCTGAGGTGCCGGTTGGGGTGCCAGCTGCGCCGCGGGCTGCGGACGGAGGAGGGCAGTCAGCTTCTCGTGGGTCGCGGCAAACGCCGGCAGCGCCGCGACGCTCCGGAACTCGGGACTGCGGCTCACGACCTCAAAACGCTCCAGCACAGGAATCAGCGCGGCCCGGTCGACTCCGCGAGTGGGCCGCGTGATGTCGGAGGGCCGGTCGGCGGCGGCGACAATGTCGTCGGGGAGGGCGAGGTAGCGCTGCCACTTCGGACCGGTGTTGAGCCTCGCCAGCGAGCGATTCAGATCCCGGGCACGGAATGACAACTGCCGCACGAGTCGTTCGTCCGCCGGCGCGGCCAGCTCGCGGAGGGCTGCGCGAGACCTCCGGAATTCGTCCGTTTGCGTGATGGCGGCCAGGTCGGCGTTCTCGACCGCCTCGTCGAACGTCGCGAGCATCCCAGCGAAGGCCGCCTGGTCTTCGGGGAACCGGGCCGCGTCGCGGTTTGGACTCAGCAGCTCGAGACCGGCGCGGGTCCCGAAATGGCGCCGCCACAACTCGCCGGCCGGGATCTGAGCCAGCCACCCGTCGAAGGCGACGAGCGACTCGTAGCCCACCCGTCGCAGCGCTCCATCATCGGCTTCGGCCAGTTCCTGCTCCGGAGAGAGACCGCGCGCCGGCTGGACTTCCTGGGGCGTTTCCGTGGACCACGGAATGAGGCTGGACCGATTGGACTCGATCCACAGACTGGCTCCGCCGATGTCGATGCGTTGTCCGCTAAACGGGACCTGGCCGTACGGGGCCGATGGAGACCATTGCCCATCCCACGAACCGCGACCGCGCGACCAGCCCGGGGGGCCATCGTCATCGTCCCAGTCCCCATCTCCGTCCTTCCAGTCCTTCGCCTTCCATCCACCTTCTTTCGAACCTTTCCAGTCCTTGTCCTTCCATCCCTTCCCGCCCCCCTTCCAGTCGTCGCCCAAGGCAACGGCGGGAATCATCAGGGCCACCAGCGTCGTTCCGATCAGCCGATTCATCAGAGCCTCCCTCCGGCTGACCCGTCGAGCGGCCAGCAATCTCGTGTCGAGGACGGTCGCCACCCGTGAGCACAGCCTCGGGGCGGGTGAGGGACCGTCGATCGCGGATTCGATTTCCGGCTGCGCTGTGACCGGACAGTTCGCAAAGGGCATGCCCCCTCGTTGGGAACCGGGCTCCCCCGACCTTCAGCGATCCGCAGTGCGGATCGCCCGGGCACGCGAACTGCACCGCCTGAACCGCATCTCGGAGGGAACGATATGTCGCGGTCTGTCCTGTGCCTTGTCCTGACGGTGAATGCCCTCTGGAACTCGACCGCGTCCGCCGACGACTGGCCGCAGTGGCTGGGGCCGACCCGGACCGGCGTCGTGCCGGCGGAACGGCTCGACGTCATCGACCGGTTGCCCGCGACTGGACTAGTGCCCGAATGGCGGACTGGCGATGCCCTCGCGGGAGGGTGGGGGAGTCCCATCGTCTCCGGCGACCGCGTGTTTCTGTTCACCTATCACTCGCGGCCGCGTCCAGGGGTCACGCTCGACGAGCCGGAATACCCGTCCCTGACGCCCGAGAAGAAAGCGGAGATGTCTCCCACGGAACTCTCCCGGTACGACGCGGACCAGGCGCGGGAAGCGGCCGTCCGGGCCCGGGCCTCGACCCTCTTTGAGGACCGGCTCCACTGCTTCGATCTGAGAACCGGCGAGCCGCTGTGGGAGACGCAGTGGGAGGGACGGTATGTCCGGTGGGGGCAGTCCAGCACCCCGGCGGCCCGCGAGGGAGTGCTCTACGTCGTCGGATCGGACCGGCAGGTCCATGCCGTCGCGGAAGCGGACGGCGCGGTCGTGTGGGTCACGCGGCAGTCGGGCCCCGACCTCGACGAGCCGGTCTCCTCCTCCGTCGCGCTTGCCGAAGGGAAGGCGATCGTCCTCCTCGACACGCTCCGGGCCTTTGACCTGAAGACGGGGGATCTCGCTTGGGACGCCGGCGAGAGCTGCCCGGGCGTTCATTCGAGTCCATCCCTCTGGCAGGGCCCCGAGGGAGCGGTCGCCGTGGTCAACATCAAGGGGAACAAGACGGTCGGCGTTCGTGCCTCGGACGGCCGCGAGCTGTGGCGGCTCGACACCGGCGCGGAGAACTCGACTCCGGTGATCTCCGGCGACCGGATGGTCACCTACGGGACCAGCCGCAAAGGGGGCGTGGGCTGCTACGAGCTTGGCGCGACGCCCCGGAAGCTCTGGTCCTACCATCGCGCCGCCGACCCGGGCTCGAGCCCGTCGGTCTCCGGCGAGACCGTCGTGGTCGCGGGCGATGCGACGCTGACCTGCCTCGATCTGGAGACGGGCAAGCCGATCCGCAGCGACCGGCTCGATCTCGCGAAATCGGAGTTCAGTTCCCCGCTCATCGTCGGCGATCGCGTGATCCTGGCCGACCAGGGTCTATGGATTGTGCGGCCGACGGCGGGGAAGGGGGATCAGGCGATCGAAGCCCGCTTCAACGCCGCCGGCGTCATGGCGACTCCCGACCAGCACCGCGAATGGATCGGCCTCGGCAAGCTGGATTCGACGAAGCGCGAGACCGTCTGGAAATCCGAGGTGCTCGACCGCGGTCTCGTGGAATGCACTTCCCCCGCAATGGCCGACGGACGGCTGATCCTTCGGCTGAAGACCGGTCTGGCCTGCTACCGGATCGCCCGTCCCGCGGTGGCGGTCGCGGAAGGGAACTGACCTCCCACGGGTCGCGTCGTCCCAGCGCAGTGAGGATCGTAGCCCGGGGCCAGGGCGGACCGCGTTGGCCGGCGGAGGCACTTTCTTGCGGAACCGCCCAAGTCAGGAGCGGCGTCGACCGTAGGCCGTCGGGGCACCTCGTCTTCGCAACGAGCGGCCGGCATCGGTAAGCTAACTCTCTGTTCTCCCATGACAGGATGGGGACGACACGGAGGGGCCGGTCATGAAAAAGGGTCTTTGGGCGCTGACGGCCGTTTCGGTGATCGCCGGAGGAAACCACTTCACCACCGGTTTCGACCTTCCGGACCCGATGTGACTCGAAGCTCGGGCCCCGGGTCCAGGGGGCCGGCCCGGGCCACCGGATTCCACCGAGGAACGGGAAGAGCCAGAACGGACATCGCAGGCCGACCGGGCATTCACTGTCCCCTTCAGGGAGTGACAAAACGATGTGTTTGAAGCGTCCTCTCCGGGCCGGAGTGACTCTGGTGGAACTGCTCGTCGCAATCGGCGTGCTGTCCCTTCTGATGGCGATCGTCCTGCCGGCCGTGCACGCCGCCCGAGCCGCGGCGCGGCGGACCGAGTGCGCGGCGCATCTGCAGGAGATCGGCGTCGCCACGCAGAATTTCCATCAGGCGCGGGAAGAGCTTCCCTTCGCCAGCAATCCGCTTTACGACCTCCTCCCCTATGTCGAGCAGGCGGCGCTGCACGCCGAGCTTGGCAAGCCTCCCGCCGCCCGCGTCGGCCCCTTCCTCAGTCCTCCGCTGTATCGCTGCCCGGACGACCCGTATGCCCTCGCCGGTCATCTCCACGTGAACTATCGGATCAACGAGGGAAGCGACTTTGCCCACGACGGTTTCTACATGGGATACGAACGATTCCGATTCCGCGATGTCACTGACGGACTGTCGGCGACCGCAATGTTTTCCGAGGGGGTGATCGGGGCGAACGACCATCCGTACAAACAGCGGGACGTTGCGGTGGCGCGGCGGGACCCGAACCGGTATCTGTGGCACCTGGACCGTTCCTGGAAAGCCGGTGAAGAGCATCTTTTCACTGAGCAGTGCCTGGACCCCAGCAATCATCTGACGTCCGTGCCTGGCCTGTTGCAAGGCTTCACGATGGTCTCAGGCGGGGACGAGAGACGCTACAACCACCTCGTGCCGCCCAATCGTCCCGGCTGCCTGAACACCCCGCCCGATGAGTTGCTGTCGTTCACCGCAGCCCGCACGCCCACGAGTTTTCATACGGGGGGTGTGACTCTGCTGTTGTGCGATGGCGGCGTGCGGTTCGTTTCCGACGCCATTGACCAGAAGACCTGGCGGCATCTCGGCTCCCGGAACGGAAACGACATCGTGGGGCCCTTTTGAACGGGGATCGACAATCCGCTCGACGCGACCGGAGTCCTCTCCGGCGCGGGTGAGCTCTTCCGTGGCGGAGTCACGCGATGTCCAGACGAAGTGCGCTGCTGTGCGGGGCGGGTCTTTTGACGATCGCGCTTATGTACTTCGCCGTGTCGACGGACTGGTACGCCTATGGCGACGCGGTCCCTCCCGCCGTCGCGGCGACGACCTCGAAGGACGGAGTCCAGGCACTCGCATGGGGCACCGGCGAAACGGCCGCGGGGGCGGATCGCGGCGTGCCGGCCGGCGAGAAATTCCTGCTGTCAGGGACGATCCCGCTCGACGTGGATCGCTGGTGGTGGAACCCGAGCCGCAGCTCAGGCGATTGGGGCCGTCATGCCAAGGCGAACCAGCACAAGCCGGTGCCGCTCTTGCGCGCGGAACTGGTCAGTCGTTCGTCTCTTGATTCGGGAGAGTTCGTGGCGGCCAGCTATCGGTTGAAGCTGCGGCCCGATGGAAAGGGGGCCGCTCGCTTTCGGACCGAGATCCGAGCCCCCGCGCGGCCGGGGGTGTATGAGTTGCGGCTGCTCTTCGGCTCACTGCGTCTCACGCAGCTTGTGTTCGTACAGGAGTGGACGGACGAGCGGGTGATTGCCACGCGGCCGTTTCGCGTGCAGGCCGGCAACGCCTCTACCCCTTGAGGGGCGAAGCGAACCGACTGTGGAGTGAGTGCCGGACCTGCGGGGCGAGGGCGGTGGTTGTCAAACACTCTGCCGGCCGACCCGTCCCGGATTGACTCCCTCACCCTGCATCACTCGCTTTGTCGTCCCGCGGGTTGGTGAGGGGGCATACCGCACGTTGTCCGCGTTTGGACACTGGCTCCTTCAGACATCTCTCGACGGCCAGGCCTCCGGCGGGCAATGGGCCAGAAAAACAACACAGGCCCCTCTGCACTCCCCACCAGGGTGCCCCGGGACCCGGTGAGAGGCGCATTCAGCGGCGCAGCGTGGTGCTGCTCGTGCTTTCCTCAGCGGCGCGCGTTGGGAAGATCGTCTCAAACAATGGCGACAACTGCATCGCCCCCTCCGGCGTCAGGTGATGGGCATCCCGGTAAAGAACGCGCCCCTCCGCCTCAACAACCGTCCGCTGCGTCTCATCGGAAAGCCACGTCGCCGGATCGAGCACCGTCGCGCCGTGCGCCGTCATGGCGTCGATGATCCGATCATAAGGAGCCTGCTGCTCCCGGTGATGCTGAAGCGGCATCCGCAACGCGTCGGGATCCCGGCCCAGGACCGAGAGCCGGGCGAGCGCCTGCGGAATCTCGATCGGATAGGCGGGGACCTGCTTCATGATCCAGACCCGCGCCCCCCCGCGCCGCAGCCGGGCCACCGTCTCGGCAAAGCAGTCCTGCATCCGCGAAAGTCCGCCGACCGGACCCTCCTCGAAGGACGTCTTTCCCCAGTAGGCCACGATCAGCACATGCGGCACGTGGCGCTGCCCGGCATAGGCGACGACAGCGTCGTTGAACGGGACCGAACGATCCTTCAGCGACGCCGGCCCCAGACTCGTGAACCCCAGGAGCGGGGTCGTCGACGGGTAGGTCGCGGAGACGCACCGCATCCCGGTCCGGTCCGCGCGGTCCTTCAGGGCCGGAAAGAGGGCCGCGGCGTGGCTGTCTCCCCAGACCAGGCAGTGGACCGGCCCGTTGGGATTGCCGCCGACTTCGACGAGCCGCTCGTTCAGCACATCCTCCGGCGTCACCTGGAAGTACCGCATCCGGTTCCGTGTCACTTCCAGGTAGCGCTGCGTCCTGTCGGGGAACCGCCAGAGGAGTCCGTCCGAGATCGCCAGCAGTCCGCCGGCCAGCAGGAACATCGCCATGCAGGCTCCTCCGGCCGTGAGCACCATCCGGCGATCCGGCATCAGCCGACGGGATCGAAGCGGGCGTTCGACCAGGATCCACGACCCCCAGGCGAGAACCACGCTGGCCATCAGGCACGCGACCCGCTCGGCCACGGTGAGTTCGCGAAAGCCCCATTGCCGGGCCAGCACCAGCAGAGGCCAGTGCCATAGATACAGCGAATAGGAAATCAGCCCCACGAGCCGCAGCCACGGCCCGGCCAGCGCCCGGCCGATCCAGGTTGCTCGTCCGTCCCCGATGTCCCCGATCTCTCCCGCGCCCCGTTCGCTCCCTTCGGGACCGCGGCGCGATCCCGCCCAGAGCACCGCCGCGGTTCCCAGGCACGGCAGCAGCGCCGCCGCGCCGGGGAACGCCGTCGTCCTGTCGAACAGGAACGCCGCGGCGATGATGCCGCCGAGTCCGATCGCCGCGGTCCCTTCGGCGAAACCTCTCCACTTCGCCTTCGGAGCGGGAAGCAGGCAGACGAGCGAGCCGACGAGCAGTTCCCACGCTCGCGTGGGGAGGAGGAAGTAGGTCGCCGAGGGATACCGGCCGATGCCCATGAGGTTGAGCGCGAACGAGACCCCCAGCATCGCGACGAGGCCGGCCGCCGTCCCGATCCGGCCGAACCGGCTGAGGACGAGCAGCGCCAGCGGCAGCAGGACGTAGAACTGTTCCTCCACAGCCAGGGACCACAGGTGCAGAAGGGGCCGTGAGTCCGCGGCGGCGTCGAAGTATCCCGAGGTGAGCCAGAAGTAGACGTTGGAGGCCATGCCGGCCTGCGCAACGAGGGATCGGCCGAGGTCCCGGAACTCCGTCGGAAGCAGCAGGAACCATCCCAGGCCCAGCGTGCCGAGCATCACGAGGGACAGCGCCGGAAGGATCCGGCGGATGCGTCGTTCCCAGAAGGAGGCGAGGCGGAACGTCCCCGCTTCGATCTCTTCGAGGATGAGCGGAGTGATCAGGTAGCCCGAAAGGACGAAGAAGACGTCGACGCCGACATAGCCCCCGGAGCAGCCGAGACCGGCATGAAAGAAGAGCACGAACAGGACGGCCAGCCCGCGCAGCCCGTCGATATCGGCCCGATACGTTCGTGCATGCATGTGGCAGATTCCCGCGTTCGGGCTTGCAGTCACATACGTGCCGGCACACGTTTCGGCGGAAATGATTTCACGTGGCTCGACCGTCCGCAATCCTCGGCTTGCGAGGATCGCGGTTCGCGGGGAAGGGGCTGCCGGCGTCGGTTGTCTCGATGGACGACCTTCGTGGATCAGGGAGGCTGGGCTGACTATTGCGGAGCGCGCAAAGAAGAGCCCGGACAGCGCTGTCTTCAACTGTCCGGGCAGGAGCGTCCGGGGCTGCCGGTCCCATGCAGGCGCTCCAGGAAGAGAACATACCGCCGCCGGTAGAGTCCCTGACACCCGGGAAATCCCTGGTTGGGAGACGTGATCCTTTGGAGAGAGCCAGAGCCCCGGGTCCAGGGCGGGAAGCCCTGGCCGCCGGAGGCGCTTCCTTCGAGGAACGGTCCAAGCCACAACGGGCAACGCAGGTCCGCGAGGGGCCTCACAAGCGGGGCCACACCGGCCCGCAGCCTCAAGATCTCTCAAGCCCCCTCCGGCACGTGCCGCCCGATCCGTCGACGCGGAAGGTCAGGCCGCCGAAGCGGGTTCGGAGGCCACTGGCTCGGCCATGAGTTCCGAAGCCGGGATCGCGACAACGCCCCGCGCCCCGCTGTCGATCAGCTTCCGCGCCACGCGCCAGCCCAGATCCGTCAGCCGCAGTTCGTCGCCGGCCCGTTGGACCAGCCCCGCTTCGCAGAAAAAGTCGCAGGCCACGTCATCGCCCAATGTTCTCCCCCGCGAGCTCACCGTCCCCTGGACGGTTGCCGCCTTCAACAGGGAGACTTCGTCCCCCAACAACACCAGATTCCCCATCCGCGACCCCAAGACCCTTCTCATCCCGACCGTATCGTCGCCCGTCGTGTCATCGCCGGCCATGGCGACCCCAAGACTTCCTTCTGACTACCGGCAGCAGCGACCCCGGCAGGCCACAGTTTCAGCGGGCCCCATTGTGTCGGGAGGTCGGCTCCTGACTAGCCCCATTTTTCGCGCGGAGCCGAAGTTTTTCGAGGACGCCCCGCTCCCGGATAACGCGGCATTCTCTGAGCGTGCGAACAGTTTGCACGCTTTGTTGTGGCGAAGCGGGGGGCGATGGCACTCGGCGGGATGATGCTCTGAAAAGAAAGCGCGGCCTCCTACTTCTCGCCCGCTCCGTCGCCAAACGCCTTCCGCCGAACCTCCTCCAACTCCCGGAGATCCTCCCGGCTGAGGTCAAGGTACTGCGTGTTGTTCGCATCGAACTCCGGACGGCTCATCGCGTAGACCACCCGGATCGAGACCCGCTCTCCGTCCTGCTCCGCCGCCTCGGCCAGGATCCGGTCCACGAACTCGCGCGTGCTCCTCACCCGGTGGAGTCCCACCATCCAGAAGTGGTCCCCCACTTTCAGCTCGCCGATCCCCAGCCGCTTTGAGTCCGCACCCGGATCCAGAATCAGCACTCCCTGGTCAAAACGCAGGTCGCACGCCTTCCTGATCTGCGGCGTCAAGTCCCCCACCTGCATCCCCAGAACGTCATAGCGCTCTGGCTCATCGAACGGCGGCATGAGCTGGAGCCGGATCGGCAAGTCCCGGTCCTCGTTGAAGTCGACCGTCAGGTCCGCCTTCTGTTTCAGCGGCAGCGAACGGACAGAGACCTGATTCGTCCCCTTGGTCACCCCCTTGATCGCAAAGCGGCCGTGTTCGTCCGTCAGCGCTCCCTTCCGACCCTCGCCCCCCTTCCGCTGGCAGACGACCACCACCCCCGGGACCGGACGACCGACCAGGTTGACGACCGTGCCGGTGATCTGGCAGCCGCGGGGCATCACAACCCGCAGGGCGGTCCGCTCCGCCCCCTTGGTCTGGAACAGGTCCTCGATCGAGACGTCGACGTAGTCCGGATGCGAGATCGAGATCGACCCTTTGTCCGCGTCCTCATCGGCCGGCTGCCGCGGCTCCTCGTAGTTGAAGATCTCGAACGTCCCATCGGCCGCAGTCGTGGTCCCTTCCACCCACCCCGTGCCGCCCCCCGCGAACCGGATGTAGGCTCGGAACCTGAGCGGGGGCAGCGGCTTGCCCGCTTCGTCCACGACGACACCGCGATAGTACGCCGCCGGCGTGAGCTTGAAGGAGGCTTCGGCCTCGCGCCCCGGAGCCATCTCGACTCTCCGGAAATCGCCACCCCCCATCGGCGTGCCGGAGGACCGCTGGTATCCCGGCTTCAGGACGTCAATGGAGACCCGCGCCGGTTCCGCCAGGACGTCGAGCTCCAGGCGATAGCGCCCCTTGGCGTCCGTGACCGCCTCGAACAGATGGAGATTGGGTTTCTCGTCGATGAACCGCATGTCGATCGCCGGAATTCCGACCCGCACCCGCGCCTCCGCCAGAGGCTCCCCCGCCTGGTCCTCGATCAGCCCGGTCAGCACCGCCTTCGCCGGCTTCGATGCCGGCTCATCCCCCATCGCGGGCCAAGCCATCGTTCCGAGCAGTACGGCCAGGAGTCCCCCCAGCCAGCCGCGACGCGTTGTGATCCGGGATGTCATACAGCCCTCTCGATTCGAAACTGCCCTGTGGAATCGCCGGCCGGTCATGATCGCCGGATCGATGCCAGCGGGCAATTCGAACCGGACGGCGGCGTTTGGAGAACCGGCGTTGAGCACTCCCTCACACCACATCGCTTGCATTGCACTCCCCGCGGGTTGGTGAGAGGGCATACGGCACGGTGTCCGCGCTTGGACACAGCCTCCTTCAGACATCTCTCGACGGTCAGGCCTCCGGCGGGCAAAGGGCATTCTGCCCCTTGCATCCCCTGACCAGGGTCCCCCTGGACCCGGTGAAAAGAGCTTTGGCAACTTCACGCCCGCACAACCCCCGCCTCCTCCATCTGCTGCCACGCACTCGCCAACGACCCCGCATAATCAATCCCGGCACAACTCTCCTCAACAACCGTCACATCAAACCCCAGCCGCCGACCATCCAGAGCCGTATAGGCGACACAGAAATCGGTCGCCAACCCCACCACGAACAACCGCGACAGACCCCGCTCCCGAAGATACCCCGCCAGGCCCGTCGGCGTCTGCCGGTCGTTCTCAAAGAACGCCGAGTAACTGTCGATCTCATGGTGATAACCCTTCCGGATCACCAGCTCGCAGTGCGGGATCTTGAGGGCCGGGTGGAACTCCGCCCCCTCGGTCCCCTGCACGCAGTGCTCGGGCCACAGGATCTGATGGCCATACGGGAGCTCGATGTGCTCCATCGGCTTGCGGCCCGGATGCGAGGACGCGAACGAGAGATGGTCCTCGTTGTGCCAGTCCTGCGTCAGAATCACATGGGCGAACTTGCGGGCCAGCTTGTTGATCCGCGGAATGATCTCATCCCCCCGCGGCACCGCGAGCGCCCCGCCGGGACAGAAGTCGTTCTGGATATCGACCACCAGCAGCACGCGGTTCTCGGCCGGCGTCGCGGGGCGAAGGACCCGTCCGGCGGTCTTGATCGCGGGGATCAGCGACGACGGGTCGGCCGGAGCCACGATCGTCGCGGAGGGGAGCTTCGTCGCCGTGTCGGCCGGCCGGTCGAGACTCCGGATCGCCTCGATCAGATCCTCGTAGGTCTGGAACCGCTGATCGGCCCGCTTCGAGAGCATCCGGGCGACAAGCTCCTCCACCGCCAGCGGGATATGCGATGGGAACGGCTCGGGCTCGGTCTCCTCGACCTGCTTCAGGAGCGAGAAGAAGGAGTCTCCGTCGAACGGAGGACGCCCCGTGAGCATGTGGTACAGGGTCGCGCCGAGCGAATAGATGTCCGCCCGGTGATCGACGGTGCTGGCGTCCCGGAACTGCTCGGGGGGCATGTACTGCGGCGTCCCCATCACGGTGCCGGCAGCGGTCTGGGCGGTCGGCATCTCGGCGGCGGAGATGACTTTGGCCAGACCCAGGTCGACGAGCTTCGGCTGGCCGGAGGTCGTCACCAGGATGTTGGCCGGCTTGATGTCGCGATGGATCAGTCCCGCCTGGTCGAGCGCCTCGCGCAGCGCTCCCGCAACCGATTCCACGATCTGAAGCGCCCGCGAGACCGGGAACGGGCCTGCTTCGGCGATGGCGTCCGACAGAGGCTGGCCGTCGACCAGCTCCATCACCATGTAGAAATGCCCCTCGGTCTCGCCGCAGTCATAGACTCGGACGATCCCCGGATGGGCCAGCCGGGCGGCAAGGCGGGCCTCGCGAAGAAAGCGTTCCGACGTGTTCCCTTGCCGGGCCAGATGCGGATGCAGGAACTTGACCGCCACATCGAGGTCGAGGTCGCGGTGCCGCCCGCGATAGACCGTTCCCATCCCCCCTTCACCAAGGCGGGACTGAAGCTGACAGCGGCCGACAGCGGCCAGGCGGAGAAAGGGATCATCAGACATAAAACGTCAATCTGCGCGGAACAGTCACGAAGCGGGCCGGACGGGCAAGACGAGCTAGGCGGGCGGAACGGGCCAACGGACCTCGGGAGGAAATCGACGACCGGGCGAGCGGTTCAAGAGTGGGCAGAGGGGTGTCTCGTCCATATTCCGGCAGTCTACGTAGCTCATACGAAGTATGTCTTGTCCACCGGTTCCAGGGCGGGGGCCCTGGTGGGGATGCCAGGGGGCGACGCCCCTTTGCCCGCCGGAGGCTGACCGTCGAGAACCATGGAAAGCGGCCTGTGTCCGAGCGCGGACTGATGTGGCATGCCCCCTCACCTTGGCGCGGTCTGCGGTCACGAACCGTGAGCAGAGGGTCCGTCGGCAGCGCTGGCGCCGGGTGGCACTGCTGGCAGCTTTGGACCAGCAGTGATTGGACTTCCGGCTCGAACTCGCCACTGCTCGTCAAAGCACGAGCAGTGGCATCCGGGGAGGCTTTGCGAAACGCACCGGCATTCGTGTCGTCCTCACGGGGCGTTTCGAAGACTCAACGCACCCTGCATAACTCAATGTTGCGGCCATGGCGTTCGGCAATGCAGAATGACGTCATCGTTCAGTTCACACCCAGCCAGATTGTTCAATAATACTGGAATAGACACACCCGGTTGCCAAATGGGTCAAGCAGAGTGGCTTGACAACCATACGGAAGCTCTGCCAGTTCATCAGCAAACTGCACCCCAGCGTTCTGGAGTAGGTCGTAACTCCGTAGGCAGTCGTCCACTGGTAAGACAAAAAAAAGAAAATCGCCGGCCTGCTGCCCGATCGAGGCTCGCGTTTTCGCGGTGATAGCTCGACGCGGTACTAAGTAAAACGGCGACCGGGGATTATTGTAACTCAGGACCACATTTCGTTCCTTCGGACCAAGCTCAAAGTCGACATCGATGGAAAACAGGCCGGTCTGTTTGCAATAGAAGTCAATTGCCCTGTCGTAGTCGTCTACCAGAAGTACGAGTCGAACAGCAGCATCTTCGCGCCCCATGATGGGCTCCTCACTGTCCTGGCGGCGGGGTGGCATGCTCATGGCTTCGCATGGGCATGTCGGGGCAGCCGTCACTTCGCCCCGGCTTCATGGTCGCACAAGACTCTGGCCAGTGCACCCGGCGAGCTCCGCCGGGTGCCAGTGCTCTTGCTTTGACGTGCAGTGCCATTCAGCCGTGCCCCCCAGCAGGCTGGCGGCCGGAACGAAGAATCGCCCTTCGGCCATCGCCCTCACCCCTTGGGGGCACTCTCATGGATCGTTCGGGGATTCTCTTGGCCCCCAGCCGCGTCCTGTGTATCGAATCGCGGACTCTCCCGTCTTCCAGGCCACGTTGCAGGCAGGGCACACATAGACGGGATATTCGCCTCGGCCCACCCCCTTATCGCCCGGAGAGTCGAGGATCCGCTGGCACCGCGGACAGGTCAGGCTGCTGTTTCGCCGATCAAAGACCAGGAACACAAGGGGAAACACCACCAAGAGAGTTACGATCAGTCTGAGCCACGGGTGAGGCCAAGGCTCTTCACTATTCAGCCAGATGTGGAGGAGCAGCGCGAGAGAAAGCGACCCCAGGTAAGGGGCAATGATCAGGACGTTCCGCCAGAACGCTCCAGGATACATCCGGATTTCTGCAAGTCCTCGATCGGGTTCTTCGCTGGGGTCTGACACGCGATCGCCTCACTTTGCTCCTCTCTATCTTATCTGGCCAGCTCGCCGTCGCGGTGCGGGTCGAAGAATACCGCGGCCGACACGGTTTTTCCCCCAATGTGTCAGTCTGCGCCGACGTGCAGGAGCGCGAAGAGCCCCGCGAGGAGGAAGATCGCGCCCGTGCCAATGAGAACCAGCGGCCAGACGCGTGGATAGAAGGTCAGGCTCCAGCTTCGGAAGCGAATCATGTGGATGAACTGGAGGAAATCCGCCTTCTCCCGCCCGGCCGCCGCCAGTGCCTGCGACTGTGAACGGATTGCGTCCAGCGAGGCCAGCACCAGAAGGATCGACGGCAGAAGGCCGACCACCGTCAGTGTCCAGACGACCGCCTTTGCCATGGCCCCTCCTCCGTACCGGTGTTCCCTGAACTGTCCCGTCTTGTAACGGCAAATCGTGGCACAAGCACCCATGGTCTCGGCCGCGACTGTCCCGCGCATGGCTTGCGAACGTTCTCGTTGCCCTCCCGTGCCCGTTATGGCTGGGACAGTTCCGCAGGGTGCCGTTGCCCGTGCTTTGACGAACAGTGCCGTTGTCAGCCCGGCGTCCAGTCACTGCTGGCCCAAAGCTGCCAGCAGTGCCACCCAGCCGAATCACGTTGGGTTGCGCTATGGAGGCTTTGCCGGCACGGACACCGGAGGAGGCTCACCGTTCGTCGCTGACGGCCTCGATCTTCCCGGTCCGGACCGCTTCCACCAGCGCCGCGTGGTCCTGCTCCGTCTGGTCCGCGTAAGCGACCCCGAAGTCCGCGATCGCCTCGTCAAAGTTGTCCAGATTGCCGAGGTAGCCGCTCAACGTCGCGGCGTCGCCGGAGCGGCTGTGCGCGTTCGCCAGCGCCTGTCCGCAGAAGCCGGCGTACTCCACCATGTGCCGCGGTCGGTAGATCTCGACCATCGGCTTGATCTTCATGTCGCGGAGCTGCCGCAGATAGTACTGCCGGCCATGGCGTCCCGTGGTCCAGCCCAGGAACAGGTCGCTCGCCGCCTGCATCAGCCGCTGCCCCGCCACCACCCGCTGCCCGTGATGCTCGAACTGGCTGGGGCCGGCGTACGGCTCCAGCACCGAACGGGTCGCCTGCTTCAACTGCAGGAACAGCGGATCGTCCGTCTCGGAGAGCATCAGGATGATCCCGCAGAACGTCCCGACGCTCCCCACCCCCACGACTTTGACGGCGATGTCCTTCATGTGGAACTTGTCGAGCAGAAACCGATGGTCGAATCGCAGCGTCTCGCGATACGCCAGGAACGCCTCCTCGATGATCTCCCGCGCCTCGTCGGTCTCCGTGCTGGCGTGATGGAAGATGAACGGCGGGTCGTCCTTGATCCGCGGCTCGCCGCCGACCTCCTCCACCAGCTTGGGGTACTCGTGATCGATGGTGGTCCGGGACTGCGCTTTCTTCAGTCGCTTTTCGCGGAACTCCCGCATCTCGGGGTCCTCGGTCTCCTTCAGAATCTTGAGCACGTCGAGCCGGGAGTACCACGCTTCGAGGACGGTCATCGTGGCGAGTTCGGCCAGCCGTTCCCGATAGGCCCGCACGACCGCAACGGCGGACTCCCGCGCGTCCGCGGCCCGGAAACGGTTGTCGCGTCCGGCGAGCACAAAGCTGGCCGCCAGCCGCTTGATGTCCCACTCCCACGGCGCGGGGAGGGTCTCATCGAAGTCGTTCACGTCGAAGATGAGGTTCCGCTCGGGGGTTGCAAAGAGGCCGAAGTTCAGCAGATGGCAATCGCCGCACGCCTGCACGCGGATCCCAGTCACGGGGCCCTGCGACAGGTCCGCCGCCATGACCGCCGCCGCTCCGCGAAAGAACGTGAACGGCGAGGTGAGCATTCGGCCGTATCGAATGGGAATCAGCTCCGGCATCCGGCCGACGTTGGAGTCGATCAGGACGTCGACCGGATTGCGGCGGTCGGGGGGCGCTTTCCAGTCGCGGTGGATCGACCGCGGGACGGACGCGCGCAGGCTCTTGCCTGCTTCAGTCCGTTCAGCCCGGGGGACGTAGGTCGCCGCACTCATGGGGAAACCTCTTCAAGATGTGGAGCCAAGATGTACTGTCCACGATACCCCCCGTTTCGCTCGATTGCGACAGGCATCTCGGGACGCGACGGCGCGGCATGCCAGGTGTCGACTGCGGCGGAGGCGCGGCCCCCTGAGGCCGGGGCGGGGAGCACGTGCCTGGTCGTCTGTCACGTTGCCGTTCGGCATCAAGCGGATAGGCAATCTGGGGAGTCTGACCCGCCCGCCGCGTCTGTGAGTTGCGATCTTGTGGTAGCGAATGATCAAGCGGTTCAGGAAGTCCTTGGAGGATGCCGACGTTTTTCATGAAGTTTGGGGCCCATCAGCATTTGCCGATGCAAGGAATCTTCATTCTCAAACGACGTGCTATCGTCTGTTTGTCGGCCGCGCTTCTGACCGGCTTCCTCCAGGCTGAACAGGACGGGAGCCGTTCCGGCGACGGAACTCGTCTGGAATCGGCGGTCCCGCAGGACCCGGTGCAGGGCCCGCCGGCCGCTCCCTCCGAATCGCCGTTCGGACAATATTGTGATCCCGTGAATCCGCTTTCCCCGCAGGGAATGGCGCCCGGGGCACTGGAGTGGGACGGCGGCCCGTTTCCGGGCCGGACCGCTCGGGGCAACCAGGACTTCGCCAGGCCGGCCTTCCGCTCCGGCCTTCCGGGGACTTCGCCGCAGTCGATCGCCCCCAACTTCATCGGCGACCTCTTTGGCACTGGCAACGGGGGAGGCGAGCAGCTTGTCGTCACTCCCTTCTACGCGGAAGCGGTTGAATGGGTTGGAGGACCAACCGTCTCAGGCTTCGGGGGGATTACTCGTGTCGGAAATGTGGGGACTGCTCTGGGACAGCTGTTCTTCACGGATGGGAACGGGCCGCTCGCTGGTGGCGAATACCCCGCTGGAAGTCTTGTGGTGGGGGTTCAGGAGGTGACGACGAACGGAGCCATGCCTCTGCCGGGGGAATTCACAGCGGTGCGGACTTCGGAATCCATTACCAACTCTCTCCTGTACAGCTGGTTCGACGGTGTCACCTTCGTCTTCTTTTCGACGGGGCCCAACGCCGATGTCTATTCGATCTACGGGCCCATTCAGAGGGTCACTCTGGCTGGCGGCGGCAACGTGGGGGCCGCGCCCGGCGCCAATGTGGGACGGGTCAAGCTCGCGGAGAACACCAGCCCCATTCCCCGGGACCGGGTGTACGTCAACTACAGCTACTTCAAAAACACGCCTCTGCACCAGGGGGACCTCAACGTCAACCGGGTGACCCCCGGCTTCGAGAAGACGTTCCTTGGCGGTCGCGGCTCTGTCGAAGTCCGCATGCCCTTCGCGACCACGCTCGACAGCAACGTCGTGTCGGGAGGGCTCACGAACACGAGCGACACCGAATTCGGCAACATGTCCGTCTATCTCAAGGGACTGTTGCTGAATCACGAGAATCGCCTAGCCCTCTCGGCGGGGCTCGGACTGGGGCTGCCGACCGCCAGCGACGTCACGGTCCGGGACGCGGGGACCGGCACCACCATCGTGCGGGTCGAGAACGAATCGTTGCATCTGCTGCCATTCCTCGGTTTCCTGTACACGCCGAACGACCGGTTCTTCCTGCAGGGGCTCCTGCAGTACGACTTCGACACGAACGGCAACCCGGTCTCGGCGACCAGTTTCACCTCCGGTCAACCGACCGGCGAGCTAACCAGCCTGGGGCGGGCGAACGATTTCCATTACGCGTTCGTGGGAGCGAGCCTCGGCTACTGGATCTATCAGGACCCGGCGAATGAAGGGGGCATCACCGGCATCGCTCTGATGGCCGAGCTGCACTACAGCGGCTCGATGAACGGTGGGGACCGGGTGGCGGGGAACGTGAGCGGAACGCAGTACGACTTCGGGGATCCCCAGGGGATTCAGCTTCTGAATGGAGTTGTGGGGGTGCAGACTCTCTTGGGACGGGATGCCAGCCTGACGCTGGCCTATGTCGCCCCGCTGACCGCGGCGGACAGGCAGTTCGACGGCGAGTTCCGGGTCATGTTCAACTGGCTGTTCGGAGCGGGCCAGAACCGGTTCTCGAGAATTCAGTTCTGAGGGCGAAGCGGCCGTGAGATGGCGAAGCGCCCCAGAACCCCGAGGCCAGGGCGGGCAGCCCTGGACGCCGGAGGCGTTTGCGATGGATGAACGGTGCAAGCCACAACGGAAATCGCAGGGGGGCAAGGGGCCTCACAAGCAGAGTGAGCTGTCGTCACGGTACGTTTCGAAGGCTCAAGGCACGTTGCGGACCGGCCCCAAGCCTCGTCGCCACCGGCTTACTTTTGCGAAGCCTTGGAGTAGAAGTCGAAACTGTCGAGGTGGACCCGGATGAAGATCGCCTTTCGGGATCGGGAAATGCCATCCTTCCTACGCTCGATCTGTGCAATCAAAGCCTTTTTCTGATCGTCGGAGAGTCGCTCCAACTTCCCGACCTCAAGTGCCGCCTTATCCAGAAGCTCCACCTGCAGTTCCCAAAGGGCCTTCTCCCGCCGCTCACTACGCCACTTGTCCAGATCACGAAGGCCCAGATTCACGATCACATCGGGCCTCCCGCGCGAGTCCGGATCGGAGTTCATCCGGCCGATCCAGAGTAACTGCTCGCCAGCCAGCATCCGGCACGCAGAGCCCACGGAGAAGTTGTAGGCGTTCGGGCCAAACCGTCGCGCCGTGAACGAATACCGCTGATCCTCGCCATGCGCAATCAGGATGTCCCACAGTTCCGGATCACTGCACTGAGCGAGTGCATTCAGCGCCTCCAGGACCCTCTCCTGATCCTCCCAGTCATAGTCATGCGGGAAGGAGGGCTCGTAAATGACGTTGTTTCTTGTCAGGCGGGGAGCGGTATTCTTGCTGGCGAGCGAGTCGATCCTCTTTGTCCATTCCTCCGCTCGTTTCGCGGAGCCGGCGTCGCCCTGACTCTCGGGAGCAGGAGCCACGGGCTTTTTCGGCTCATCGCCAGCCAGCGGGCCGGCCGCCAGAACCACAAGTATCAGCAGCGAGCGCGTCATCGTGACCCTCCTCGTTTCCTGAGCAACAATTTCGCGTGCGAAAAGGCCATGCGCACTCGTTCGAATTCGTGCCGTCGTCGCAGTGCCTTTCGACGAGTCGACCGACCTTATGTAACCTGCCATTGCACCCGCGAGTAAGAAGCAGGTTCGAATGGTGTATTGGCCTGGATCCTACCCGACCCGGAAGAGGAGGTCACAATGGAAATCATACCCTTCCGTTTTGTCGGGCCTCTGGCATTTGGCGATGCTCGCAAGGACGCCCGAGCCAAGCTCAATGCTCGGCCTTCGACCTTCACGAAAGTTCGCGGCCAGAACGAAACCGACGCGTTCGACGAGATCGGCCTCCATCTCGACTTCGATGAGGAAGGGCGGCTGGATTTCGTGGAGGCATTTTCGCCGGCGGACATCTCGTTTCGGGGCATTCGTCTTCTCGACCGGGACATGTCCGCCGTATCGCAAGACATGAACCGCCTCGGACTTCAGGATGTCCGTACGGATGTCGGTGCCAAGTTCCCGGAAGCAGGCATTGCAGTTTACGCACCGTCTGGGGTGGTCGAAGGTGTTGCGGCACACCGAATGGGCTACTACGACTGACAGTCGGCGCGAGCACAGTTCCTCCTCGTTCGCCCATCGGTCCCCTGTCTCGACGGCCGGGCACGAGAACGACACAGTGCAGCCGGTCGGCAACATTCGTCCACCGAACGTCTCGAAGCGATCTCATGCAGCTCCTGCTCCTTCGATTTGTGACCGCGTTTGCCGTCGTCCTCGGCTTTCTCCCGGCCGGCGATCGTGTGTCGGCGGCTGAGCGGAAAACGCCGCCGAACGTCGTGATCGCGTTCATCGACGATCTCGGCTACGGCGACCTGGGTTGTTACGGCGGGGCCGCCAGGACGCCGGTGCTGGACGGCGTCGCCCGCGAGGGGATCCGGTTCACGCAGTTCTACGTCGCCGCTCCCATCTGCTCGCCGTCCCGGTGCGGGTTGCTCACGGGACAGTGGCCGCAGCGGTGGCGGATCACGTCGTTTCTGGAGACGCGCGAGTCCAACGAGCGGCGGGGGATGGCCCAGTGGCTCGATCCCCAGGCCCCCAGTCTCGCCCGGAGCCTGAAGGCTCTCGGCTACGCAACTGGCCACTTCGGAAAGTGGCACCTCGGCGGGCAGCGGGATGTCGGCGAGGCGCCTCTGATCTCGGAGTACGGCTTCGATGCCTCGCTGACGAACTTCGAAGGGCTCGGCGACCGGGTGCTGCCGGTGATGGGGGGCTTTGACGGCCGCCCCCGCGAGAAGCTGCGGCTCGGCCTGGGGAGCGAGAAGCTGGGACGGGGGGAGATTACCTGGGCGCCGCGGCACGAGGTGACGGCGCGGTTCGTCGACCGGAGCCTGGCGTTCCTCGACGAGGCCCGCGCGCAGCGGAAGCCGTTCTACATCAACCTGTGGCCGGACGATGTTCACTCGCCGTTCTCGCCCCCTCCCGGTGCGGCGGCGGAGACCAAGGAGGCGCGGTACCGGAGCGTGCTGGAGAATCTGGACCGGCAGCTCGCGCCGCTGTTCGAGCGGATCCGGTCCGACAAGGAGCTGTGGGCCAACACGCTGGTCCTCGTCGCCGGCGACAACGGTCCCGAACCGGGAGCCGGCAAGACGGCGGGCCTGCGGGGCCACAAGGGGCTCCTCTATGAAGGGGGGATCCGCGAAGCGTTCCTGGCCTGGGGGGGCCTCGTCGATCCGGAGCGACGGGGGACGACGGACACCGAGTCAGTCCTCTCGGCCCTCGACCTTGCTCCGTCGATCCTGGCGCTCGCAGGAGGTGAGGCGACCGCATCCTACGATGGCGAGAACGCAAGCGAGGCGATCACGGAGAAGGGTTCCTGGAAACGAAGCGGCCCGCTGTTCTGGCGTCGTCCTCCTGACCGTCCCAAAGACGGCGACAATGCGGCACCGGACCTCGCGATCCGCGAAGGGCAGTGGAAGCTGCTGATGCAGGAGGACGGGACGGGGCCCCAGCTCTACGATCTCGCTCTCGACCCGGCCGAGTCGAAGAACCTGGCGGAGTCAGACCTCCCGCGCGTCGAGGCAATGCGGTCGAAGCTGAAGGCGTGGTCCCCGACGCCGCGGTGAGTGGTACTCAGGCGCGCGGGTATCGTCGAAAAGCAACCTTGTCCAAGCGCCGACAACACGCCGAATCCCCCCTCGTCAACGCCGCGGCGATGCCCGGCACACGATGTGGAGTGGAGGAGTCGTCAACGCTGGCTGATCCAGCGACAAGCGGCGCCGGCTGTCGCTCGCCCCTGCTTCAGAGCCGCGGCATTCCCGCTTGAATCTGTGTTCATCTGTGTCTATCTGTGGCGCAGTGATGTTGAGACATAGATGAAAGGGATGGCTCACCTGTCCGAATTGCCCGCCTCCTGACGACAGATCTGGCGAGGGCTCCCGAGCCGAACTCCGAACGATCAGCCCCCTGAGCGCCCCATGTCCGCGTCTCCGACATCGCCCTCCGCGTCTCCTTCCCCGTCGATCGATCTCGACGCCTACTTCGACCGCATCCGCTACACCGGTCCGCGCGAGCCGACCCTCGCGACTCTCAACGGCGTCGTCGCCGCCCACGTCGAGCAGATCCCGTTCGAGAACTTCGACTCGCTGCTGAATCGCCCGGTCCTCCTCGACCCCGCCTCCCTGCAGCGCAAACTGATCCACGACCGCCGCGGCGGCTACTGCTTCGAGCAGAACGGACTCCTGCTCTTTGTCCTGGAATCCCTCGGCTTCCACGTCCGGCCGCTCAGCGCCCGGGCCCGCGTCGGCCGCGAACGGCACAGCATCCCGCCCCGAACCCACCTCTTCTGCCGCGTCGAGCTCGACGGAGTCTCCTGGCTCGCGGATGCCGGCATCGGCCGCCTCAGCCCGACGGCCGCGCTCCGCCTCGAACTCGACACCGAACAGCCCACTCCCCACGAGCCCCGCCGCCTCATCCGCGAAGGCTCCCTCTACTACCACCAGGCCCGCGTCGCCGGCGCGTGGACCGACGTCTGCGACTTCACCCTCGAAGAGATGCCCCTCATCGATTGCGAAGTCGCAAGCTGGTTCACCTGCACCCACCCTCAGTCCCACATGAAGGGCCGCCTGCTCGTCGCCCGCGCCGCCCCCGGAGGCCGCCGCGTTACCCTCCTCGACAACGAGTTTACGATCCGCGAGGCGGACGGGACGCCGAACAAGCGGACGCTGACCTCGCGGGACGAACTCCTGAGCGTCCTGGCGGAGCACTTCGGGCTGCATCTGGACCGCGACATCCGGTTCCACGTCGCCGCGCTCCCTTGGATGGCGTGACTGAGCCGGGCAGGGTGCAGGGGAATGCACCACGGATGACATCCGACGCCGATGTGGTGCAGGGTGTCACTGCTCGTACTTTGACGAGCAGTGCCGAGCTCGAGTTGGACGTCTGCTTACTGCTGTCCCAAAACTGCCAGCAGTGCTACCCGGCCGCTTCAGGGAACGGGTATTGAAAACTCCCTCACCCTTCGACGCTTGCTTTGCCATCGCAGCGGGTTGGTGAGGGGGCATCCGACACGTCGTCCGCGCCTGGACACTCGCTCCTTCAGCGAGAGCGAGAGAGGCCAGGCCTCCGGCGGGCAAGGGGGTGTGACCCCCTTGCATCCCCCACCAGGGTGCCCCTGGACCCGGTTGCGTGGCGAGCGTGGATCGAAG
The DNA here is from genome assembly GCF_001610835.1 of Planctomyces sp. SH-PL14. Taxonomy (NCBI): domain Bacteria; kingdom Pseudomonadati; phylum Planctomycetota; class Planctomycetia; order Planctomycetales; family Planctomycetaceae; genus Planctomyces; species Planctomyces sp. SH-PL14. The sequence goes on along the minus strand of NZ_CP011270.1, from coordinate 7,968,568 downwards.
GTCGGATGTGTTATCCCGCTTGCAGGCTACTTCGGGAAAATCTGCGACGCGGTCTTCAGAAACAAATCCCGCGCCGCCCACTGGTCTCCACTGGTGCACTGAACCATGAAGATCGCCACCATCCCCGTCTCGGGATGGACCGACAGGTCCGTTCCATAAGCGCCGTCGTGCCCAAACATCCCGTTCCGCAGATGGTAGCCCAGGCTGTAGTTCACCCCCGTCGCCCCGGTCTGAACCGTTTGCAGCTCCTTGATTGCCTTGGACGAGAGGTACCGCTTCCCCTCCAGCTCCCCGTCGTTCGCCAGCATCAAGCCGTAGCGGAAGATGTCGTGCGTGGTCGAAAACAGTCCGCCACCCGCCTCGGGATAACGGCGGGTCCGGTCGCTCCAGGGCTTGGTCAGGAAGCCGACGTCGCCGCGGGTGTAGCCGGTTCCGTCCTTGTTCGGACCGTAGGCTCCCGCCAGCCGCGCGATCTGGGCCTCGGTCGGCCAGAAGGTCGTCTCCGTCATTCCGAGCGGATCGAAGAACCGCTTTTGCAGGAACTCCTCGTAGGGCTGCCCGCTGACGATCTCGACGATCCGCGCGGCGATGTTCATTCCCTGGTTCCCATACTTGTACTTGTCGCCGGGATGCCATTGCAGGGGGCCCGTCACCGAGCTGATCGCCCGGGCCTTGAGGGACGCGCTGTCGGCGCCGGTTGTCTGCTGCAGTTCCGACGAGCCGGTCAGGCCGCTGGTGTGGCTCAGGAGATGCCGCACCGTCACGGGGCGGACGGGCGGCTTCAGCAGGAGGTGTGAGTCGTCTCGCTCCTCGACGACCATCCACTTGTTGAGTTCGGGGATGAACTTGGTGACGGGGTCGTCCAGGCGGACGCGGCCTTCGCCCACGAGCATCATGATCGAGGCGCCGGCGAACATCTTGGTCATCGAGGCGATCCAGAAGACGTTGTCTTCACGGATCGGTTTCCCGGCCTCGACGTCCGCGTGGCCGATGAGGTTGCGGTAGTGCACTTTGCCGGTGCGGTCCGCCACGATGCTGATGACCCCGGCGATTTTGTGCTGGTCGAAGTAGGGCTGCAGAGCCGCCGCGACTTCGGGGCTGGCGGGTGGTTCGTCTGCGATGGCGGTGGATGCCGTGAGGAGCATCAGCGCGAGGGCGAGCGCGACGAAGGAAAGAGGGCGTCTCATCCGTGGCGGTCCTGTCATGAGGGGGAGGTGTCGTAGAGCGAAACACTACCGAACGGAGCATGCGGGACGCCAATGTTGCCCATCGTCCTTGCCGGCACAGCGGTGCTCGCTCAAACCCATCGTGCCACGGCCGCTGGGGTCAAGGGGGCCTCGCCCCCTTGCCGCCGGAGGCGCTTCGATGAGGAACCGTGGCAAGCGACGGACGTCCGCTTTGTGAATTCCGTGTTGAGAACTCCCTCAACGTACACCGCTCGCTTTGCACTCCGAGCGGGTTGGTGAGGGGGGCATACGGCACGTTGTCCGCGCTTGGGCACTCGCTCCTTCAGACAGATCGAGACAGGCCAGGCCTCCGGCGGGCAAAGGGGATTCTCCCCCTTGCATCCCCTGACCAGGGTGCCCCTGGGCCCGGTGACATGGAGGCTGGTTCCGTTGGAATGCGAGTGGTAACCTGCGCCTCAACCCGTCATCGGGCGGGCGCGATGGAATCGCGTCCGATTCTTCAACGGCTGCCCTTTCCCAGTCCCCGCTGGTCCTGTTCTCGACCGCGCAACATACGGCCCCCGTCCGCGCGGCCGCTCTTTCGTGCTGGAGTCGCACCCCATGATCCGCCTCACCCTGTCCCTCACACTGATCGCCCTCATCACACCGGCCATCACCCACGCCCAGGAACCAAAACCTCAGCCCGCCGCGGCCGCCAACGCCCCCGCGGCAGAATCCCGACCCGCCGACCGACAGGCGATCCGCGACACCATGGCCTCCTTCGTCAAAGCCTTCCAGGCCCGCGACGCCAAAGCCCTCGCGAACCACTGGACGACCGAAGGAGAACACGCCACCGTCCGCGGCCTGACGGTCCACGGCCGACCCGCCCTCGAAACCGGCTTCACCGAGTTCTTCGCGGCCACCCCCGAACTCACCGCCGAAATCCAACCCGAATCCCTGAGGTTCCTCTCCAGCGCCGCCGCGATCGAACAGGGAACAGTCACGATCCGCAAAGGAGCCGCCGAGGCCGCGACCAAGGCCCGCTACGAAGCCCTCCTGGTCCAGGAAGAGAACCAGTGGCGCATCGCCAGCCTCAGTGAATCCGCCGAAGAAGGGGTCTTGATCGCTGACCTCGACTGGCTGATTGGTGAATGGAAGTCGACCGTCGGCGGAGGAGCCGAGATCCACACCCGCTACGCCTGGGACGCCAACAAGAAATTCATCGACGTGACGTTCCGCCTTCAGGAAGGGGACCGCACCCTCACCGGACGCCAGGTGATCGGCATCGATCCCGCCACCGGAAAGCTGCACTCCTGGACCTTTGAAGCCAACGGCGGCGTCGGTGAAGCGGACTGGAGCCCCGACGGCCACGACTGGATCCTCTCCGCGGCCGGCTCGCTTCCAAACGGGGCGACGCTGGAGGAGACCAACATCCTGCGGCGGGTGAACGCCGACACCCTCACCTGGCAGTCGACGAACCGCCTCCTCAACGGCAACGAAATCGCCGATCTGGCCCCGGTCAAGGTGACCCGGATTCCGGCCGCCAAGTAGCAGGCCGAGCGCAACCCCAGAGACATCATCGAGCCTGGTCCGGTCGGCGGGGACAGCCCGCCGCTCCGGAGATTCATCCGATCGACCTCGACACATCCACTCCCGTCCCGCGGACGGAAGCCCGACAAAACCGCCCCGAGAACCACATCATGCTGCTCAAAAAACTTGCCCTCCGGGCGATCGTCCTCTCGCTCCTGTTGACGCAATCCCCGGCCTTCGCCCAACGGGGCGGAGGCGGCCGGGGCGGACCGGGCGGGGGCGGGGGCGGATTCGGTGGAGGAGGACCGCAACGGGGCGGCGGCGGGGGCGGGGGCTTCGGCGGTGGTGAAGCCCGCGGAGGCGGGTTTGGCGGCGGGGCCGGCGGGGGACGCCAACCGGCCGGAGGCTTTGGCGGCGGTCTCTCGAACAAGGGGGGCGCGGGACGCGAGCCCGGCGGCGCTTCGCCCGGGGGACCGGGGCATGCGGGAGGAGCCGGTCACAGCGACTTCTCGTTTGGCGGGATCGGCGGCGGAGGAGGCGGCCCACGACCGGGCGCGGGAGGCGGCGGCCCTCGGCCCGGCATGGGCGGCAGTGGAACCGAGCGGCCGGGCGGTGGAACCGGCGGGCGGCCGGGAGCGGGCGGGGGTGCAGAGCGACCGGCCGAAAGACCGGCGGGCGGCACTCGCCCGGGTGAAGGCGGAAGCGGCGTCGAGCGCCCCGCGGGAGGGACCGGCGTCCGGCCGGGAATCGGCGGAGGGGGAACGAGCGGTGGGCCGGCTGGCGGACCGGGCTTCCGGCCGGGGATCGGCGGCGGCGGGACGGGGGTTCCCGCCGGCGGCGCCGTGGCACGGCCCGGCACGGGGGGGAATCCGGCGGGGTACCCCGGTCGTCGACCTGACAATACGGTCAACAACATCAACGCGAACAACATCAGCGGCAATCAGTTCAACAACGCCCGCGTCAACAACAACAGCATCAACGTCAACAACGTCAACAATGTCTCGGGGACGTACTACCGGTCGTCAACGGCGCTCAATGCGCAGTCGAACGCGTTCCGGGCGTCGGCGGCGGTCTATCCGACCTACAGCTCCGAGATGTGGGGGAGTCATCCGGGAGCCTGGGTCCCGAGGAACCTGACCTCGACCGCCGTTTACGGGAATCCGGGGTACGGCGCGGTCGCGACGACTCTGGGCCTGGCCGCCGCGCCGGTGGCGTACGACTACGGTGCCAACGTCGTGGCGCAGTCGAACGCGGTGTATGTCAACGGGGATGTGGCGGGCACGCCGCAGACCTATAGCCAGCAGGCGAGCGAGATCGCGGCCCTCGGGCAGTCGGACGATTTCCTGAACGTCACGTCGGCGCAGGACACGGCGTGGGTGCCGCTGGGGGTGTTTGCGGTCTGTACGGGGGACGAGACGACGTCGGACGACATCTTCCAGCTCGCGCTGAATCCCAACGGGGCGATCCGGGGGAACTATCACAACCGGAAGTCGGACCAGGTCGAGGCGATGTACGGTTCGGTCGACAAAGAGACGCAGCGGGCGGCGTGGACGATCGGGACGGACAAGTACCCGGTTTATGAGGCGGGGGTGGCGAACCTGACGAAGGACGCGACGACGATCCTGGTGCATCCAGGTGAGGGGCAGGCGCCGGTGCAGATGTCGCTGATCCGTCTGCCGTCGCCATAAGGGCGCGACGTCACTCACCTCTCCGTCCACCGGGTCCAGGGGGACCCTGGTGGGGAGTGCAGAGGGGCCTGTGTTGTTTTTCTGGCCCTTTGCCCGCCGGAGGCCTGGCCGTCGAGAGATAGCTGAAGGAGTGAGTGTCCAAGCGCGGACGACGTGCCGCATGCCCCCTCACCAACCCGCGGGGATTGCAAAGCGAGCGGTGAGTTCTCAACGCCGGTCCCACAAAGGGGACATCCGTTGTTTACCACGGTTCCTCGTGGAAGCGCCTCCGGCGGCAAGGGGGTGAGACCCCCTTGACCCCGGCTGCCGTCGCACGTTGGGTTTGAGCTATGGCCGCCGTGCCGGCCGGGACGCGGCTCACCGTGCATTCGAGCACTCAACGCACCTTGCTGGTCCAAGTGGCTGCGACTTGACCGGGGAGTGAGCGAGACTGGACACTTCCGTTCGTCGCCTCGAGGCCCCGCGGGTGCTCCGATGAAAGCCCTCCTGCTCATTCTCTTCGTGGCCATCGCGGCGGGCCAGGCCGCACCGCCGCTGTTTCGCTGGGATCCGTCAGCCATCCAGGGGCCGCGCGTCGAGGGCTTCCTTTCGGCTGGCACGCAGCAGGTGCACTTCTTCGCCGCGAAGCTTCCCATGAAGTTCGAGCCCAAGGACATCGGCCTCTTCGCCGTCGTGACGGCGGCCGAACTTGTTGACCATGACCAGACGTGCCAGGTCTTCAAGGCCGCCGCGCCGCCGAAGAGCCATCCCGGAGCCTTCACGCTGGAGCCCGGTGAAGTCGCCATCTTCGGAGCGTTCGAAATCCCCGCTCAGAAGATCGACTGGATCGCGGTGAGCAGCAGCGGCACGCAGCCGCTGTTCCAAGACTGCTTGTGGCGGGACGGGACGAAACTGCGGCTGCTTCCAGACACCGAACGCGGGAGCGACTCCACCGTGCGGGAACTCGCCCTCTCCCCGACGTCGAAGTTCAAGCTCAAAGTGATGTCGGAGCGGGGCCGCCTAACGTGGTTCGTGGACTGACGTCGTTTCCGGGTGCGTCCTCGCCCGTCGTGTTTCCGGCCGCCGAGGTGTGGTCGGACAAAGGGACGCGCGAGCTGGAGGATGCGGAGCTCATCCGGTTGCTGCCGCTCCTTCGGTCGGCGGAGCTTGTCTCGCTCTCCCGCCTGAGGGACAGCTGGAAGGGGGAGCTTTCGCTTCGCGGCCCCGAGGGGGTGAAGACCTCCTTCGAGGCCCGGGTGACGGAGAATGACCCGGGTGACGGAGAATGACCCGGGTGACATGTTCCTGTCCCGGTCAACGGACGTCGGAGTCATGACCGTCAAGGTGTCGGGTGCCGCCGAGTTCGCGGTGCGGTGATCGGCGTTGACGGGGTGTGGCGTTATGCGAAGCAGGGTGTGCTGGGCCTCGACGGCGATCTCTCACGGCACGCCGTCCTGCGCCAGGATCGCCCGGTAGTCCGCGCGGGCGTTCTGGTGCTGCTGGTGGGCTTCGATCTGCTTGAGGGCCGATTCCGCGGCGTATTGCTCCCGCAGCGTCACCTTCAGGAGGTCCGACGCCCCCAGCTCGAAGTTCTGCCGCTCGCGGGCAGCCAGGTCTTCCGCGTACTTCACCGCCAGCCGGGCCTGATGGAGCTGCTCGACGGTGGCGATCAGCGCCGCGTAGACCGCCTGCACTTCGGCCACGATCTTGTCCTCCACCATCCGCGTCTTCGCATTCACCTGGGCGATCTTCCCTTCGATCGCCTGCATCTTGCCGTAGCCCTTCCGCCGCTGGAGCGGAGCCTCGACGAAGATCGACGCCTCGGTCTCGAACTGCGACTTGTCCCGCTTGGAACTCGTCGGCGCACCGACGTCCTGCGAACCGGCCAGCACCCCGTCGACATTCGCGCGAGTGTCGTTCCGCGCCTGCTGGAAGTCGACTTCATACTTCCGCCGCGTCAGCGCCAGGGTCCGCAGCTCCGGACGGGCTCCGATCGCCAGCGTCGAGTCCACCCCCACCAGCTCGGGATCGACGACGTGCGGCTCCGGGAAACCGGGACTCTGCTCGATCGTCGGCACGAGCGGCGCGCCGGCGGCGTCGCGCGAGAAGAGCGACAGCTTGACCGCCTTCTCGCGGACCATCCGGGTCGCGACCGCCACATAGCCCCGCCGCTCCGCCACGAGACGGAGGTTGTCGGTCAGCTCCGGCGGGTCGATCAGGCCCGCTTCGACCTGACTCTCGATCCGCTCCGTGCGATCGACCGCCAGGCTCAGGACCCGCTCGGCGATCCGCAGCTTGTCGACCGCCGAGACCCAGTCCCAATAGGCGTAGGAGGCGTCCTGCACGAACGAGATGAGCTGCGACTGGATCTCGGGCTCGACGATCTGGACGTCGTACTCGGCCCGCCACAGGTTCGCCCGCCGCTCGTCGATCGAACGGTTCCGGGCAAACGGGATCACGACCCCCGCCTTGAACTCTCCGCCGTCGTTCGTCTGCCGCTCCAGGTACCACGGCTGGTAGTAGCCCCGCCCGACGCGGTATCCGGCAAAGACGTCCGCCCCGTTGTAGAGCGGCTGCAACATCCCGGCGGAGTGGCGATAGGTCTCGTAGTATCCGGTGGGGCCGGTCTCGCTGGCCGCCTTGAGCTTCAGGTCGAAGCCCCCCTGCGCGGCGATCTGGTCCCCCGCCGCGACGTTCCGGGAAAAGAACGCCGCCTGCAGCAGCGGGAACGAGGTGTAGACCCCGCCGATGACGTCATCAAGCACCAGGACGTCGGCCCGCGGCACCTCGCGGACCGGGATCTCCTCCGCGTCCTTCGCCGCAGCATCGGCGGGGGCGGGTTCGACGGGGATCGCGTCGGCCCGGTTCGGAGAAGCGTCGTCGGCTTCGTCTTCCGAAGCGGTCAGCGAGATCTCGCGGACCGCGGCAGCGGCCGGGGGGGCGGCGGCTTCGTTCCGCGGCTGGGAGCGGGCAAGACGACCGGCGACCGCGGCCGCTTCCCGACCGGACGCGGACTCCGGACGGAAGCGGGTCTCCTGGCGGGAGGCGACGGTCGACGCCGACTCGTCATCGGCATCGGAATGGGCGTCGGCGATTTCGGCCGCCCCGGCCTTCGTAGTCTCGTTCGATGTGGCGCTGGTCCGGCCGCGGGATGAGGCGCATCCCAGCGCGAGGAGCATCAGAAGAGCCGTGAGTTTGCGCGTTCTCGCCACCGGGTCCCTCCCTGGACCGTCATCGGATCGTCGGAGCCGCCGTCCGCTTCCCGGAGGCGTGCTGTCTCGTTCCCGTCTCTGCTGCCAGAGGGTTCCCGGCGAAACCACCCGCGCCACGCTCCGGTTCCTTCGTCCTCGAAGCGGGGGAGGGGCGACCTTCACCGGGGACATGGCGAAAATCTCGCCGGGTTCTCCGGCCTCGATCCGGTCAGACCGGAAAGTCTGCCGGACCGGAGCGACAGGTCATTTCGGGAGCTTCGGTCCCTTTTTGACTTTCTTGTTGTCCGTCGGTTCTTCGACGTCCACGACCGGCGGGAAGCCGTTGAGCTGCCGCCAGAACTCGTACCACAGCGGAACCTGATCGAGCAGGACCCAGGCGTTCGCCCGGACCCCCTGCCGCAGAAACCGATCGGACGGCCAGGACTGGTCGTCCGCGTCGGGGCGGACCAGAACCCGGAACTGCCCCTTCCCGTTGTCGGTCGCGTCTACCGAGATGACTTCTCCGCCGAACGTCCCGATCGCCACCGAGGGCCATCCGGCGAACTGGATCGCCGGCCACCCTTCGAACTGCAGCCGGACGTGCCGGCCGACCTGCACCAGCGGCGCGTCGTTCCCCGGCAGCCACACCTGCACCGCCCGGTCGGCGGTCTCGGGGACGATCGTGCACAGCGGATCCCCTTCCTTGATGACGCCGCTCGCCAGGCTGGGGGTGATCTGCGTCAGGATGCCGTCGAACGGCGCCCGGACCACCTGGTTGTCCTGGCGGGCGACCTTCACCTGGTACTCCAGCAGCTCCTTCTCGGTCTTGCTCAGCTCCTGCTGGACCTTGGCGATGTCCCCCTCGGCCTTGGCGATGTCCCCTTCCGCCTTCTGCAGGGTCGCGTTGGCGTAGTCGATGTCGACCTGGGCCTTCTGGGCCTTCGCCTCCCGCTCGCGGATCTTCCCTTCGAGGTCGGCCGAAGCGGACGAGACGTAGGCCTCGGCGCGGCTCACCTTGGCATTCGCCTCGTTGAACTTCCGCTCCACCTCCTGGACCTTCTGCAGCGCCAGGTTGCCGTTGGCCTGCAGCAGCCGGGAGCGTTCGAGCTCCGCCTGGAGCTGCGGCACCGCCGCCTCGTACTCGCTGAGCTGCTGCTGTTCCGCGCGGATCTTTTCCCTGGCCATCGTGACGTAGGCGTTCTGCGAGGCGATCGTCTCTTCCTTCACGACCTGATAGGCCCGTACCTGGGCCTCCAGCGCACCGACGATCGTCTCGGCCGCCACGAGCGCCCGGCGGCTCGCGTCGAGCTGCTGGCGGGAGGCGGTCACCTGGATCTCGCTGTTCCGCAACTGGTCCTGCAGGCGGCTCGCGTACGCCTCGTCCAGGTCCCGGATCTCGACGATCATCTGCCCCTTGGTGACGTGGGCGTTCTCGAAGATGTTCTCCCCCCACTCGACGATCCGGCCCTTCACCGGCGCCTCGATCACCTGGGTCCGCTCGAGCGTGGAGAACGCCACGACGTTCCCCGATCCCTTCACGGACTGCTGCCACGGCATGACGGTCATCAACACCGCCCCCAGGATCATCAGCGCGACGAGACTCCGGGCGATCCGCCGCGTCAGACGGGAGGTCCGCACGAGCTGAAGCGCGGGGAGATCGACCTCCGCCAGCGTCATCCGTGAGCGGGGCTTGGCCGCGGGGACGGGGGGAGCGGCGGTGGCGGCCGTTCGGAGCGTATGCAGGGCGTCAGGCATGGTGGCCGACCTCGGAAACCGCGTGAGAAATCGTGTCGGGAACGAGCGCCGTCCCCTGCAGGGAAAACGCCCTGGGCAGGTGCTCGGCCAGCGAGGCCCGGGCCGTGATGACGATCAGCGTCCAGTCGTGGACGGGATCGACGAGCCGCCGCAGGATCTCGAGCGCCTCGTCGTCGGGGAGCGCGTCGAGCAGGCCGTCGACGATCAGGACCCCCGGCCGGCCCGCCATCGCCCGGGCGATCAGCAGCTTCGTCCGCTGATGTCCCAGCAGGGGGAGGCCGCCGGTCGAGAGGACCGTCTCCAGGCCGTGCGGGGCGGTCAGCACGTCTTCGATGAGTCCCACTTCTTCCAGGGCGTCGTGCAGCGCCTCGGAGGGGATGTCGGTCCGGCCGACGTGGATGTTCTCCGCGATACTGCCGACGAACAGCTCGTTGTCGCGGGCGAGCGCAACCCGCCGGCGGAGCGACTCCAGCCGGATGTCCCGCAGCCCGTAACGGTTGATCGAGAGGTAGCCGGAGATCGGGGTCCGCAGGCCGAACACCACGTCTCCCAGCGGCGACTGTCCCGCCCCCTCGGTGTCGAGGACGGCCCACCGCGATCCCGCTTCAAAGTGCAGTGTCACCGGCCCGCCATGCGCGCCGGCCGCACCGCCGTGGGAATCCGCGGGGTGAACCTCGATCCTGTGCGGATCGTCTTCGGTCTCCTGTTCCGGGTGATGGTCGGCGTGCCCGGTGGCGACGCGATAGAGCCGCACCGGGAGTGCCCCTTCGGTCGGCAGGCTGAGGACCCCGCTCGCCTGCTCCATCGGCAGGTCGACGAGGTGGCCGATCTTGTCGACCGCTCCCATCAGGTCGTAGAAGCTCTCGAGGTGCTTGCCGAGCTTCGTGAAGGCGCCGACCACGACGGCCACGATCAGCTCCGCGGCAACGAGCTGCCCCAGGCTGAGCTGGCCGGAGATCACGAGCCAGCCTCCCAGCCCCAGGAGCGCCGTGCTGGCGATCGCCTGGATAGCGAGGGACACGGTGATCTGCCGCAGCAGGATCGCGAAGTGGTCCTTCCGGTCCGAGATGTACTCGTGGACGAGCCGGTCGGTCCGCATCATCGCGTAGTCCGCCCCGCCCGGATACCGGAACGCCGTCCGGCAGCCCGCCAGGTCCTCCAGCCAGGCGGTCACGCGGTACTTCGTGCGGGACTCCGCAATGGCGGTCCGGATCGCCCCCCGTCCCATAATCCAGACCGTGACGACCAGGGCCGCGACGAGCACGAGGTCAAAGCCGAGCAGCCACGGGTGGTAGAAGGCGAGGACCGCCATCCCGATCAGCATCGAGAGAACGAGCGAGATTCCATCGAGCAGGAGCGCCGCGATCGCCTTCTGGGCGATCGCCACGTCCAGGAAGCGGTTCACGGTCTCCCGTCCCTCGAGCGATCCCATGGCATCGGCGCGAAGGTTCGGGAGCCGGGCCGACAGGTCCCCCGCGACCCGGACGAACAGCCGCTGCTGCAGGATTTCCACCACCATGGTCTGCAGGACCTTCATGGCGGCCGAGAACACGAGGAACGCAAACAGGATGAGTGCCAGGACCACGACCGGCGTCAGCAGCCGGCCAAAGGCGACCGTGTTGACGAGCGCCTCGACCGCCAGCGGCGTCGCCAGCGACAGGGCCCCCGCGACGAGCGCGTAGATCAGAATCATCAGGATGTCCGGCATCTCCGGACGGAGCCACGCCCGGAGCCGGGCCTGCGGCTTCGGGTGGAAGTGCGGATCGTGGTCGCTGTGGTCGAGAAGCCGGGCCTGGACGACGACGCACACCGCGCGGTCGGCCCCCCCCTCCTTCCAAAGGGGAGCGAGGCTCCCGACGGACTCCCAGGTCGTCGTCCGGTGGTCCGGGCCGTGCGACCGGGTGACCTGCGAGGCCGGTCCGGAGCAGGCGATCCAGACATCCTGATCGACGAGCCGCGCGATGTAGGAGACGCGGCTCCGGGCGAGTTCGACGAGTTCGTTCCCGCTGCAGTCGACCGGCCGGACGGAGAGGCGGAAGTGACTGGCCGCGTCCGCCATCCAGGTCGGCCAGTCGTCGGTTCCGGAACCGGAGGCCGCGCTCCCGTCGCGAGCGTCATCGAGCAGGCGGCTCGCCTGATGGGCGTCCACGTCCACCCGCAGATCGCGGCCGATCCGCTCCAGCCAGCCGGCGAGCAGGGGGGACTCGGGCCATTTCGAATCGTGGCGGCGAGAGGCAATCATGAACACGCTCCCAGGGCTCGTTGGTGTTTCCGCCACTCGGTCCTGGGTTGGAGAGGGCAAGTCGGCGTCCGCGGCTGCGGACGTGAGGCAGTCGGCGGGACGTTCCCGGTGTCCCTAGGGCGGGGCGAGGAACCCCCCGCCACGGAGAGCCGCCGGGGGCGGATCGGCGACAACGGTGTTTTGACGCAACCTGTTACGGTGAAGTGTCTTTCGCTGTCGCCACTCTGAGACGCTGTAGGCGTGCCGGGTGGCACGCCTACGAACATTACAATTCGGACAGGTTCGTTTTACGCTTCACTCCCTCTTCGAACAAGGACAATTCGCGGCCCGAATTTCCCGATCCAGCCAAGTCGCGGCGCCTTCGGCCAAACCCCCATGCGAGACCGCCCCGCGCCGGTCAGAAGGGGATTAACCCCAACGACCGCCGCGACTTCCGGGGAGCGAACCGTTCCGGTCTCACTGCCCCGCGCTCACGCTCCGGTCTTCGCCTCCCCGGCGTGGCGCTTTTGAAAGATATGCAGGGATGCTCACGGCCAACGGGTGGCGTGAGACCGTCCGCAGGGCAGGGCCTCCGGGCGCCAGCCCCTTTTCATAGGCTCCATGGACCACCCTGTCCGAGCGTGCCGTGTGGTGCAGTCGGAGAGGATGCAGGCCAATGCACCGCGACCCCGGCACGAACGCGCGTGCGTTTCGCAAAGCCTCAATGCAACCTGCGAGACTCATCGCGACCCGCTATCCTTTGCACGATCCCAACCTTCTGCGGGAGCGGGCCATGGCTGAGCGGCGGTGGAGGTTTTGCAACGAGTCGTCGGTTTTGTCCGTCCTGACGGCGCTCATCACCATCGGGAGCTGGCTCTCCCCACGGGTCTTCGCAGAGATGCCGAAAACTGCCAAAGAGATCGGACTCGAAATCTCGCCGGAAACGACGGTCATCACCCGTCCTTTGCGGCCGGATGGCTTTCCGGATTACGTCGCCTCTCTCAATGAAACGCTCGGCCGCGGGGTCGAGCGCGACGAGAACTTCTGGGTCCTGATGTGGCAGGTGATCGGGGAAGCCCGGCGTCTTGAAAAGGAACGGGAGACGATCGAGACCGTGCTTCAGATCCGGATTCCGGAGACCCGGATTCTGAAGCGCCTGGAATATCCCGAGACCTCATCGCCAGAAGACTTCGATCAATTCGGAATGCTCGAGCGGAGAATCGCGACCACACCCTGGAGCCGGACGGACTGCCGCGAGGCCGCGCGATGGGTCGATACCAACGCGCGGGCCCTGGATCTCCTGCAGGCAGCGGCACGGCGTCCCAAGGCCTTTACGCCCCTGGTGAGCACATCCGAGCCGCCGCTGAGCGGGGCGCTCCTGATGACCATCGTGGAGTTCCGGGACGCCGTCCGGCTCACGACGACCCGCGCGATGCTGCGGCTGCAGGAAAAGGATCTCGAAGGCTCCTGGGGCGACCTCCTGACGGCCGTCCACATGGCGCGGCATCAGGAGAACGGCTGGTGTCTGATCGAATACCTCATCGGCCTGGCCTGCCGCCGACAGGCGATCGACGGACTCGCTCAATGGGTCTCCCGTGCCGACCTGACGCCCGAACAGATTGACGCCCGTTGGAAGGAGTTGGCCCCGCTCCTCAAGGTCCGCCCCGTCGCCGCTGTTCTGGAGCGCGAGCGGTTCATGGTTCCCGACGGACTCCTGGCGTGCCTTTCGGGGCGGGCCCCTTTGGGGGAGCTGATCGGCGAGTCGAGCGCCCTCGCTGCGCTGCTGGAGAGCGACGATCCCCCGATCACCCGGGCTATGAAGCAGCTCCGACGACGCCTGGACCATGCGGCAACGGAGTTGGTGTTCGCAAACTCCAACGTCAACACGACCCTCCGGACCGCCAACCAGGCCTGCCTGGACCTGGAGAACGCCTGGACTCCCGCATCACACCGCCTCCGAGCTGAGAATCTCGAAAAGCTGAAAAATCGCTACAGCCGTGAAGCGGCCTTCCGCGGGACCCCGGGGCTCTTCTTCGCCGCGTCGCTCCTCACCCATCCCGACCAGGCGAGTGAGCTCGCCGGCCGGGCCCTGGCGGCTGAGTTCGTGACAGGCGTGAGCGAAACCGAAAACGCTCAGACCACTGCGGAAGCCGCAGTGGCGACACTACGAGCGGTCTTCCTCCTGAAATCCCACATCGCCCGCGGACACGCCCTCCCCGATTCCCTGGACGTCCTCTTCCGCGACCCGGCAGAGAACATCGACCCCTTCACCGAACAACCCCTTCGATTTCGCCAGTCCGAAGAGGGCGTCATGATCTATAGCGTCGGACCGAACGGAAGGGACGACGAGGGCCAACCCGCCAACGGCATCGACGGCCCCAACGACATCGCGGCGACGCTGTGGCAGTGAATGCAGCGTGCGTTGAGTCTCCGCAACGCACCGTGGCAGCCACACGAATGCAGGAGCGTTTCGCAAAGCCTCAACGCACCCCTACGAGACTGAACCGCGGGATGCCACGAGCCGCGTCGCCTCCGATCGAACCAAGTCGCGAACAGCTCCATTCAGTCGGGCTGTGCGACTTCGGATCCGTCTCCCGTACGGTCTCCGATGAACCGCGGGACGGTTTCCATCGTCAGGCAGTCTTCCGGACACGGTCTGATGAGTTCGCCAGGGGCCTCATTGTCCGAGTCCAGCCACGCTCCGATCTCGTCCAACTCGAGGATCACGGGCATGCGGTCGTGAATCCGCTGCATGAACCCGTTTGCCTCCGTGGTCACAATCGAGCATGAGTCGATCACCTGACCGTCCTTCTCCCAATGCTCCCAGAGGCCAGCGAATGCGAGGGGTGTCTCGTCAACGCGGTGAATGCGCCACCTCTGCTTGTCCTTGGCAGTCAGCTTTTCCCACTCGTAGAAGCTGGTGGCGGGGAGGACGCAGCGACGCCGCTTGAAGGCCGAACGGAAGGATGGCTTCGTAGCGACCGTCTCTCCGCGGGCGTTGATCATCGTCGCCGCAGCCTTGGTGTCCTTGGACCAGCTCGGAATTAGTCCCCACCGGAGCAGATCCGCCTGGCGGTTCCCGTTCGGCGCCTGGCGGATGGCGACGACCTGTGTCGTCGGGCGGATATCGTGTCGGGGAACGATCTCGACCTCACGAAGCACTTGGAACGCCTCGATCAGCTGTTCTGGGGTGCCAATGAATTCGTACCGTGCACACACCAGAGCCTCCGGGATCGATGAATCAGTTTGCCACCAGCGGAGTGTACCGCAGGCGTTGAGGGGAGGGCCGCCGCACCAGCTTCGATTCTCGCGCGACGTTCATCGCGCCAAATCGGGGTGCTACGGACCACGCCTGGCTTACGGAGTCTCTCGTTGGCCTACAGTTTCCGTAATGGCTTGGAACGTTCCTCGTGGAAGCGCCTCCGGGGTCAAGGGGTGACCCCCTTGACCCCGGCTGCCGAATCACTCTGGCTTCGCTGGTGAATGATTCGCCGGCATGGACGTCATCGAGCGAGGCTGGGGGGGGGGCTAAGCCGTCTCCTCCTTCAACAAATGCTTCGGCGCCGTCCGCACCAGCAGTTCGTAAACGAGCTGGTTGTTCGGCATCTCCAGCAGATCCATCGAACACCAGTTCAAGAGCGACCCGCTCTTCCGGACCGTCAACAGGCTCGCCCCGGGACGGACCAGCAGCACCATCGCCGTCACCTCCGACCAGTCGATCTGCTTGTCCTTGTTGCTCAGCCCCTCCCGCCGGATCCCCAGGTTCCGGAAACGCAGCGTCTCACCCGCGGCCAGGGCCTCCAGCGCCGCCGGCAACTTTTCCGCCGTCACCCGCGCAATCGTCGACTGGATCAACTGCCCCCACTCCTCCACCGACTGGAAGAAGTCCACCTGCCGCCCATCCCGCGCCACAAGCCGGAACCCCTTCGCAGTCGCTGCCGGAGCCAGCAACTCGTCCACATCCTCCCAGCGAAAGACCTCCGTGCTCGCGGCGGTCTCGACCACCAGAGCGTCGGGGTAGAAGTAATAGGTCGGCCGGTCGACCACCTTCACCGGCCTCCGGATCGCCCGCCATCCGTACGCCGCCGAACCGACCGCCAGCGCCAGGCTGACCGCCCCGCCGATCGGCAGCGCCACCGCCGGACCTCCCGCCCCCCAGGCCCCGCTCCAGTACTGCTGGAACAACACTCCCGCGACCACGATGAAGAGCCCCGCCAGCACCCACGGCACGACCCGCTCCGGGTCCGAAAACTGATCGAGAGTCCGCAACCACTGGGCCGGTGGGTGAACGCTGGTCGGCTCCCCCAGCTCCTCGATCTCCACCGCCCGCTCCGCCGTCATCGGCTGCCCGTTCGCCATCGCACTCACCCCCGCGCAAAGGATGTGACGCTGTCGCCAAGTGAAACCCGCCAACCGGCCAACGCCCGCACCTTACGCGGCTACGATCTCAAACGCC
The DNA here is from genome assembly GCF_001610835.1 of Planctomyces sp. SH-PL14. Lineage (NCBI taxonomy): Bacteria > Pseudomonadati > Planctomycetota > Planctomycetia > Planctomycetales > Planctomycetaceae > Planctomyces > Planctomyces sp. SH-PL14. The sequence goes on along the minus strand of NZ_CP011270.1, from coordinate 7,952,582 downwards.
ACGCGCCCCGGCGGCGCTCGGACGTCGTCAACGACCGAGCGCCGCCGGTTGAGGGCGTGGCGACGGTCGCGGTGGTCCGCCCCTCATACTCAGCCGACTTCGAGCGTCGCGACCCCGAAGACCTGCGAATCGTGAATCCGGGGGGCGGGGCCGTAATACATCCGGACGCAACCAAAGACTTCCCGCATCCCGAGATCCCGCGCCAGCGAGACCGCAGCGGGATTGTTGTCCGGCAGATCGACGGTGAGCGGATCCTCGCCGGCGATCTGCCGAAAGCGCCGCAGCAGACGCTCCGCCGAGTCGCGGTCCTCCGCGAGCAGCGGGCCGACCTTCCATCCGGTCCGGCACGGCCGCAGCGTCCCGTAGCCCCGGAGGCGGTCCCCTTCGACCAACCCCAGCGACGTCGCACCGGGCTGCCGGACCCAGGCCTGGAGGAAGCGGCTCCGGTCGGCGGGGAAGCCGCGGCGGTCCAGCTCCGTGACCTGTGGCCACGGGACGCGGCTCAGCTCGACCACGTTGGCGTCGGCGGGGGGCGTTTTCCCCGCGGCGGCGGGGACCTCAAACCGACGGTGCCGGTAGTGGGCCTGGAATTCTCCTCGCTCGTAGAACGGGATCATGGCGTCGACGGCGTCGAGGCCAATCGTTGCGCCGGGCTGCATCCGGGCCAGCAGCCGGTCGCGGCGGGCGTACCACAGCTCCGTCCCGAGTTTCCGGCCGCGATGCGCCGGATCGACGAGGAACAAGCCCATGAAGCCGAACCGCTCGTCGTAGCGGATGATCGCTCCCCCTCCGGCGAGGCGGCCGTCGACCTCGAGGGCGAGGAACCCGTCGGGGTCGAGGTCCCAGAAGAGGTCGGCGTCATTCCGTCCCGGGTTCCACCCTTCGCGGCCGGCCCAGTCGACGAGGGTCCGCAGTTCGCTGTGCGTCATCCGAATCGTGGACATGCCACCAACCTCCCATCGCCGCAGAGCTCTTGCCGTCGATGGCGAGTGTGGCGTGGACTGGGCGACCTGTCAGCACCGGGGCCAGGGCAGGGGCCCTGGCAGGAAGTGCAGGGGGGCGCTGTGTTGTGTTTTTGGGCTCCTTGCTCGCCGGATGCCGTCTCGTCGAGAACTGTCGCACGCCACTCGTACCCGAGCGCGGACTCGGTGCTCAACATTACGCCTCCGTAAGTCGGCGAGCCGCGCCTTTGAACCGGGCGGCAGAAACAACCGCACAACATAAGATCGCCGGGCGGGTGTTTGTTGATTGTTAAGATCGTGCGTAGGGTGGCTCTCCATATTGAAGGGAGTTCCCCGCATGCCCGGTTCCAGCCCATTGTTCCACTGCCCGTCGTCAAAACGTGTCGGTCTGAGTTTCTGCAGATGGACTTTCGGACGAGCGGTTTCGGCAGGGGTCTGGACCGTGATTCTGTGCCTGAGCCTTGTCGACACCGCGGCCGCCCAGGAGTCGCCGGAGTCGCCGCCTGCTGTGCCGGATATCGCGGTGCCGGACGTGGCCGAACGGCTGGACCGCCTCGAGGCGACGAACCGCCGGCTTGCGGAGAAGGTCTCCGCGGTCGAGCAGGAGAACGCCCTCCTCCGCGAGCAGATCGAGGCGGCTCCTGCAGCCGCAATGACCGGTCCGCCGGCTCCCGGCGGGGCACCGGGCGCGTTCCCCGCGCTGGACTCGCAGCCGTCCGACATCCGCGGCGACGAGCCCGTGACCCGCAAGGCGGATCCCCAGGCGCTCAAGGGGGTCTTCGACGAAGGCTTCCGGTGGGAGACCGGCGACGGGGAGTACGAGCTCCAGTTCCACAACGAGACGCAGCTCGACATCCGGGCCTACGGCGATCCGCATCCCGATCCGGTCAACCAGGTCGGCTTCTATGTCCCGCGGATGCGGCTGATCTTCAACGGCCATCTGACCGAGCCGATCGAGTACAACGTCTCGATCAACAAGGGGCTCGGCAGCCTCGACCTGCTTGACGCGTACCTCAACTTCAAGACCGATGAGCGGCTTCAATTCCGCGTCGGCCGCTTCCGCGTTCCCTACACCTACGACTGGTACGCCCTGAGCAACCAGTTCCTGTCCTCACCGGAGCGGTCGGTCTTCGCGCTCAACTACGGCTATAACCGGAACTTCGCCCTGATGCTCCATGGCGAACTGCTCCAAGACGAAGTCGACTATGCCCTGGCGGTCGTCAACGGCGCGCGAAACTCGTACTTCGACGACAACGCCGACAAGGACCTGCTGGGGTACCTGAACGTCCGCCCGCTGCGGAACGTCGAGGGCTGGGAGGCGTTCCGCCACCTGAACCTGGGGGCGTCGTTCGCGTACGGCCGTCAGAATCAGTTTCCGCTGCCGATCGCCTTCCGCACGTCCGCCAGTGCGACGGAGAGTGCCGGGACGATCGAGGGGGTGCCGACGTTTCTGAGATTCGAGCCGGACGTCCTGGAGCGTGGCCTGCGCGAGCTGTGGGAAGTCCATGCCGCTTGGTACTACGAACAGCTGTCCCTGCTGGCGGCGATCGACGGGGGCTCCAACTCGTACGGCTTCGACAATACGTCCGGGAACATCCGGCTGCCGACGCAGGGGTGGCATCTGCAGGGGGGCTACTTCCTGACCGGGGAGACGGTGGAGCGGCGGACGTTCGTCGAGCCGTTGCGGCCCTTTGCGCCCGGGAGCGGGCAGCGGGGTTGCGGGGCGATCGAGCTGCAGGCCCGGTTCGATCACTTTGAGGTCGACGAGCGGGTGTTCACGGCGGGACTGGCGGATCCGGCGCGGTGGACGAACCGCGTGGAGACGGTGGACGCGGGGGTGAACTGGTATCTCAACAAGTACGTGAAGGTTCTGTTCGACTGGCAGCATTCGCAGTATCACCGTCCGGTGGCGTTTGCTCCGGGACGGACGCACCGTCACAGCGACCTGTTCTGGACGCGGTTCCAGGTCTACTTCTGAAGAGGCCAGCCCGTCTGGCGGGGACAGATGTTCATGCCGGGCTCCAAAGGCGCCAGGGCGGCCCAGGGATTTCCTGGTCGTCTCTCGACTCTGGCGGATTCCCCTGCTCGACCGCTTCCTCGCGACCCGATGCTGGTGGCAGGTCGATTTGCGACGTAAGTTGGGATCTCGTTGTTTCCGCCGTCTGCCGAGTGGCTTGGAACAAAGTAGCCCGATCACCCTTGAGCGACACGGGGCGGAACAACGTCCAGTCCGAATGAGGGACGGGCGAAAGCGTGCTGAGGCATGGGACGTGCCCGGACGTCCTGCGATCGCGTCGCGGCGGGGAGAGTCCGCCCAACCACTCCTTTCTCCTCATCGGACGGACCTCTCCCATGGGCAACATCTACGGCGGATCCGGACCCTCCCATCCCCGCTTCGGCCGGTTCGTTCAGCGGCTGGCGGAGCCGCTCTTCCGTCGCCGATTTGCCGGTTGCGGCATGCACACGGCCGGCTCGGTCGTGGCTCAGCAGGAGCTGCGGCGGCTTCAGGACCGCCTCGCGCGGGGGGAGACGTGCTACGTCGTCGGCCTGGGGGTCTCCGGGCACAACGCCGGGGTCTCGCTGGTCGAGGTGTCGCAGGCGGGCGGGATCGTGCTGATCTCGAACGACGAAGAGGAACGCTTCACGGGGACCAAGCACTGCGCCGACTACCCCGAGCGGGCGATCGGCGAGCTCGCGCGGCGGCTTGCGGATCTCGGGCTGACCCCCGCGGACGTCGCGCTCTGGACCACCAGCTGGGATTACTCGTGCTGCCCCCCCATGGCCCTCCGCGGACTCTGCGAGGAGTTCCCGCGAAGCTGGAAGCTCTGCCGGAAAGGGAGCATCCCGGACTGGGACTTCATGGAGCGCGGCTATGAAGCCCGGATGAGTCCGCGGCGGCTCTCGCGGCAACTGGGGCTCGATCCCTTCCCGCCGCTGCTCATGATGCGGCATCACGAGAACCACGCCTCCTTTGCCTACGCGGCCTCCCCCTTCGCCCGCGGCCCCGGCAAGACGATCATCACCGTCATCGACGGCTGGGGAGACGCCGGGTCGGTCTCCCACTACCTCGGCGAGAACGGGACGCTGAGTCATCTCTACAGCAACGGAAGCCTGGCGGACTCGCTGGGGGTCTTCTATTCCGTCATCAGCTCGACGCAAGGGGGGTGGACGACTCTCAGCAGCGAAGGGCGGTACATGGGAGCGGTCGCCTGGGGAGACCGGGACCGCCTGACGAACCCGTACTACCGGCGGCTGCGCGAGATCCTGCACTTCGAGTCCGAGGGGCGGGTCTTCGTCAACCGGCGGCTCGCGAACTGGCAGAACGCCGGCGCCATTGAACCGTACACCGCCGCCCTGACCGAGATGATCGGTCCGCCGATTCCCCGCGAGCGGATGTGGAACCCCGACGCGATCCTGAACGTGGAGAACGTCCAGCACTCCGAGATCACGCGGTCGCGGGTCGACCTGGCGGCCGCCACGCAGATGGTGTTTGAAGACGCCCTGTTCCACATCGTCGATCACCTCATCCGCACGACGGGGAGCGACCAGCTGGTCCTTTCGGGGGGGACCGCGCTGAACGGCCTGGTCAACATGCAGATCCTCGACCGGTACGACCACGGCTGGTACGAGCGGAATCTCAACCGCGAGACGCGGCTCCGCCTGTGGGTCCCGCCGACCCCGGGAGACGCGGGGGTGACGATCGGCGCGGCGTACAGCGCGGCGCTGCGGGCGGGAGTGCGTCCGGGACCGCCGCTGCAGCATGCGGCGTACTGCGGAGTCGCCTCCTCGTCCGATGCGATCCGGGCGGCGATCCAGGAGGATCCGGAGATCGACTTCCGTCCGCTGGGGACCATCGAAACGGCGGCCGGACGGGACCTCGTCGCCGAGTTCATGGCGTACGTGATCTCCCGGGACGGCGTGCTGGGGTTGTTCCAGGGGCCGGCCGAGACCGGCCCGCGGGCGCTGGGGCAGCGGTCGATCCTGGCGAATCCCTGCAACCCGGAGACCCTGAGCAACATCAACCTGCGGGTGAAGTTCCGGGAGCTGATCCGGCCGCTCGCGCCGATGGTGACGCTCGAGCAGGCGGAGCGGTTCTTCGAGCTGTCGCCCGGCGCGGCGGATGACGAGTACAACGCCTATCGCTACATGGTCCTGACGGCGATGGCCCGTCCGCTCGCTTACGAGAAGATTCCGGCCGTCGTCCATCGCGACGGGACCTGCCGGATTCAGATCGTGCAGGAAGGGATCCACCCGCTGGTCTATCGCTATCTGAAGGCGATGGGGCGGCTCGTCGGCGCGGAGGTCTCGGTCAATACGTCGCTCAACGTCGGCGGTCCGATCGCCCAGTCGCCGCAGCAGGCGCTCGACGCGATGAAGCGGGCCAAGGCGCTCACCGGACTGGTGATGGTGGGGGCGAACGGGGAGGCCTTTGTGACCTGGCACAACGTGCGGACCGAGCCCAAGGACGGGGGGGCTCAGCTCCTGCGATGGCTGGGAGAGTGCCAGGGCGTGCCGAGCGCCGGTGAGAGCCAGGACCGCCCGGCATGAAGGTCTCTTCGGTAAGCGGGAGAGGCGTGGCGGCCGAGTCCGGTGGCCGAACTGTACTCAGGGCACGGTGAGTGCATTCGCCGACTGATGGTCGCCTGATACTGGCCAACCGGGTCCAGGGGCACCCTGGTGGGGAGTGCAGAGGGGCAACGCCCCTTTGCCCGCCGGAGGCCTGGCCGTCGAGAGATATCTGAAGGAGTGAGTGTCCAAACGCGGACAACGTGTCGTCTGCCCCCTCACCAACCCGCCAGGATTCCAGAGCGAGCGGCGAGTCCTCATCGCCGGTTCCACAAAGGGGGCATCCGTTGCTGACCACGGTTCCTCATGGAAGTGCCTCCGGGGGCAAGGGGGCGTGGCCCCCTTGCCCCCTGGCTGCCGTGGCACGTTGGGGTTGAAGTAGCCACGTCGTGCCGGCAAGGACGCCATTCGAGCGAGGGGGACAAGCCACCATTCAGTGCCTCCCCCCAGACACAGTTCCCGGGGGCTCCGATTCCGACGCCGGCCCCGCGACCTGATATGGTGGACGGGGAGCCGCTCCGGGGGACGGGGCGGCCCACCAGCAGAGGCGCGGACAGGATGGAAGACGAGCACGTCGAACAACCCGAAGAGCAGCGGGAAGCGCAGATCGAGGAGTGCCTCGCCTATTTCCGGCGGGCGATCGCCAGCCCGGCGAGCGTCCCCCCGTGGTCGGACTGGTGGCGGGAGAACGAGCCCCTCGTGGAGCGGGTCTTTCCGCTGATGGAATACGTCCGCCTCAAGCACCGAAAACTTCTCGGCGCGCGGCAGATCCTTCAGCGGTTCGAAGAGCTGCCGAAGGACTACAGGCCCCCCAGCCCGCGCCTCACGGGCTCCTGCGGACACTGCGGGGAGCGCGTCCCGCCATCCGCCATCGGGCCGGACGGCGAGCCCGTTACCTGTCCGCACTGCGGGACCGTCTTCGCCGACTCCGAGGAATCGGGCGGTTTCTCTCCCGGATGACGTCCTCTCGCGACGAAGTGCAGACTGAGCGTGTCACTCCGTCAACGCGCCAAGAACAACGCGGAGCCGGGCGCTCCACCGGGCCACTGGACGACTTGCATCCTCAAAGACCGTTTCGCGAACACCCGTTCCGTATCGCCGGGGAGAGGGCGAGTTGACCCCGGATCGGTCCGCGGCCTGGGCTACGGAACCTGCCGGGGACTGGGCGTGTTCTTCGTCCGGCCCGTGATCAGGCCGACCTCCTCCTCCGTCCACTCCCGCGGGGAGTGGAGCCGGCCTCCCCCTCCGAAGAACACCGACGGCGAGACCTTGAACTGCGGCTGTCGCGGGAAACTGCCCGACGAAATGATCGTCAGCATGTAGATCTCCATCCCGTCGAGAGTCAGCGGCCCGTCCTTCCCGGGCCGGTCCGTCGGGATCTGGAGCGTCACCGTTCCGCGGCCCCTGCGGAGCGCCTCCTCCAGGCCGCCGATCCGGTAGAGGTGGAAGGAAAACGGCATGGCCAGATTTCCCTCGCCCGCCTGCGGCGGCAACTCGATATGGAGCTGCGCCCGGATTCCCGGGGGGGCCGGGGTGACCACTTCGAGATCGAACTTCACCTCCCGCTCGCTCGACTTCGGTGGGTCGGACCGCACGTTGGACAGCCGGATCCACGGGTCGCAGAACCGCCGCCGCAGCGGGAAACCGTAGTTGGAGCTCTCGTAAGGCACGACCGCTTCGCCGGGATGATCGCCAAAGAGCTGCTCGCGGGGCATCTCCGCCGGCGGGGGCCAGGGGGACCTGGCGATCGGCTGCAGCTCGGGAGGCCGGCTCAGGTACTGCCCGAGCGCGATCGCCCCGGCAACGATCCCTCCCAGGACCACGATCGCCGCGAGGGTCCCCGCCACGTTGCCCCCCGACGCCCCCTTCTTTTTCTTCCCCTTGGAGGTCTTCTTCTTCGTCCGGGGCCGCTCCGCAAAGTCGCTCATGCCCTGATGCCCTTCCCGCTGGAGTGAAGGCCTTATACCACGAGAACGCCGCCGAGGTCATTCCGTCGCCGGCGGCGAGGTGGCATGGACCGATCCTTTGCGCCGCCATGTTCGTGGGAGCAGGGGGCGCGAGAACTCTTCCGTGCCCGCGAAGAGCCACGGGTATGTCGCACCGTCACGCCGGGAACAGCCCGTCGGACCCGTGCTACTTCGGTTTCGATTTCCCATCGTCTCGCGGCTCGAGCGGTCGCTCTCGCTTGCGTCGGGCGGCTTCCACTTCGCGACGGTCCGCTTCGCTCTTCAACTTCACGTCCGTGAAGTACACGACGACGCCGCGGTCGCCGTTCCCCTGCAGGAGGACCCCAACCCCCGGCCCCTCCCAGAGCCTCGTCACCTCGGTGATCCGCTCGCTCGGTTCTCCGAATCGTTCCTGCAGCGCGTCCGCCACTTTGTCGGTGGCCGGAGACTGGAGAGCCGCCTGGAACAGGACTCCGTCCATGAACAGGTAACTCGATTTCGCCTCCGCGCCGGCAAACGTCGTGGCACGTCTCCAGACCTGAAATCCCCTCTCGTCTTCACCCCCCTCCGCGTCCGGATACCGCTCCCGAAACTGCGTGAACGTCATCACCCCCGGAAGCGCCCCATCCAGGGCGATGTCGGTCGCGTTCAGGCGCCGAGACTTCGGCCGGGTGACGTCCCGATTCGGGACCGCCCACGGCGCGTTCGCGGGAACAGCGACGGGCTGGGGAGGGGCAGAGGGAGCAGGAGGGGGAACGGCCTCCTGGCCGCAGCCGGCCAGGAGACAAAAGGTGAAAAGTGCGGCGCGGTTCATTTCGATTGAGGTCCTGTAGGTGTCCTGGCCGTCCTGCCGGCGGGGAGGCATTGCGTAGGCTTGTGGCGAAGTCCGGGGGAGTTCATGCCACTGCGCGACGGATCGGACTGGACGCTGACCCGGTGCATGGGAATGCACCTGACGCGACCCGCTCATGCCCTGACGCCCTTCTCGCTGGAGTGAGGACGTTATACCACGAGATCGCCGCCGCGGTCATTCTGCGCGGGGGCGGGAGGGGGCCGAGGTCGCCGAAGGTTCCCCACCGCCTGGAAGGCGATCCCCTTGCGCGAGACAATCGCGGGGTGGAGACAGCGCAAAGCTACGGGCGCGTCACCCCACCCGACGGCGAGACGAAGTTCGACGCGACGACCACCCCCATTCCGGATCGAGGTGCCCCATGCCGACGGATCGCCTGGCTGCTGGCCTTGTGCTCCTCCTGTCGCTCTCTTCGCCGTGCGACGCTCAGCTCCCGGATGAAGGGAAACCGGCCCCGTCCGCCGGAACTCAAAGCTCTCCCGGCAGGATGACGAAGTCCATCAAAGAGACCTGGAAGGACATCAAGGTCGAACTGCTTCGTCCGGGCCGGCCAGGGCCGGAGACGGTGAACGCCAGGCGGGCGATCTACGAACTGGATGACGAGGGGCGATCGACGACGATTCCCGTCGTGGCCCTCGTCGCACCCGCATCCGGAACTTCGTGGGTGGGACCGGAACAGGATCTCTATCTGGAGACCGAGACCGGGATCGTTGGCTTTCACGTCCTGGGAGGGAGCCTCATCTGGTGCGAGAGCCTCTTGACCAGCCCCGGGCGCGGCGGCGGGGGCAGGGGAGTAAAGGGCGCGCAGAAAGAGGCCCCTGAGATCGCGGCGGACTTCGAACGGAACGTCACGGGGACCGACCTGCGGAATGCGATCCACCCCGTCGATCGCAAGGATCGGGAAGCGACGGTGACGCGGCTGCGACCCGCCATCAAGAACCCGTGGATGTTCACCAACGGCCCATTGAGTTCCCAGGGGGGCACGCCAAAGATCGTGCGGGCTGAGCTGGCCGGGAAGAAAGTCCTGCTGGAGCTGACGGATCAGACGGGGGAGTTCCAGGCCACCGTGTGGGTCGACATCGAGACGCGGAAGGTAACGAAAGTCGAAGAGGGCCCCTGGGAGACTTTTCCAAAGCGACTTTGAAGCCGCCGGTCCCGTTCCGTCGCGTCACGACTCGTTCGAGGCGTGAGCCCGGAGCTCCGGCTGCCTCCTCGGAATATGTTCGCCAGGAGTTGACGTGCCGCATCGCTCGAAAAGACCGTCGGTCGCTCCAGCCATCGGTATGGTGGCCGCCTGCATCGTCGTGTTGATTCTGGCCTGGCAAGGGCTGTCGAAGACGTCCGAAAGCGGACCAGCCGAGTTGTCTCGGGCGCCGGACGTCCGCTCGCCGTCACAGGGACATCCCGCTGTTCTGTCTGTTGGAGATGCCAGGAGCTCAAAACCCGCCGCAGACGATCAGTCGGATCGAAACTGCCTGTTGAGATATTCGCTCCTGCCCCTTCCATTGGAGACAGGAGGCGGCTTCACACTGGGGATCGGCATCGACGAGGACGCGGCAGACTTCCCAGAGACCGAGGACGTCCGCGCGGTGTACGGGCAGGGCCTGTGCGCGGACCATTGGAACAGGATCCGGAGTCTCCCGCGGCTGGAATCCCTGGAGCACGATGGAGACGTCACGAACGAAGACCTCGCTTGCCTCGATTCGTTACTGGAACTGGAGGTCTTGAGGCTCTTTTCGGGCGTCCATCGCTCAAGTCCCACAACGTGGCCCGATCGTCGACCGCCATTCTCCGCGGCAGCGCTGAAGCCGCTCGGGCAGATGAAACCGCTTCGAGAGCTGTCTCTCTCCAGCGACCTCCTGACCGACGACGGGATGGACGTCCTGGCGACAGCGCCCGGCCTGCTCTCGCTGAAGCTCGACGGAGCCTTCACCAACGAGACGCTGCGGCACATCGGCCAGCTGCGGGACCTGCGGAGACTGTCGCTGGCGGGAGACTTTGATGACGAGGGGCTCCGTCTGCTGACGCGGCTGGTGAATCTGGAGGCTCTGGAACTCCACTCGAGACATCTTCGCGGGCCGGGCCTGGCCCATCTGGCTGCGTTGCCGCGGCTCGGCTGCCTGCGGATCGCTCAGGCAGCCCCCGAGCTCTCCCTGAGCGAACTGGCAAGTTGTCCGGTCCTGCAGGTTCTCGATCTCGGCTCCGCAGGCGTGACAGATGACATTCTCTCGACGCTCCCGTCGCTACCGCACCTGCAATCCTTGTCGATCGATGAGAACCTCGTGAGCGATCAGGGGCTCAGCGTACTCCCTCGTCTCCCCAATCTGACGGAACTGAACCTCCGCCGCACTCTGGTCACGGACGCCGGCCTCGAGGCAATCGCAAAACAGGAACCGCTCCAGCGACGCCTCCGCATTCTCTGTCTCGGTGAAAGGAATGTGTACAACGCTCCGCCAACACTGACTCAGCCCGGACTGGCTCACCTCTCAAGTCTGCACCAGCTTGAGGCTCTCGATCTGAGGTGCGTCAACCTGGTCGGGGTGGACATGCGGGTTCTCGCCCCCCCGTCGCTGCGGCGGCTGAATGCGGCGGGGCTGATGCAGGATCCACGGAACGACACATTGCAGCAGCTGTTCCCACGACTCCCGCTCCTCAGTCGCGACGTCAACGCGCGGATCGTGATTCGTGCCGAACTCTGCCGGGAAGCGGAGATGCTGGAGTACGACTTCCTGTCGGATCGTCTGAAGATCGAATTGCCGATGTAGGGGCACAAGCCCATTGCCTGGATCGGTCTCGCGGTCTTCGGAGACCTCCCCGACGTGCGCCCCAACCGGCCCGCCGGATCAGCAAAGACTGTTCACGACATCTCCGTTCAGCGGGGACTTCGGCCGTCAAGGATGTTCTGTATACCTTCTTCGAAAGAGGAGCCCATGAGACGGAGGCTATCATAAAAGGTGAACACCTTTCCTTCTTCGTCGATGACTACGAGCCCGTGGTCACAGTGGCAATATCCAAGTGGACAGAACAGTTTCCCATTGGCAGCGCACAACTCCTCCATTTCGCTGGCAGAATCGTAAACTGGCCATGAGTCGAATTTGATATCGCTCGCCGCACAATCCACTCCCGCGCCGCTTGTTCCGATTTGTAAGCCGTCAAATTGAATCAGGATTGACCTTGCTAGAGGAAACAGGATCGGCGAGTTCTTGATGAAGTCATACAGAGGGACGTAGCGGTGCTCACTCCATCCGGCGTTGCGAAGCATGTCGAGAGTCTGCTCATTAAAGACTCGCACGGTGATGCGCCTCCACGTGTGCTGATGATGTTGTCGCCCCGGCGCCTCACCTCTGCAGTTGTTCCAAATACCGCTTAACGAAGGCTTCGCTTTCTGGACGAACGTCGACGTCCTTGCAGTAGGTGACGCACTTGTCTTCAACATCAAACCCGCCCCAGCCGTATCCCCCGTCTACGGCCGCAACGAACACTACCCCCCCGAGTCGAGGGTTTCGCCTCAGGGATCACGGTTGCCTCAAGAGCGATCATCGGCGCCGCCGAGCCATCCTCATTGGAGACAACAAGAGCTTCGAGGCGTCTTTGGGCGAGGTTGTAGCGATACACTTGCCCCTTGCTGGTGTAGACGTGCTCGGCGACCGTTTCGACGGATGCGTCGTCCTGCTTCAGGGTGAGGCCGGGCAAGGCGATCCACTTGCAGCGACGCGTCTCCCACTTAAGCGCCAGCTCGGTGACGGGCGGTTGTTGAAAGCACTTCAGCGTCGGTCGGGCCGCGGGCTCTTGCGCGGCCGCGCTGGTGCAGACCAGGCAAACGAACACGCTCCACGTGTTGTAAGAACACATCAGCCACCCTCCTACCGGCTTGATCGCTTCCTCGGAGAAGAGACGTAAACCTTGATCGGTCTGTTTGTAGTCGACGCTTGGGACAGTCACCAGCAGCGGCACGGTGGATGGGGCGGAGGACCGGCACGGTGCGAGATCGGGCGGCGATCGTGACGTCTGCGCTCATGGAAGGTCGGCTTCCATGGCTCCCGTCCTCGGAAACTGGTCGTCATCGGCCCGTCGCACGTTCTCCAGAGACTTCATCGATGTGCGCGTCAGCCACCCTGCCGTCTCTCCGGCGGGGTGGCCATGCCCCCCGGTCTGTCGATCGGGTCACTTTGGACCTGGAGGAGGAGCGGAGGGCGCGACGAGAGTTCGTTTCAACTCTTCCTCAGTCATGAGCGGGCGCGTCCGAAGATCCCTCTTGAGCTCCAGTAGTCGTTCTCGAATCGGCGGCGCTCGATCCGGGAACTCCAGGTACTCAGTCTGCCCGAGGAAGGCCGCCAAGACGGCGTTCAATTCCTACTGGCTGCTCTTGAGCTGGCCTCTGCTCTTCCGCAGTTCCATCTCCCCTTGACTGGCGAGCCTCTGTTGTGAGTCGGCACTGACTTGAGTGATCGTCAATCGACGCTCGGCTTCCCGTCTCCGCTGCCTCTCGATCAACCAGCCGAGGCCTACAACAACAATAGCCACAAGAAATCCGATGGTTGTGAAGCGAGGTTTGGACATGATCACAGGCCCGCGAGGAAAGGAAGGTGGCAGACCACTCGATCTTGCTTCAGGTCAGTTTTCGCGTTCAGGATAGGCAGGGTAGCTGGAGCGCTGGACCAGCGCGGTGTGAGATCGGGCGGCGATCGTGACGTCAGCGCTCATGAAGGGCCGCACTCCTGGTCCCAGTCCTCGAAAGATAACCGTCGATCTCCCATCGGCTGGGGCCGTCTCGCGTTTTCCGGAGGTATGGCCGGTGTGCGTCCCAGCCACCCCGCCGCGCCAATGTCCCGAGCCAGTGGCTCGTCGCCGTCGAGAAAGGCCCGCGCTGCGTTCACTCCTCCCCGGTGGGTTCGCGGCAGGTGAAGGATGACGTGGCCGGGGGACAGGAGACTTTGCGATACCCCGGCCCGAGTGGCGACGGGGCGCGAGTGGACAGGTCTCCTGATACGCGCGTTCGCAAAGGGAACGATCGGGAACGCTTGCCGGGGCTTCCCGTTAGTCGAGCCCCAGCCACCCCGCCGGCGTTGCGTGCCACCCGATCCGCTGGGCCGTCGCGCTCTTTGCAACTCGCGCGGGGAACACGCTTCTGTCAGCGACAGAGCGAATTCACGTCGGCATCCTCATTGTTACGGCCGGAGTGGAATCTCTTCGATTGTTCGGAAGGCCGGAGGCTCAAGTGTTGTATGTTGCTTCATATGAGGTATGTCCGCGAGTCTCTCAAATCGCATCACACCAGTTGAGTCTACGACAAGGCCGTAGATCGCACATGGGTCGTTGCACGATACGGCTTGCATCCCGCAAGCATCAGTGGGGCACGTTTGAAAGGGCATAAATCCAATATATCGCCACCCGTACAACTGCTTCCTACCACAAGGGTCTGTGGCGATGACAGCTTCGTAGAAGCCAAGCGGCACATTTGTGGCGAGAACGCTCATTTTCGAGCTTCCGCCGCCTTCGCCGAATGTGCTCCCAAGGCTGCTGACGAGGTCCGCCGTGCTCTTGATGATTTCATCCGTTTGCTGATCCGTCTTTATTCCGACTGACGTAAGGTTCCAGCCATTGTCAAGCTTTATGTTAAGCTCACCGATACCAAGTCCAGGTTGCAACTGGATTGAATATTCTTCCGCGAAATCTGGCATATACATCATCTGGATCGAGATCTTAGGTTTCGTACCATCAAGCACGGCGCCGCCCGGGCGTGCTGGTGGATGTTCGACAGTTTCCGGGGCCTGACCAGGTCGTGGCGCTGGAGGCTCGTTGCCCGACGCGAGCTGAATGCGCCCGGCACCGCCAACATCTGCGGTCATTTGTTGGAACTGAAGCGGTGCAGCCTGCTTGATTGTTGTCGTAGCTGTGATCGCTGGCTTGCCTGCATCAGGGGCAGAGTCCAGTGAGACAAAAAGGTAAGGCTTCGGTCTGTAGTACCGAACACCCTTGTCCTTTGCCGTTGGGTTCTTGTGAACCACAACACGAGTGCAAGAGAATGATACAACGCAGATCAAACAAGTGAGTAGAAGTCGTCGCATACCTGGCCCCCTGTCGGCGCAACCGTCACAAACTCGATATGTGGAACAGCCCGAAGAAGACGATCGACACTTTCAGATTCCAACTTGAGACCCCAGCGTCCAACGGGCAAAGCCGAGATGACCTTGCATGGTCAATTTCGCCATCTTGCCCGGTTTCTCACCTCTTGGTTGGTTTCGCCGCTTGACATCGGTTAGCGCTGCGCAGCAGGCTACACTCATTGTGAATGAATCATTTGGGCCAAAGCATCATGCCCGGGAATGACCGTGCGGTCGAGCATGCGAAGTGCGTTCTGACTTCAGGAACACGAAGAGTTCCATCATTCGCGTTCGGTCGTTGCATCACCAAAGCACGGCGAACTGAGATCGCGACTTTGAGGGCCTTCTTTGCCAAATGGGGAGAACGGTTACAGATTGATGCGAAGGAAGTACTGCGCTCCAGCCCGAAGCGTATCACCGGGCCTGCTGGAGAGCACCTCTTGTATCGACAACGGGTGTGTGAGAGGCCAGTAAGTAAGGCATGGCTCCGTATTGACCTTGACCTAGATGGAAACGTGGCGGCCTTCTCGAATCGCTGGATTCCGGAGGCGCACGCGCGCTCCATTGCAGTGCCGATTCGCGGAGATCGGCTTACGCAAGCTGACGCCGAGCGAGTCTTCGGAGTCCGGCATCGTCGGTGGAGTATTTGTAAGCAACCGAGGCTTTCGATGCTTCGGCAGGGGCGGTCTGCGCTGACCACTTGGAAGATTCCCTCGGTCGACACTAAAGGCGCACCACATAACTTGTATCTCGACGCGAGGGGAGGCGCGGTTGTCTATACCGAAAGGTTGCAGTTTGATCTTTCCGGAACGGGGCTCGTGTTCACGCCGAATCCAATGGTGATGGCAAACAACGTGGATTTCGATTTGGCCGGTGGAGTTCCAACGAGTCTCTATTCGGAGGTCGTTCTAAGAGATTTGCGACCGACTGGGTTCCTGGACGGTCCATGGGTCACTACTGCTGCCGCCCCCCGTGGAAGCCGGATCTACCGTCCATCCGGCGACTTCCGTGTCCGTCGGTCGAACGCGGGATTCTCCGAAGTGATGGCTTACTACCACATCGATGCAGCTCAGAGACGGGTGCGCGATTTAGGAATCGCGACGGCTGCGCCATTCTCAGTTCCGGTCAACCCATATGGTGTGGGCACTGAATCATCGTACAGTGCCGCGACAAAGACAATCACATTGGCCTACGACGGGAACACGCCTGACGGCGAAGATGCGGAGATAATCCTGCACGAGTATGGCCACGCAATTCACGACTATGTTGTGCACGGCTTCGGACAAGACTCACAGTCACGCGCGATGGCTGAAGGGTTTTGCGACTACTTCGCGGCAACTCACTTTGACTCTGTCAAGGGGCCCTGTTTCAGGCCCGGAATTGCCAGTTGGGATGCTAAAGGAGAAGCAAGACGAGGTCGACCTCCGTTTCTTCGGCGATTAGACAACTCCGAGGTCCTCTCAGCCACGAGTAACCCCATCGAGTTCTGGTCGAGCTGCCTTTGGGCGCTCAGAGAGCGGTTTGGGCCGATGAAGGGCGATAAACTTGCAATCGGCTTTTTCTACTACGTGCCAACGAGTTGTTCGTTTGCGGACTCGGCCGCCTATATTCTGGCAGCAAATCAACTGTATTTCGGGGGACGTGACGAACGTGAGATCAAGCAAGTCTTTCGGGCTCGTGGAATCGGCTGAGTCAAGGTCCGGAGGCGGAAGGGTGGCATGGCCACAGCCTTGTGTGGCCATGTTGTCGGGAACCGGGAGGAGTGCCAGGTGCCACCCGCTGGCAGTACTGGGCCAGCGGTGATTGGATGCCCGACTTGGTTTGAGCGCTGCTGGCCCCAGTGCCAGCACGCCAAGTTGGGTGATGTTCGTTCGGAGTCGAACCCATCCGTTTTTGCTCCCGAGCGGCAGGGCTCTTCTTGTCGGGCCAACGCGGTGGCCTTGCCATCCGCCGGGTGACCCGCGCGTAGCTTGCGGACTCTTCCGTTGACCTGCGACGCCCGTAATGGCTTGGACCGTTCCTCATTGAAACGCCTCCGGCGGCAAGGGGCTGTGTTGTGATCTTGGGGCCCTTGACCCCGGCTCTGGGGCTGCGTCGTAGCAAAGCGATGTCCTTGACGAAGCGCCGCCGCTCACTTTCATTTTGCCCCCGCCGCCACAAGCACCTTGCGGACATCCGCGGTGACGCCCGCTTTGGCCGGATGGTCGCTCGTCACCAGCAGGCCGAGCGCCGTCGAGCCGCCGCCGTACATGCTGGCCGTGGCGTTCACGTCGGCTCCCGCTTCGATCAGCAGGCGGGTGACCTCCGCGAGGTTGAGCGGCACCCGCTGGCGGTGCGTCTCAACGCCGTTCGAGCCGATGTAGTGCAGCAGGGTCGAACGATGGCCGAACCGCGATCTCCGGTGAACCAGCGACGGATCGCCGGCGAGAAGCCCGCGGAGCGTCTCGACATCCCCGCGGAGCAGCGTCTCCACGGCGAGCTCAAAGTCCGCGTCCGGCGGGGCGACCCCTTCGGCCTCCGCATGAGACCAGTCGGCGAAGCCATACTCCCTGGCAAGGGTCTGCCGGGCATCATCCAGCGTGAAGACGCTGCTCATGATGTCGTCGGCGGAACGGCACGCCAGCCCGGGATGCCAGCAGGTGATCTGCGGGACCACCGCCCGGTCGCCCGCCCGGTGCCCCTCGACGAGTCGGTTCGCCTGCCGGTCCAGCTGGTCGCGAATGGGAAGCCGTCGGACGGCCTCGATGAGCACGTCCCGATAGAGTCGTTCGACCTCCCGGACCTGATCGCAGACATACACGGGGTGTTCGCCTTCGCGCATTCGATTCCCCTCCGCTTCGGTCGCCGCGTTTCCTCGACTGTTCCCTCGGGCTGGCCAGCACGACGTTACCGCCGTCGAGGTCACGCAGCCAGATCACGGTGATTCGGGCGTTCCGGCACCATTTTGCGAAGGGGAGATCCGCTGACAGGAGAGCCGGTCGCTCTCCTTGGCCGGTCGGAATGTCAGCCCCGGACCCTCTTGTACCGATTGAGGGGGGGCGACGAGATCCCCGCCCCGTTCCGCGGATGGTGGACCTGACAATGGAGCGATTTTTTCGCGTCCGAGCCGGCGGAACCCGGCGTGTGCCGATAGAAGGGCGTCCGACACCGCGTTCCCGAAGTGCCAAGGGAGGCGGGAAGCGTGCGCCCCGAGTCCGAGGGATCGGACCGCCGGAAACGGACACCTGACAATGGGGCGATTTTTTCGCGCACCGCCGCCTCCGACCGGACCCGACAGAGACGCTCCGTCGACGGACCCCCTGCTCGCCACTCGTCACCGCAGCCCCTCGAAAGAGGTTAGGGGGCATGCGATGCCGTGCCGCGTCTGGACACAACCCGTTCTCAACGGTTCTCGACGGTCGGCCTCCGGCGGGCAGGGGGGGCTGCCCCCCCTGCACCCCCCACCAGGGCCCCTGCCCTGGACCCGGGATCAGTCCTCGCCGAATGAGAGTCACTCGCAAATTCGAACCGGATTCGGACGCACATCCTCCGCCGATCCGCGGTGTAGAGAGCGACCTTGAGTTCCGGTTAACGTTTCCCATCGCCCGCCGTTCTGGCGGCAACCGACGACTCATCGCCGACAACCGTCGAACCCACTTCCCGGATCAGCCCCTCATGTTGCGATTCGCTCTCGCATCCCTCGCCCTTCTCGTCGCGTCTCCGTTCCTCGCCCCTCAGTCCCTTCACGCCCAGGCGATCAGGACATCGCTCGTCCAGCGGGACGGCCGCTGGCAACTGATGCGGGACGGGCAGCCGTACTTCATCAAGGGGGGCGGAGGAGGGGGGTCGAAGTTGGTCCTCCGGGAGTGCGACGGCAACTCGTTCCGTACCTGGGGCGTCGGGGCCGAGACCGCGGCGGAGCTGGACGAGGCCCGTAAGCTCGGGCTGACCGTTTCGGTCGGGATCTGGCTGGGGCACAAGGAGCACGGGTTCGACTACACGAACGCCCAGGCGGTCGCGAAGCAGCTCGAAGACGCCCGCCAGGCGGTGCGGACGTACAAGGATCATCCGGCGGTCCTGGTGTGGGGGATCGGGAACGAGATGGAGGTCAACAACGAGGGGCCGGAGGTCTGGCGGGCGATTCAGGAGATTGCCCGGGCGGTCCATGAGATCGATCCGAACCACCCAACCATGACCGTCATTGCGGAGCTCGGCAAGGACAAGGTGCAGCAGATCCACGAGCTCTGCCCGGACATCGACATCATCGGCGTCAACACGTACGGCGGCGGGCCGTCGCTGGCGAAGCGGTATCGCGAGGCCAGGGGGACCAAGCCGTACATCATCACGGAGTTCGGTCCGCCGGGGACGTGGGAGATTCCCCTCAACGCCTTCGGTGCCCCGAGCGAGCAGACCAGCACCGCCAAGGCGAAGTCGTATCGGGAGATCTACGAGAAGTCGGTCACCGGGGCGCCGGAGCTGTGCCTCGGGTCGTATGCCTTCACCTGGGGGCACAAGATCGAGGCAACCGCGACCTGGTTCGGGATGTTCCTTCCCGACGGCGACCGGCTGGCGGCGGTCGACACGATGCAGGAGCTGTGGTCGGGCAAGGCTCCGCAGCATCCCGTCCCCGCGATGGAGTCACTCAAGCTGGCCGGTCCCGATCAGGTGAAGGCGGGCGAGACGGTCGAGGCCGAGGTCAAAGTCGGTTCCGGCGCGGGGGACGTCAAGATCCACTGGGCCCTCTACAGCGAGCAGGGGAACTACGGTGTCACGGGGACCGGGGCGGAGGCGACGCCGCAGTATCCGGATGCCATCCGCGAAAACGGCGGGAAGACCGTCCGCGTGAAGACGCCGATGTCGGGCGGGATCTACCGGCTGTACTGCTACCTGCACAACGACCACGGAGGGGCGGCGGTCGGATCGCTGCCGATCCAGGTGAAGGGGCCCAAGACGCTGATCAAGGCTCCGGCGGCGAAGTTGCCGTTCGCGGTCCTCTCGGACGACGCGAAGGGGCCGTACATCCCGTCGGGCTGGATGGGGGACGCCGGGTCGATCTCGATGGACGAAGGTTCGACGACGACCCCGCACTCCGGGAAGACCTGCCTGAAGGTGTCGTACGAGAAGAAGGGGGGCTGGGGGAGCGTGGTCTGGCAGCATCCGGCGAATGACTGGGGGGAGCAGCCGGGCGGGTTCGATGTGACGGGTGCGGAGGCGCTGACCTTCTGGGCGCGGGGGGAGTCCGGGGGAGAGAAGGTGGTCTTCGGGTATGGGCTGCTGGGGATTGAGCGGAAGTATCACGACAGCTCGAAGGGGGAGATCGAAGTAACGCTCACGCCGGAGTGGAAGCAGTACACGATCGACCTGGGCGAGAAGGAGCTGACGCGGATCAAGAGCGGGTTCCTGTGGCGGATCGGGACCCCGGACGGTCCGATGACGTTTTACGTCGATGACATCGAGTATCGATGAGCATCCTTGCCGGCACGACGGTGTTACTTCAAACCCAACGTGCCACGGCAGCCGGGGTCAAGGGGGCCTCGCCCCCTTGCCGCCGGAGGCACTTCCCTCGCGGAACCGTGGGACACAACGGACGTCCCTTTGTGGTACCGGCGTTCAGAACTCACCGCTCCACGCGCAACCCCCGCGGGTTGATGTGGGGGCATACGACGCAGCGTCCGCGTCTGGACACACAAGGCTTCCGGCAGTGCCCGGCGGACAGGCCCCCATGTATCCCCCACCAGGGTACCCCTGGACCCGGTGAGAGGATCGCGTTCATCACTTTGGTGGAATTCATTTCGTTAGAATCGCTCTGACTCCACTTGGCGCTACGCTCGCGTTCGGATCACCCATGCCACTTCGTCACCTCCTCTCCCTCCTCATCGCCCTCGTCCTGCTGGCCTCCGGTCGGATCGCCGCCGCCGACAACCTGATCGCCAACGGCACCTTCGAGACCGACGCCGACAGCGATCACTGGCCGGATCGCTGGGGAAAGCTGAAGTCGGGCGGGACCTGGGAAACGGAGAACGACAACCACTTCCTCCGCCTCCACTCGGACAAAGCCGGCCAAACAGTCCTGCACTACCAGCTCCAGCCCCTCCCGCCGGACGCCCGCGCGGTCGAGCTCTCCTGGCGGTGGCGCGTCAGCGACCTGAAAACGGGCAAACAGTCGCACCACGACGCCCGCATCATGCTCGGCCTCCTCGACGCCTCCGGCAAGAAACTCCCCGGCGCCCCCGGAGCCCCGTTCGTCCGCAAAAGCACCGAAGGCTGGGTCGAACGGAGTATCCACTTCCTCATCCCCGCCGAGGCCAAGACGCTCGAACTCATGCCCGCGCTGCTCGAAGTCGAGTCCGGAACCCTCGACCTCGACGACGTGGCCCTGCGGAACGTCGATCCCGCCCCCATCGAGGCGGAGGCCAAAGCGGCCGCAGACGCTCGCGCCGCCAAGCAGGCTCGCGACGCCGCGGCGCGGAGCGGAAAGGCCGCCAAGCTCCTTGCCGCCACCGGCTCGCTCGTCACGAACGGCGGCTTCGAGACCGACGCGAAGAAACAGGACGGCAAACCGGACGACTGGGGACTGCCGAAGAACGGCACCTGGGAGACCGAAGGGGAAGGGGACGCGAAGAACCACTTCGTCCGCCTGAAGTCCTCGCAGCCCGGGGAGACGGTCATGCTCTACCGGCTGATCGACGTCCCGGCCGACGTCGAGGCGGTCGAGCTGACATGGCGGCAGCGGGTCAGCGATCTGAAGCCGGGCAAGATGCCGTGGTTCGACGCGCGGATCATGATGCACTTCAAAGACGCGGCCGGAAAGCAGATGCCCGGGTCCCCCGCCGCGCCGGCGGCCCGCAAGGACTCTGGCGGCTGGACCGATAAGAGCGCCAAGTTTCTCATTCCCAAGGGGGCGGTGACGCTCGAGTTCATGCCGTCGCTGTTCCAGGTGGAGAAGGGGACGCTCGACCTCGACGACATCGCCGTCCGTCCAACGGACGCCGCCCCGCTGATCGCCGCGGCGGCCAGGCGGGCGGAAGAGGAGCGGCTGGCGAACGTGCCGGCCGAGGAGCCGAACAGCGCCAAGTGGCCGCCGGAGCTGCACGTCGAAGGGAACAAGGTCCTGACGCCCGACGGCAAACCGGTGGTCCTGCAGGGGGTGAACGTCGTCAGCCTCGAGTTCCTGCTGCGGGGCGACCACGTCCTGAAGTCGTGCCAGGTCGCGGTCGACGACTGGAAGAGCACGATCATCCGGCTCCCGGTGAAGGAGAGCTACTGGTTCGGCCGCGAGCCGGAGCAGGCGGACGGCGGGGCGGCGTACCGCAAGCTGGTGGACGACGCGATCACGATGGTCGCCAACCGCGGGGCGTACGTGCTGCTCGATCTGCACCGCTTCCGCGCACCGAAGGCGGAGCACGTCGAGTTCTGGACCGCCGCCGCGACGAAGTACAAGAACCATCCGGCGGTCCTCTTCGATCTGTTCAACGAGCCGCATGGGATGTCGTGGGAGGTGTGGCGGGACGGCGGGTTCATCGCCGAGAAGGAGAAGCCGGCCGATGAGGACGCGTTCCTCTCACCCGAGGAGAAGGCCAAGAACGCGAAGGGGTTTCAGTCGGTCGGGATGCAGAAGCTGATCGATGCCGTCCGCGAGACCGGGGCGAAGAACATCGTCGTCCCCGGGGGCCTCGACTGGGCGTACGACCTGTCGGGGATTGCGAAGGGGTTTGAGCTCGACGAGCGGGGCGGGAACGGCCTCATCTATTCGACGCACATCTATCCGTGGAAGTCGAACTGGAAGGAGAAGGTGCTCGTCGTCGCGGCGAAGCATCCGGTGCTGGTCGGGGAGGTGGGCTGCGACATCAAGAAGATGGACTTCATTCCGCTGGAGAACCAGGAGGACCCGTACACGTGGGCTCCGGACATGCTGGGCTTCATGCAGCAGCACGGCCTGCACTGGACGGCGTTCTCGTTCCATCCGGGTGCGTCGCCGGTGATGCTGACGGGATGGGACTACACGCCAACGCCGTTCTGGGGCGCCTTCGTGAAGCGGGCCCTGGCCGGCGAGCAGTTTCCGCGGGACCGCCCGCGCTAACGCGGGGTGCATCTCATCCCCGGATCCAGGGCAGGTGCCCTGGTGGGGGATGCAAGGGGGCCAAAGAAACAACACAGTCCCCCTTGCCGGCCGAAGGCTTTGGCCGTCGAGGCATGTCTGAAGGAGTGAGTGTCCAAACGCGAACGACATGCCGGATGCCCCTCACCAACCGCACTGATCCCGGCAGGGAGGGGGAGTCCAAGGTGGATCTCGCTCATTGAGCAGGTGTGGCATGCGATCCGTCGTGATGTGTCTTTGTCTCCCGCTGGCCGCGTTTGTGAGCGCGATTCCGGTCCAGGGGGATGATGTCGCGGTGGTTCATGCGTTTTCCGGCAACCAGGGTCCCGGCTGGAAGGCGTCCATCGACGTTGCCGGGGCGGTCGGGCCGCAGCATGTTGTCGACTTCGACGTCGCCGGCTTCGTCGTGCATGACAAGCGGTCGGGCGAAGTGCGGCGCAGGTTGACCACGCGCGAGTTCTGGCAGCAGGTCGAGCCGGCCGGAACGCTCGTTCCCGTCCAGAACGCGAACGACGCCCGCCTCCTCTACGATCCGCTCTCCGAACGCTGGTTCGCCTGCGCGGCCGGGACCACCGAGCCCGATTGCTTCCTCGCCGTGTCGACGAGTTCCGATCCCCTGCAACCCTGGCGCGGCGCGAAGCTCCCCCTGCCGCGGATCAACCCCTACATGCGGATGGGAATCGACCGGAACGGGCTCTACGTCTGTTCCTGCAACGGCGACGCCGACTTTCAAAAGGGGACCGACGCCTACGTCTTGCCCAAGGCGGACGCCATTGCCGCCGGCGGGCCGGTCCTGACTCGCGGCCAGGCCTTCCCGGGGCTGCAGTTCAGCTCCATGCCGGCCTTCGATCCCGACCCCGACAAACCGGCCGACGCGCCCGCGGTCCTGCTCGCCAACGAGTTCATCGACGGCACCTGCGGCCGTCTCGTTCTCTACAAGATCACGTGGTCGGGAACCAAGGCGAGCGTCTCGGACGCGCATGTCGTTCCGCTTGCCTCGACATACCTGACTCCGGACAACAGGACGCCGCTCATGGAGGCGGTCCAGCCTCCGCCGGGGCCGAGCATCCGCGCCGGAGGAGGGGGGCGGAGGATCGACAGCGCCTTCGTCCGCAACGGCAGCGTCTACGGCTGCAACGGGGCCAAGCGGGCCCGCGACTCCCGGCCGGGGATCCTGTGGTACGGAGTCCGGATCCGCGACGGAGCCCTGATCCAGGAAGGCTTCGTCGATTCACCCGACCGCGACTTCATCCACCCTTCGATTGCCGTCGACAGCCGGGGGAACGTCGGCATCGGCTGCACCGCGACCTCGAAGACCGAGTTCCCGTCGGTGTACGTGATGATGCACGGGGCGACCGATCCCCCCGGCTCGATGCGCAAGCCGGTCTCCGCGCTGCCGGGGACGACGGCTTACCGGTATGCGGGTGTGTCCTCAGTCAACCTGAGTCACTACTCGGCCACCTGTGTCGACCCGGCGAATCCGATGCTGCTGTGGACGCTGCAGGCTTATTCCGCGAGCGACGTCGACCGGCAGTGGTGCACGGGGTGGGCCGCTTTCCAGATGACGACCTTCGATCGCCTTCCTCCGACGCGGAGCGAGTGATCGCGCGTCCCGCGGGCGACAGAGTGGCCTTCGCGTGGATCTCCCGTTCCCAACAATATGGCTGCCTGAAGCGGTGTCCACGCCATCCGCCCGTGACGGCTTGGACAGTCTCCACGCCCCTCCGCAAAGCCTCCGTGGCGTGGCCCCCACCGCGAGATCGCTCGCGCTAGCGCGGCACCTATTCCACCGGGTCCAGGGGCTACCCTGGTGGGGGATGCAAGGGAGGGCGGCGTTGTTTTCTTGGCCCCTTGCCCGCCGGAGGCTTGTCTGGTCGGACACCGCCGGAAGCCTTGTGTGCGCAAGCGCGGACCACGTGTCGCATACCCCCTCACCAACCCACACCGATCACGGCTCGCTCGCCGAGCCGGAACGGCGTTCCCGTCCGGGGAAGTCGGCGTACTCTCATCAACGGCTGGTAACGGCGCCGCTCGTCAAAACACGAGCAGTAGCCCCCGGCGGGACCGATCCTGTCAACGCGGACGGAGTCCGGCCAACGCCAAGGGGAGGTGGCAATCCCCTCGCGGTCATTCGGAGGGCTGGCGGAAGAGATAGGTGCCGTAACCCAGGGTCCGGCGTCCCCATTGGAGGTAGGCGTCCATCCACCGGCGGCGGCGTTCGAGCAGGGCGGTGGTCTCCGGAGTGGGCGGCCCCTTGGCCGCGAGACGCTCGATGGTCCGCTGATGCCCCCATTCGAAATGGTCCCACTCGTCGAGGTTGGCGGTCCAGGCAGCGAGCGGAATGAGCCCCATGTCTCTCGCGATCGCGATGTTGGAGGCGTGCGTCCGGTCGTCGGGCGGAAACGCGCCGAGGATTGCTCGATACTCCGGCGCGGCGGGACGCTCCAGATAGGGTTCGCCCACGAGCAGGAGACCGCCCGGGATGACCCACCGTCGCAACCGTCGGAGGGCCGCCGCGTACGCACCGTCGCCGAGTTCGAAGGCGTGGGTCGAGCCGAGGCACAGGGCGAGGTCGACCGAAGCGGGATCGATCTCGAGCGTTCGGGCATCCGCTTCCAGGAAGCGGACCTCCCCGGCGTCGACCCGGCCATCCGCCCGCTGCCGAGCTTCGCGGATCCGTTCGGCGGAGAGATCGATCCCGAGGCCGCGAAGGGGAGACCGCTCGCGGAGCCGGATCAGGACTTCGCCGCTGCCGCATCCGACATCGAGCACGGACTGGCCAGGGCGGAGCTCCAGCGTCTCGAAGACCTCGGCCATTTTTTCGGCGCTCACGGGAGCATTCCACAACAACTCGGACATTCGACCTCCGGCCGGGTGGCATCCCCGTGGCTCTGCACGAGCATGGAGGAGTATGCCGCTCCCTTCTGTTCCCAACAACATGACCGCGCAAGGCAGCGGCCATGCCACCCCGCCGACACCGTTCTGAGGCGCGTTCGTGAAGCGGGCCCTGGCGGGTGAACAGCTACCACGGGACCGGTCGCGTCATCGCAGACCGCCATAGGGCGTGAACGGAGTCAGCTCGAGTATGGCTTCCCACAACCTGCAGTACCGTCGCGCCTTCGCCTTGTCCTCGTCACTCCCGCCGCATTCGACCGTGAAATAGGGACCGTAGGCATCGATCGTGACCCTCTGGCCGAAAAGATGGATCACGAGCCGCGTCTGCTCCTGATCGGTGGCGTACAGAGTGGGGAATGCGCCGAAGGTCAGCAGGTCCTCTTCCAGTACGATCTGTTTCAATCCATCAATTCGTTCCCGGGGAACGGACTGCCGCAGCACGACGAGCTGGTCGTCATACCTGGGGGGCTGACGCACCAGGACAGTCTGGGTCAGCAGCCCGTGCTTATGAATCGTCACGGTCCATGTCGAGAGGTCGGACGTCAGCCCGGGCTCCAGCAACGCCATGCCAAAGAGGTCGCCGTCGCCCAACTGCAGCGGGGAAAGGATCGGACTGTTCATGGGGCTGGGGGCGTCCTCTCGTCCAGGGGAGAGGACATGGTACGCCGCATCCACCCCGAGAACATCGCCGTCCTCCTCTCCCACTCGCCCGACGCACCGTCCTTGCTGGCCCAAAGCAGAACGGCCGTGCCACACGCTCGCCGTCGAAGGGAGAGGGCCTGAGCCGGACGAGGCCTCCGGGCGACATCAGACGCATCTCCCGCCCGAGAGGCGAAAGAGGCCATGTCGACTCAGCCATCACCCTTGGCGCTGTTCTCCGGATAGGGGACGTGCCGGATGCCACCCTTCTCACCCAGGAGGAATCGTCCGTAGACGTAGGACTTCGTCAGCTTCTTCTCGGGCAGCTTCTTCCAGTAGACCTGCATCATTCCGGTGTAGGCCTTGCGGTCTCCGACAAGCCACTTCGGCATGCGGACCGGCGGGTCGAGGTACGTCTGGCTGTTGATCTTCTCGAAGAACATGTTGACGCTCCCGGAGTCGATGGAGTCGTCCTCCTTCTCTCCGTTCGTCAGCCGCTCCGTGATCTCTTTCAGGACCGCGTTCTTCTTGGGGAGGTCATCCAGCAGAAAGACGACGCGGGCATCGCCGGCGCCCGAGACGTTGTGCACGACGTAGAGGTCGTCCCCCGCACTGGAGATCCAGCACTTCGCCAGGTCGCCGTCCCGTTCGAAACGCTCCTGATCCTTGGCCATCGACCAGCTGCTGATGACGTAGAGCAGGACGAACGCCACCACGATTCCGCCGAGAATCCACCACAACATCGCTTCCACCCTCCCTTAAGGCCGCCATGGAGCTGTTGTTACCCGCCCGTCTGCGTTTGTCGGACCATCCCGCACCGACATCGCATCTCGGGTGTCATCCTACTGGCCATATTTGAGGCCGACAACCAGCGGGTCGAGGGCCCGGCAAGTCGCTGGTCCCCCAGAAGAAGATCCGCGCAAGTCGGCGAAGTCCGAGTTCGCCAAACGTCTTGCCGCACTCTCCCCCTGACGATCAATAACGTCTCCCGCGGACCAGCCTCGGGAACTCCGGATGTCTACGGGGGCCGCAGGCGGGGACTCGCGTCGCGATTGCGAACTGGGACGGGGCACTCGAAAATGCCGCGGGACCGGATGTCAGGCGGCCGAGAGCATCCGACCAGCATGGGGGCCAGTTCCATGTGGCGACCGCGGCGAATCCCACGGGCGGCGTGCAGCACGCATCGCGCGAGCCGCGGCGTCACCGTTATTGAGATCCTGGTGGCGGCCGGGATTCTGGGCCTGCTGCTGGCGCTCGTTCTCCCCGCAGTGCAGCAGTCCCGGATGGCCGCGATGCGGATGGAGTGCTCGAACCACTTGCGGCAGATCGGTCTGGCGGGGCAGCAGTATCACGACACGTACGGATTCCTGCCCGGTTACCAGATGCTGTACCGACTGTTCCCCTACCTCGGTCTGCGGGACTGGTTTGATGCCGGAGCATCGGACCGTGACTTTGGCAAATGGCACCCCATCCTGCTTTGCCCCGTGGATCGGCTGCATGACCCGGTCGAGTCATCCGGACCGTACAGTTACCTGGTGGCAGGTGGAAGTTGTCTCCACTGCGGAGAGGGAATCTTCCAATCCGGGCCCGCGATGGACCGGGGAGTCTCCTGGAATGAGGTCACCGACGGTCTCTCATCGACGGCATTCTTTTCCGAGCGCCGCGCCAGCCTGCACTTTCCTGTCTTTCCGACCACCGACGAAGCCGGGATCGCGGCCTGCCAGGCCGACCCCGTCCGGTGCGTCTGGAATCTGAAGTCGGTCTTCGGACCGGAACAGGACGCGGACTACATCGCGGCGTGCCGTGACCCGCAGCAGCGTTTCGACCCGCATCCGGCACGGCACGACAGGCGAGTGTACTGGAGGACGGCCAGCTCGGGTTACGGGCATCTCCTCCCACCGAACACGCCATCGGGTTACCGAGGATATCCCTTCGAGACCAGTTACTGGAGAGCCGCCTCCAGCCATCACGCCGGAGGGGTGAACCTGCTCCTGTGCGACGGCGCCGTGAGGTTCGTCTCGGACACGATCCACGTCCCGGTCTGGTGGGCGCTGGGCACCCGCAGTGGCAATGATGTCGTTGGAGATGACTAACTCCGTTCGGATCGCTGGCCTCACCGCTGTCGCCATCGTCCTCATCGGTGGTGTCGTGCTCTGGCAACGGTCGATCGTTCCCCCGGCGGTCCCGCCGCGTCATTCCTTCGTTTCGGACACCAAGCCGGGCCAGGCTCCGAGTCCAGCGCCGGGCCAACCGCCGGCCCGGACACTGAGCCGAATCGCAACCGCCAAGGGATGGACCATCAATGGCCGGCCGGTCGTAGACGGCCTGACGCTGCGGCCCGGCGAGAAGCTGGCGATCCAGATCGATCTGCAACTGGCGGCCGAAGGCACGCCGAAGCCGCGGGAGCCCTGGTCGGCCCAGGGGCCGTGGATCGCCGGGAAGGATCTTTTGAATGTCTGGATTCGTTTCGCCCAGGACGTTCCGTGGAGCGACCAGGAGATCGTGAGGAGCATTCACCACCTCTCAAAGCGGCGACCGAAGCGTCCGAACGAACCGCACGCTGGTCTCGGGATCGCTCCCCAGAGGATCGGCGAATACGAACTCCAGGTCGTCGTTCACAATCAGAAGATGGGAGCGTTTGGAATCAACACCTGGACGGGAGGCGATGTCGTGGCCGCATACCGCGTGCGCGTCGCTCCTCCCGACGCCGAATGAACGACCCGCGACAACGGGCGAGGGAACGTCCCCGCGGCTTTGCACGGGCATCGAAGAGTCTCCGCCACGGCGCGCCGCAGGAAGGGCGTGCCACATGGCCGGGATGAAAGTCCCGCCGCTTCACCCGTTGGAGGGCCTCCCTGCTCGTGAGTCGTCATCGGGCAAGAGCCAGTGTCTTGTCTTCGACCAGCCAAGAAAGCAACGGATCTCCCTATCGTTTGGGAACTGGTCAATGGAGACGCCGTCTGCCGCCAGTTCCAGGCCGCGGAGCGCGGGTCGAAATCGATGCCGAAACGCTTCGGTCTGCCTGGTGAGATGGTCGTCCGCCCAAGCGAGGAACTCGGCGACGGCGGTCGTGGGAAGCAGGGCCAGAAAGAAAACCATCTGACGCCACGCTGAGGCGGTGTTCTTCAACATCGTCAACCTGGCGTGCCACAGATCGACCTTCGTCTGCTGACGCTGGCAGATCCACTGGAAGCAATGTTGAGCCATCCCGGCGAGTTCCCCACGGAGTTCAGTGTTCAGGTTCAACCCGACGAACAATGCGGCGAGGTTCTGCGTCGTGAGAATCTGCTGCCGCTCGAGGATCATTCCATTGGTCGCGGGATCCCCGCTTCCAAGCGAGACTCCGGCGCCGGCCGCGCAGTACTGGGCGAACAGGTCCGAATCTGGCTGTCGCGCCTCCCCGAACGACGTTCCCTTTGTCGGTTCCTGCGCTTTTGGCAGCTTCCGAACGACCTCGTAGTCGACGCTGTAGTAGCGCGCGTAAAGCGAGCCAGTCAGCAGGTCGGCTGCACGCCAGGCCGCCTCGACGAACTTTCCGGAGAACTGCCCCATGAAAATGTCGGCCGCCAGTTCGTCGACCAGGGGTATCTCCAGATCGGCACTCTTCACGAGAGCGCGCAGCTCCTGAAGGAGCTTGTTCGGGAGGATGGCGTGAGGGAACGATGACAGCGTCAGGACCGCGATTTCCTCAAGGGCCTGTCGGGCAAACTCCTTACTGGAGAGGTCGTCGCTCCGAAACCGCTCGATTGCCCTGACCCAGGGCAGCTCTTCAATCTGAACCTGCTTCTCGAGGTTCAGGAGGAGGAGCGAGCGTCGCTGCCGGAAAGCGCGGTAGATCGCGGCATAGAGTTGTCTCAGCGTCGGATCCCTGATTCCCAGGGCGCGAAGGCCGGAAGTCATCTGCGGCAAGATCCTGGCCAGCGTTTCCCCCGAGGTGATCAACCCGCGCTCGATCAGCACGGCGACGGTTTCGTTCAAGCAACGCTCGACCTTGCGCCGGATCGAAGTCGGAACGACGGTCCCTTCGGGAACCCCGGAGAAGTCGGCCTCTTGCGCCGTGACGGGCCCGTTCAGCGAACTCACATTGTCAATCCCATCCGCGCCGGCGTGCCTCTCCAGGCGCGGGACCACGATAGCGGCGATCGCGTGAAAAGTCGGAGCACTGACATCCGCCGCTTGCTGTCGTCGCGCCTCGACGCAACGTGGGGAATCCGGCGCCCCCCGTTTCGTCAGGTAGCGATCGAGAATGTGGCGAACGCGTCCCACTTCGCGGCCGGTCAAGCTGCCCGGAAATCGGGCGCACTTGTCGAGGAACTGACGAAGCTGAGCGGCATGTCCATGCGGCCGTTCTGTCTTTCCACCGGGGGCTTGCTCCTCTTTCAACGCCGACCACTCGCGGAGGATGCCGAGGGCGCGCTGCGGCCAAGCGTCGGGGTAGTGCTGGCAGGGCCAGCCATTCACGACGGTTTCGAGGAACATCGCAATGATGCGGTCGTGGAGCGGGAGCCAAACGCGGACGGCCCTCCGCTGCGCCGCGATGCGCGGGTTGGGTTTGATCCTGCGGAGGTCCTCGATCGTCTTGCGCACGTCCTGCAGGTGGATGCGTGAACCGAATCGGTGCGGTTGCTCCAATGGAACCGGGTAGAAGCGAAGTCGCGGGAAGAACGGCGAAAGCTCGTTGAGCAGTTCGCGGGCCTCCTCGACGTGCCCGTTCTCCACGAGCCATGCCGTGACCAGCAGGGCCCCCTCCTCCGGAACGGATACGTCGTAGCAGCCTGAATGAATCCGGCCAGTCAGTTCGGCGAGGCCCGCGTCGGACAGGAAATGAGCATTCAGTGCGAGACGCTCGTCACCTGCCGGAGTTCCCGGGATGCGTTCGAGGAACGTCGCCTCGTGTTCCTGGAGAGGACCACCTGCCAGGAGTTCGCCCGTGGCAAAGCCACCGGCGGCAACTTCCAGAGTGGCCCAGCCCGGGATTCCTTCGATGGGCGTCCTCGCCCCGTACTGGACGGACCCCGTCAGGATGTTTTTGAGGACCGTCTCCCAGCGGGAGATCTTCTCCCTCGCCCGTTGCCGGGTCGCTGGGTCATCGTGTTGCTCGCTGGTCGTCAGAGCTTTTGCGATCTGGAAAGCGGCGTACCCCGGGCTCACGTTTGTCGGCTTCACCTCGCCGCCCGGTTCTTGTGCGCGCTCTGCCATCTCACGATCACCGCAGATTGGGTCCGGGGGCTGGATTCGAACCAGCGCCCACTCGGTCCAAGCCGAGCGTTCTACCGCTGAACTACCCCGGAATGATTTGCACTCACCTCGACACGCCAACGTTCGAACGCGCCTGCCGGCCCAGGTCGAATCGCCATTCGGTGGCAATGAGGTCCTTGACGGATCTGCCTTCGAATCCGCTGACGCGTCAGAGATCCGAATATATTGCAAGATGTCGGCTTCAAGAAGGAGGCCGCAACCGCGGCGTGGCCTGGCACCGGCTTTGTGCGGCTGTGTTCTCGGGGACTTGGAGCAGCGGCAACAACTCCATGCCCGTGAAGCCGCGCAACGGACAGGCACCCATGCTGTGGTCACGCCATCTCGCCCGTCTTAGGATGTCGTTCCCCCGTTCATGGGAAGGAGCATGCTGTGACCGCTCGAAGGCTTCGTCCGCTGCGCGTCGGTTGTGGAGAGTGGGGGTTTCGGGACCTTCCTATGCGGAGGCACTTCGAGATCGCCCGCGACTTCGGCTTTCGCGTCCTGGAGTTCGGGATCGGCGGCGGACGTCTCGGCCGGCTCGCGGAGGAGCCTGCGAACGACGAGATCGACGCGTTCCTCCGGCTCGGCGACGAGTTCGACATCGTCACCCCCTTCTGCTGCATCGAGAACGACTTCACCCTCCCCGATCCCGCGGCGCACCGGGCGATGCTGGAGAAGGTCCTCCGGCAGATCCGGGTCGCGGACGCCTGCCGGGCGACGCACGTGCGGCTGTTCGCGGGGTTCACGCCCCTGGCTTCAATGACTGAACCCCTCTGGCGGCAGTTGCTCACGGCCCTGGAGATGTGTGCCGTCGAGGCCGGGAACCATGACCTGCGGATTGCGATCGAGACGCACGGCGCCATCGCGGCCGGTCCCGCCGGCGAAGCGGTTCACCAGCCGACGGTGACGACCGATCGGCAGGCGCTCGAGAGGCTGCTTCGGGAGATGCCGGCCGCAATCGGGATTAACTACGACCCTGGGAACATCAAGGCGGCGGAGGGGTCTGCGACGGCGCTGCACCTGGATCTGCTCGATTCGCGGATCAACTACTGTCATCTCAAGGACTGGAGGCGGGTCGGCTCGGGGTGGGAGGCGTGCGGCGTGGGAGACGATGACCTGGACTATCCGGAGCTGCTGAGCCGGATGCGGTTTGATGGGGTGTACCTGATCGAGTACGAGCCGCTGCATGACACGGTAGACGGGATCCGCCGCAGTCTGGCGACGCTGCAACGGGCGGGGTTGACGCTCGTCTTCGACTGAGGGGAAGCGGGGGCGTATGGAACGCCGGAGAGGCTGTGCGGAGGGGGTGGTCTGGCGAGCGCCGAGGCGGGGAGGTCACTCGCCCCGGGGGGGGGAGACTGGACGCGTCGCCGGGCTGCGTCGCTCCGACCACCGTCGAAACGGAAGCGCACGAACGGACTGGCAATCGCGATTGGATTACAAATCCTAAAGACGTGCTGGGGTTCTGTGGGGCGGATTGCAGCACCGTTAGACTGGCCCGGCGTGGGCGATGGGGCGGTGCAGTCTTCACGAACGGGGCGAGAATCATGCGTCGGACATGGCGTTGGGGGCTTTTCTGCGGTGTTGGTCTGGCGGCCTGTCTGTCGGTGTCGCCGATCCGGGCGCAGAATGCGCGCAGCAACCGGGCGTCGCGACCGAGCGGCGGGATCAAGGCCGAGACCGACACGAATGTCCGGCCCCGGACCCAGCCGAACCAGAACCTGTTTCCCAAAGGCTTTGTTCCAGAGAGCGCGCCGCAGAACAATCGGAACCTGTCGGGGCAGGACGCAGCGAGATTATTGGAAGACGCGCTACGGGGTATCCCACAACAACCGCAACGGCCTGCGCAACCCCAACAGCCGAACAATGGCCGGCGGATCCTTCCTGAGGGGGGAATGCGGCCGCAGACGAACAACCCGCCGCGGTATGACTACATCCCGCGGCAGCCCGACGTCGTTCCACAGCGGATCCCGGTTCAGCCGCAGCCTCTGCAGCGGGGGCCGACGGTGGTCATCACGCCGCAGCCGAACGTCGTCCCGCAAAACGTTCCCAACGTCCCGCCGCCGATCGCGGCTCCGCTGACGGACAACACCCTGGAGTACGATCCGGCGGACGTCGCCGTTCTGGCGGATGAGGACTACTCGGCCGTTCAGAAGGCGCTGAAAGATTCGATCGACGCGGACGTCAAAGACTTGCAGACGGCGGCGGACGATCTCGGCGTCGGGGACGTTCCGGCCGTTCAGGAAGCTCTGGACGACATCAAGGACCAGGTGGCGGCGGGGGAACCGGTCACCGACGAGATGATCGAAGCGTACGAGAAGGCGCTCGAGACCGCCGTGGCGGACAAGAATGACGAGCTGACTGAAAGCGACATCAAGCGGATCGCCAAGCTGACGACGGACCTGCAGACCCGCAGCGAGATCGCGGGGATGTTCGACGACGAGTATCCGGCCGATCCGTTCGACCCCGTCCTGCCGTCGGACGAGATCGATCTGGCGGTGATCCCCGGTCTCCCGCCCGGGCAGATCTTCTATCTCCCCGGCGGCGGTCTCATCACCGGGATCGAGCCGGGCGAGCCGATCGCGTGCCTGACGACGACGACGGCCGACCTGATCGGTCTGCCGGTCGGTCCGAGCGACGCGGGCTTTGCCGATGTGTCCGACGACAAGACCGGAATCCGGCTTTACAACGACTCGGAAACCGGCGGGGCGGTCAACTTCCTTCTCGGCGGACAGAGCTACAGCCTGGAGGCCGATCGGTGGGAGCACGTGAACCCCGGCAGCAGCCGCGAGATCAGCTTTGATCCGGGGAACGGCGGTTCGCCGACGCGGTACTCGCTGACGGACGGCACGTACGTCTTCACGCTGGCGGACGGCCGGTGGCAGCTGGGGAGCCGCAAGTTCAAGGTGACGATGGAGAGCGTGGGGATGGACGCTCCGTTCCACTATCAGGCGGGGGGAGAGTCCTTCGAGCTGGCTCCCGGCGCCACGCGGGAGCATGCGGGGGTCTATCCGATCGTGATCCGCTTCAATCGCGGCAAGGAGGGGGAAGACGCGGAGCGGTGCTTCTACGACTCCGCGGTGCGGGTGTCGCTGGCGATCGATCCGGCGGACAATCTCTGGGAGGTCTTCCCGACGGAGAGTGTCCGCGTGCCGCAGACGAAGTCCGAAGCGAAATCCGTCGCCAAGTCGGGGACGAAGCCGGCGTCGTCCGTTTTCGATTCGTCCGCGTTTGATTCGCGGACTGCGAAGGAGAAGTCCGGGGCGGGGACGTCGGAGAAGGGGGGAGGAGCTTCCAGGCCGGGGAAGATCGCGGCGGCGAAGAAGGGGGCGGCGTTTGACCTGGCGAGCTTCCGGAAGGCGATGAAGGCGGATTGACGAGGCGCAGCCGACGCAATCGAGGAGGGGGACGCACTTCAAAGTGAAGTGCGTCTCTTTTCTTGCGCCGTGACATCACCTGACCAAACCACATCCTCACGAACGGACCGCATCAAGGATCAACGAAGGCACGCCTTCAGTTCGTGATCTCGCACCCCGGAAGGTCCGCTTTCAGCTGCCGGATCCGCTCCCGAGTGAAGGAGGACGCGGGCGAGCCGCTGACCGAGACCCGCTTGAGCGCCGGAAACTCCTTGAGCACGTCGAGCCCCTCGGACGTCACACCCGTTGACTTGAGAGTCAGTTCTTCCAGGGCCGGCATAGTCCGCAGGAGCTTGAGGCCGGTGTCGGTGATCCGCGACGTGTAGGCGAGCCGCAGGCGCTTGAGCTGCGGCAGAGTGCGGGTCTGGATCAGAGCCGTGTCGGTCAGTTGTGGGCTGCAAAAGAAGCCCAGGCTCGTCAGTCCCTGCAGGCTGCCCAGGTGCGCCACGCCGGCGCCGGTCACGTCGCAGTTGAGCTGGAGATCCTCGAGCTGCTGGAGCAGGGCCAGGGACCGCAGGTCGTCATCCCGAATGAGCTTGCTGGCGATCGTCAGCTTTTTCAGCTTCGGCAGCTTCGCAAGGGGAGCCGCCAGCGAGGCCAGTGCTTCGGGAGTGAGGCGGCCTCCCGTGAGAACCACCTCGACGATCGAGCGGTCCGGTCCGGCGACGTCGTAGAAGACGCTCCCTCCGGAGGCGGCGATCTCGACCTCCACGTCGATCCGCCCCGGCTGGGAGGGGGGCTCGCTCGGAGGATCGGCGAGGGCGGCGGTCATCAGGCCCAGCGTCAGCACGACGCCTAAGGAGCATCTCCACGCGTGTCCGGAACTCATGGCGGACCTCGTCTGGCGGAACGGCCGTGCCACAACCCTCGGGCTCGATTGTCCCGGCGACCGTGGTCCGCGGTCAACCGAACATCCCGGCGACACGCCCGGCTATCCCACGCCCGCCCCTCCGCGCACCGCCGGAACCACGCACAGCAACGCGAACCAGACTCCGCTGACCAGCAGGGCGACGGCGAACCTGGCCGCCAGCCGCCGCGTGGAACGGCAGAACGCGAGGACGACTCCTGTCGGGAACAGAAGCACCAGCAGGTAGAGCGGCACGATCGCCAGATCGAGGTAGACGATGGGGAGGTTCTTGCCGAACAGCACCGCCGGAATCACCGAGACGGTCAGCACGCCGACCGCCCAGCAGTAGATCCGTTCCCCCGTGTTCA
This sequence comes from Planctomyces sp. SH-PL14, assembly GCF_001610835.1. Classification (NCBI taxonomy): domain Bacteria; kingdom Pseudomonadati; phylum Planctomycetota; class Planctomycetia; order Planctomycetales; family Planctomycetaceae; genus Planctomyces; species Planctomyces sp. SH-PL14. The sequence continues at coordinate 7,916,674 of NZ_CP011270.1, read as the reverse complement.
TCGTTCCTCCGGGTCGCACGGCGATGGCCGGTGTGGCTTGAAGCGTTCCTCATGGAAGCGCCTCCGGCGGGCAGGGGTTACCCCCTGCACCCCGGTGGCCGAATCACGTTGGGTTGCGCCCAGGTCACTTTGCCGGCGGGGACGCCGTCTGCGGCTCCGCCGAGAACAGCCCCTCCGGCACCTTCGCCACCGCCCCCGTCGGAGGATCGATCCCCGCCGCCTTCGCCAGGATCGCCGCCGCCGACAGCGGCGACACCCGGTCGGCCCGCTCCCCCGGCTTTACCCCCGCTCCAAACACGACCAGCGGGACATGCGTGTCGTACTCCCACGGACTCCCGTGCGTCGTCCCCGTCCCGGCCGACCCAGGGAGACAGTAGGGACGCAGCAGGACATAGAGATCCCCGCACCGCTCCGGATGGAACGACAACGCCACCATCCGACCCGTGGCGTCGAGCGCCCCCCCCGGCGTCGTCAGCGCGGTCCGGGTGTAGACCCCCTCCACGCCGGACTGCTCCAGCACCCAGCCAGCCAGCGTCTTCTCAACCTCCGCCGGCCGCTCGCCGGCCGCCGTGATCGCCTCCCGCTTCAGATAGACCCACGGCCCCGAGACCGCCTCGACCCACTTCCCCTTCTTCCGGTCGCCGTACCGCTCCGACAGAAACGCTTCGACCTTCGGAGCGGAGGCGGGCTGGACCCGCTCCGCCGTCCGACCCTGCTGGAGGCTGTTCTCGACGAGCGGACAGACCCCGTGATCGGCGGACATCACCAGCACGTAGCCCCCCTTGCCGACCTTGGCGTCGAGCGCCTGGAGCAGGCGGCTCATGATCTGGTCGGAGCGGAGCGTCACGTCCAGGACCTCCTGCGAGTCCGGACCCCACGCATGCCCGACGGCGTCGTTGGACGAGAAGCTGAGGGTCAGCAGGTCGGGCACGTCGTCCCCGCCCAGGTTCTCGGCCGCGAGCGCCGCCTCGGCCGCCGCCAGCAGCAGCTCGTTGCCGAACGGCGAGGCATAGATCGCGCTCAGGTACGCGGACTTCGCCTTGGGATCCGCCGGCTCGAACGGGTGCGGAAAGACCCGCCCCTGTCCCGCTGCCCCCAGGCTCTCCCCGACGACGTCATCCGGCCCGCTCAGCTTCACGTAGTCGAGCTCGGGACGCAGGCGGTCCCAGATCTTCCCCCGCCACTGCTCGGCCGGCCGTCCCGCGTTGAAATCCGCCACCCATCCGGGGAGGTGCCCCGCGGAGCCGCCTTTGTCGGTGTAATAGGTGGAGGTGACGAACTGCCCCGTGCCGCCGTCCATCCAGCAGCAGACATCCGGCGTCTTTCCGCCGGGCAGGGCGGCGCCGCGGTTCTTGAGGGAGAGGCTGACCACCTTCCCTCGGCCGGCCGTCGCCAGCTTGAGGGCGTCGGCGATCGTCGGCTTCAGCAGCCGTTCGGGAGAGACGCCCCCCTTGGCCCCCTTCTTCTCGTCGGCATCATCCCCTTCGGCGGTGCGGGGGGGGACCTGTTCCGCCTGGTCCGAGCCGACGCAGTTGACGCTCTTCCCAACGGACCGCTCGTACCAGTCGTTCCCCACCACGCCGTGCTCGGCCGGGGGACACCCGGTCGCGACCGAGGCATGCCCCGCCGCCGTGACGGTGTAGGCGTAAGGGTAGTGGCAGTTCGCGAACCAGGCCCCCTCGCTCACCAGCCGCTTGAAGCCCCCCTCGCCGTACTGGTCGTGCCACCGCCGCAGGTAGTCACCTCGGAACTGGTCGAAGTAGACGAGCACCAGCAGCCGGGGCCGCGACGGCTCGGCGGCCCGCGACGACAGGGGAACCGCCGCGGCAATCAACGTGAGGACCAGGGAACGGACAAACGGACTGCCCACGACGCACTCTCCACAACTCACAAGACAGACGCGAACACCAATCTGTTAAGTTAGAGCGCTCACGCCCCGCGGACCAGCAACGCGCGGGTTCCGCCCCCCCCTCGTCCCCGCCGCGGCGGCCGCCGCCGCCACTACCGCGCCCCATGACCCCGCCCGATCAGGACCTCCAACGTCGCCGTCCCGTGTGGGAGGCGCTCTCGAGTTTCTTCCTCGATACGGAGCTGGACGACCGCTGGCACCAGGAGATCGCGGCGGTCCTTGTCGCGTCGGGCTACTCTCCCACGGAGATCCAGACCATTCTCTGGGACGAGGTGTACCCGGTCGTCGCCGACAACCTGCGGAGCATGGTCGGCGAGTGGTACGGGTTTGACCTCGACTGGATGCAGGCCGAGATCCTCTCCGGCCGCCGTCGCCGCACGATCTGGACTCGCCTCTCCGCTCTGTACCCCTTCAGCCCGGTCCGGATGGTCCGCGAGGCGTGGGAGGAACTGCTCCCCTTCCTGCCGGAGTCGTTCCGGCAGGAGTTCCCGGGCTGAGGCGCGCCGCGGACCGCGGATTCGATTGCCTGCGACGCTTCCCTGGGAAAAGCCTGGCCCCCGCCGCATGGGCGCGTTGATTGCTTTCCGTCGAGCCGTTCGGTTGTTCCATCCCGTGACTTGAAGAGGCTCGCACTCATGACCACGACCACGACTACGCTCGGGACTGTTGCCGGGGCGTTTGAATCGGAAGCTCAAGCTCAGGCGGCTGTCCGGGACCTGCGGCAGGCGGGTTTCGCGGAAGAGGAGATCGGATTCGTGTCCCCGTCGTCCGGCGACGGGACGGTGACGAAGGAGTCGGATACGAAAGCCGGGGAGGGGGCCGCCGCCGGCGTCGCGGCCGGGGCGGCGCTCGGAGCCCTGTGGGGAATGGGGATCCTCGCCGGGGCGATTCCCGGGATCGGACCCGCCATTGCCGGCGGGACGCTCGGAGCGCTCCTCTCGAGCGCCGGGGCGGGAGCGGCCGTCGCCGGTGTCGCCGGAGCGCTGGCCGGCATGGGAATCCCGGACAAGGACGTCGCCTATTACGAATCGGAGTACGGCAAGGGACGGGCGATCGTCACCGTCCGAGGGGCCCGCGGCGTCGAAGCCCGGGCGATCCTCGACCGGAACGGAGCCGTGCGGCGAGTGTGAGACCCGCGCGGGCGGCCGGCAGACCTGTCTCGACCAGTACGCCCGGCGACGCCTCCCTGCTGGCTTCAGCGGGGACGTGTCTCGCCGGGAAGTCTTGGCGCTTGGACGATGAGGCGGCCCAATGCGAAGTGACGCGCCTGCTCTGGCCGGTGAACGTGATCGACTCATCAGACGGTCTTGAGGAGGATGATCGCGGCGGACGGTCTCACGGACGGACGGTCCCCTCGACCGAGTCGTCGAGGGTCGTTCCGAGCGCCGCTCCGATCAGCATCTTGATGCCGGCGACGACGCGTCCGTGCTTCGTGTCCCAGTAGTAGCCCGAGGTCGGCGTCACCTGAATGACCGTGATGCGGGGATCGGTCACCCCCTCGGTGAACCACGTCTTCAGCACCGGGTTCCAGAGGGACTCGATCCGCTGCCGATCTGTGGAGATCGTGGCGACGCCGTGCAGCTGCAGGAAGTCCGCGTGCGTGGTCCCGTGGAAGTAGAGCGTGACATGCGGATCCCGGGCGAGCTGCCGGTTCTTGTGACTGTCGCTGGCGCTGAGAAACCAGAGACGTCCCGCGTCGTCGACGCTGCGGACGTTCATCGGCCGGGCCGGCGGCGTCCCGCCCTCTCCCTCGGTGCCGAGGGACGTCGTGCAGAAGAAGCAGTTTTCGGCCGCCGCCACGATCTCCTGGATCTTGGCGACCGCGTCCGGCCCCGCGAGGTCCCGGCGAGGGTCTTCGGGCTGGTTCTTGTTGATGGAGTCCATGAGCGGGCCGTCCTGCGGAGTGCGGGGTGAGTCGGTCGGGTGAGGAGTCGTACGGGAAGCAAAAACGCTGCCGGAGCGGCCGGCCAGGATTCAGCTCGTCCGAGCCCGCACGGTGGCTTCGGCGGCCGGGGGCGGTGATCGCGGCGCGGCCAGAGAGGGTCGGTGCCGGCGCACCAGGAACAGGCCACATCCGCGGAACGTGACATCCGCGGCCCCGCGGGTGAGAATGCCCGACCGCGGGGCCATCGCCACCAACCGAACCCTGTGAGGACCGCCCCGGCCGCCCGCCACTCGCCCCCAGTCCTTCGGCTCCGCCACGCGGCGGTCGGGACCTTTCGTCGCCGGGACCATCCGTCGCCGGAACCCTGGCCGCCGGGCCACGCCGCGGCCGCGAGCCTCACGCCTGTCGAGAGTCGCACGCCACCATGAGACCGAAGAACATCGTCTGCCTGTGGTTCCCGAAGGAGGCGGAGCAGGCCGCCCGCTTCTACGTCGCCACCTTCCCGGACAGCCGGGTGACCGCCGTCCACACCGCTCCCGGCGACTACCCGGGCGGGAAAGCGGGGGACGTGCTGACGGTGGAGTTCACGCTCCTGGGGATTCCCTGCGTCGCCTTCAACGGCGGTCCGGGGTTCAGCCAGTCCTTCTCGTTCCAGATCGCGACCGACAGCCAGGAGGAGACGGACCGCTACTGGAACGCGATCGTCGGCAACGGCGGCAAGGAGAGCATGTGCGGCTGGTGCGAGGACCGCTGGGGATTCTCGTGGCAGATCACGCCGCGGGTCCTGGCCGACGCGGTCGCCGCCGGCGGGGCCGAAGGCCAGCGGGTCTTCGCGGCGATGATGACGATGACGAAGATCGACGTCGCCGCCATCGAAGCGGCCCGCCGGGGCTGAGGCGGTTCGTGCCGAACAATCCCTGATAGGCGGAATCCGCCCCCGCCCCGTCGTTCGGCCGCCTCCCTCCCGCCCCCCTCCCCCTTGATGAACCCGCAACCGTCCGTCCTGAGGCACTGGGCTGCGTTCGACTTGTCCAGCGAGGTTCATTCGAGCTCCGGGAAGCCTGCGGGAAGCTTCCACTCCGACGGAATGCGTCCGTCTTCATCTTTCGCCATGGGGTCCGCCCCCACCGGCAGCAGGGCGTCGATGATCTCCTGGTCGGCCCCGCATAAGTAGGCATCGTGGAGCGGTGTCATTCCACCTTCGGTCCGGGCATTCACATCGGCCCCCGCTTCGATCAGGGCCGAAACGGCGCGGCGCTGGTTCCAGACAACGGCCCGGTGCAACGGGGTGTTATCGCCGTTCCCGTCGATGTAGACGCCGGTCCGAGTATTGACCTTCGCCCCCGCGCGGATCAGAAGGAGCGCGCACTCATCGTGGAGGTTCTTGCGGTCGTAAACGTCGACCGACATGTAGAGGGCTGTCGCCCCGTACCCGTCGTCCAGGTCGAGATCGGCTCCGGCCTCGATCAGCCAGGCGACCATGTCAGGCCGGCGGGCCGAAGCGGCGGCATGCAGCGCCGTCCAGCGGGCCCCCGCAACTGGATATCCGCCGTCGTCCCCTCGGAAGACGGTGGACGGTCCGCCGTGGCGGACATCGACGCTCACGCCGTTCCGCAGGTGCCGCTGGACAGCCTCCACGTCCCCCCGGAACGCCGCTTCGACAAACTCCTGTGTGACGGTTCGGACGATCGGCGGAGATTCGGGAACATCGCCCCACCCGGGCTCCTTCGCTTTCCCAGCCGCGGTCTGCCCCACGCAGGTGATCCCCCGGTCCGTCAGCGCCCGCACGGTCCCTTCGGTGAGGTTCAGGCCGTGGATACGAAGGGTCCGGCAACTGCGGTGTCGAGCCAGCGCGAAGGCCCCGTCATGGCCGCATTGCGTGTGCGAGATATCGATGTCCTGGACCGAGACCCGCGGCGCGATCTCCTCGAAGAACGAATCGCCGAGTGCCGTATGGGAGAAGTCGATCCGCTCCAGCCGACGGAAGGCCGGAAGCGCGTCCGCCAGCCGGGGCGCGTCGGAGTCACGGACGGGACGGGGGATTCCGGGGACGTTGAAGGTCACAAAGTACGGGCCGTTGAAATAGGGCGGAAACTCGTCCTCGGAGATTCCTCCTCCGCATTCCTCGACGACCGCGATGGCCCACGTGATCTGCCGGGACCTCAACACGATCTGGACGACCATGGCGGACAGAAGGACCGCCGCAACGCCCGCCGACCGACGAAGCCATCGTTTCGAGATCACGGCCCCCTTGCCTCCCGCTTCGCGAGCGTGCCGCCCGGTCCGAGGAACGGGCGACGATGAGTTCCCCCATCAGAGTACCCGTCGGCCGGGTGACGTGTCCAAGACCGGCACCGGACGGGGCCGCGGTGGGCACATGTGCCGGCCCGGGCGGAGAGATGCGTCGGCCGGAGCGGAGCGGTGGTGATCTCGCGTCAGGGAGATGAGCCGTCCCCTGCAAGCCACCGAGCTCGGCGACTCGCGTGCGGCGCGAGTGGCCATCGCCGCCCCTCAGCGCGGCCCGTCGTTCCGCGGCCCACGGGGCCGGGGTGAACGCGGCGGGGCGGCGATCCGGTCCAGGTAAAGCCGCTCGACCTTCGCGCGGGCCCACGGAGTCTTCCGGAGGAACTTCAGGCTGGAGGAGACGCTCGGGTCCTGCGTGAAGCAGCGGATGTCGACGTTTCGCGCCATCTCCTCCCAGCCGAGCTTCTCGACAAGTTGTTCGAGCATCATCGCCAGCGTGATGCCATGCAGCGGATCGTTCGAGGGGCTGGACATGCAGAGCAGAGAAGACGGAAAAGGACGACTCCGGCGGGACTGGGGATCATAGGTCCCGCCCCCCGGGAGGCAATCGTCTCCCCTCCGCGGCCGGTCCGATCGCCCGCGGGACCTTGACCCGCGCCGGGACCGCGGGACATGCTTTCCCCTAGTCCGACCCCATGCGGCTTGCGGTCGGCGTCTCCCGGCTCCGGGGCAAAGGAGGATTTCGTGAAGGTCAAACGCATCGTCTCCAACATCGCCACCCCCGACGTGGCGAAAGCCCGAGCCTTCTACGAAGAGGTCCTCGGCCTCACGCTCCTCATGGATTTCGGCTGGATCCGGACGTACGGAGCGGACTCCCCGATGCCCGTCCAGCTCAGCATCCTCTCCGAAGGGGGCTCCGGTACCGCCGTTCCCGACCTGTCGATCGAGGTCGACAACCTCGACGAAGCCCTCGAGCGGACCCGCGCGGCCGGCTTCCCCATCGAATACGGCCCGACGACCGAACCGTGGGGCGTCCGCCGGTTCTACGTCCGCGACCCGTTCGGCAAACTGCTCAACATTCTGCAGCATGGGTAACTTCGCGACGCCGCGGCCCGCAAAGAGGTCAGGGGGGCATACCGCGCCGGTCCGTGGTCAGACACAACCCTCTTCTAATGGTTCTCGACGAGACGGCCTCCGGCGGGCAAGGGGCCAGGAGACACAACACAGTCCCCCCTGCACCCCCTGACCAGGGTGACCCTGGACCCGGTCGACGAGCAATGGCGGGTGGCGCAACGAGCCCGCCTTCGCCAGGCACGCTCTCCAACATTCGCTCGAACACCGCGCCCGCCGGCACAGCTCCCATCCGCTCAATCCCATCTCTCCACGGCCACCGGGTCCAGGGGCCTCGCCCCTGGTCGAGATTCGGGGGGGATCGCCTTATGATGTCGGAACAGGCCTTTCTGCCGGGGCCAGCCACAACCCATCCGCCCGCGATCGACCGGACCTTCGTCCCTCCATCGCGGCAATCGACTCCACGAACGGCACCCTGGATTCATGAACGTCGCATCCACCGCAGCGGACGTCCCGCGCTCCCGGACGGGAATCGCCGGACTCGATGACATCCTCAATGGCGGCCTGATCTCCGACCGCATCTACCTCCTCGAAGGGACCCCCGGAGCGGGGAAGACGACCCTCTCCCTGCAGTACCTCCTCGAAGGAAGACGGCGCGGCGACCGCTGCCTCTACATCACGCTCTCCGAGACCGCCGAGGAACTTCGCGCGGGAGCCGCCTCCCACGGCTGGTCGCTCGAGGGGATCGAGATCTTCGAACTGCTGGCGGAGGACTCGGACCTCGCCGCCGACCAGCAGCTCACCATGGTCCACCCCTCCGAGATCGAACTGAGCGAGACGACCCGCAAGGTCCTGGAGGCGGTCCAGCGGAGCAACCCGCAGCGGGTCGTGTTCGACTCCCTCTCCGAGCTGCGGCTCCTTGCCCAGAACCCGCTTCGGTACCGCCGCCAGATCCTGGCCCTCAAGCAGTTCTTCGTCGGACGGAAGTGCACCGTCCTGCTGCTGGACGACAAGACCGCCGACTCCAACGACCAGCAGGTCCAGAGCATCGCCCACGGCGTCGTCCTACTGGAGCGGCTGAACCCCGACTACGGCGTCACCCGCCGCCGGCTGCAGATCTCCAAGTTCCGCGGAACGGACTATCGGAGCGGGTATCACGACTACCGGATTCTCCGCGGCGGGCTCGAGGTCTATCCGCGGCTGATCGCGGCGGAACACACTCAACAGGACGGGCTCGACCAGCTGCAGAGCGGAGTCGCGCCGCTCGACGCGCTCCTCGGCGGGGGGCCCGACCGCGGGACCAGCACGCTGCTGCTGGGACCGGCCGGGGCGGGCAAGTCGACGGTGGCCCTGCAGTACGCGTCCGCCGCCGCCGCCCGCGGCGAGCACGCCGCGGTCTTCGCCTTCGATGAAAGCCCCTCCATCCTCATGAAGCGGGCGAACGCCCTGGGGATCGTGCTCCAGCCCGGCACCGGCCCGGGAAAAGTCCGCATCCAGCAGATCGATGCCGCCGAGCTTTCGCCGGGAGAGTTCGTGCATCACATCCGCCGGGCGGTCGAGGTCGACGGCGCGCGGGTCGTCGTCATCGACAGTCTGAACGGCTATCTGAACGCCATGCCGGAGGAGCATTTCCTGACCCTCCAGCTGCACGAGCTGCTGACCTACCTGGGGCGGAAAGGGGTCACGACGTTCATGGTCGTCGCCCAGCACGGGATGCTCGGCGGTTCGGCAAGCACGCCGGCGGACACGAGCTACCTGGCCGACGCGGTGGTCCTCTTCCGGTACTTCGAGCACGTGGGCCGGGTCAAGAAGGCGATCTCCGTCCTCAAGAAGCGGAGCGGGGCCCACGAAGAAGCGATCCGGGAGCTTCGCTTCGACCGGCAGGGAATCCACCTGAGCGAACCGCTGACGCGGCTGAGGGGCGTGCTGACCGGCGTTCCGACCGAGATCACGCAGGAACAGGCGGAGCGGGAAAACGGTTCGGCACCGAAAGCGAGTCCCCAGTGAGTGTGCCAGGCGAGGCCGGGGAACTCCGGGTGCTGTTGCTCGCGCCGACGCGCCGCGATGCGGAGGTGACGAGCCGTCTGCTCGCCGCCACGGGGCTCGAGACGCACTGCTGCGCGTCCTGCGCCGACGTCGCGGAAGAGCTTCCGCGGGGGGCGGGGGTCCTGCTGCTGACGGAGGACATCGTCGCCGACAAGAGCTTCCCGCTCCTCCGGCAGGCGCTCGAGGAGCAACCCGCCTGGTCGGACATCCCCATCGTCCTCCTGCTGCGGCGGGACAACGCGTCGCCGCGGCTCGCCGAGCTGCAGAACGCGCTGACCAACGTGACGCTCCTTGAGCGTCCCACGTCGACGGTGACCCTCTCGAGCGCCCTTCACGCGGCAATCCGGGCCCGCCGGCGGCAGTACGCCAGCCGCCGGCAGATGGAGTCCCTGGCCCGGGCCGAGGCGGAATCCCGCCGGCTGCAGCAGCAGCTCGCGCTGGCGGTCGACGCCTCCCAGATCGGAACGTTCCACTGTCCCTTCCCGCTCAGCCGGATCGAGTGGAATGACCGCTGCAAGGCCCACTTCTGGCTCCCGCCGGAGGCGGAGATCGACCTGGATCTCTTCTTTTCGATCCTCCACCCGGATGACCGGGAGCGGACCCGCGCCGCCATCGACGCCTGCGTCGAAGCGGGGGTTCCGTACGACGTCGAGTACCGGACCGTCTCGCCGTCTGGGAAGTTCCGCTGGATCCACGCGACCGGCCGGACATATTTCGACGGAGAAGGGAAGCCGATCCGCTTCGACGGGACGACGCAGGACGTCACCGAGTCGAGGGTCATGGCCGCGCAGCGGCAGGAGCTGCTCGACAGCGAACGGGCGGCCCGGCAGGAAGTGGAGCGGGTCAGCCACCTCAAGGACGAGTTCCTGGCGACCCTCAGCCACGAGCTCCGAACGCCGCTGAACGCCATCTTCGGCTGGACGCAGCTCCTCAAGATCGGGCCGCAGGATGCGGCGGTCGTGCAGGAAGCGGTCGAGGTCATCGACCGGAACGTCCGCGCGCAGACGCAGCTCATCGAGGACCTGCTGGATGTCAGCCGCATCGTCTCGGGCAAGATCCGCCTCAACATCGAGAAGATCGAGCTCGTGCGGACGGTGCAGGAGGCGGTCGAGGGGGTCCGGCCGGCCATGACAGCCCGGCAGCTGCGGGTCGTGTTCGACCTGCCGATCGGGGCGGACGGCCGGACGGCCCAGATCCCTCTGCAGGTCGATCCGCAGCGGCTGCAGCAGATCCTGTGGAACCTGCTGACGAACGCCACCAAGTTCACGCCGCCGGAGGGGACGATCACGGTCCGCGTCCGCCGGGTCGATTTCCACGTCGAGATCCAGGTGATCGATACCGGGGAAGGGATCGAGCCGTCGTTCCTGCAGGTCATGTTCGACCGGTTCCGGCAGGCGGACGGCTCGACGACGCGAAAGCACGGCGGCCTGGGGCTGGGGCTGTCGATCGTGAAGCACCTGGCGGAGCTCCACGGCGGGACGATCTGGGCGGAGAGCGACGGTCCCGGGAAGGGAGCCCGGTTCACGCTGCTGCTCCCCGACCTGCTCTACAAACCCGAGGAGGAGGAACCGGCCGACGAAGCCCGGACCACGGCCGCGGCGATCGGGCCGGGAGCCGACCTGAGCGGGTTGACGGTCATCGTGGTCGAGGACGAGGCGGACTCCCGCGAGTTCCTCGGCCGGATCCTCACGGAGCGGAACGCCAGAGTCCTCCCGGCGGCGACGGTCGACGAAGCCTGGGAATGCCTGCGGACGGTCCAGCCCGACGTGATCGTGAGCGACATCGGCATGCCGGACAAGGACGGGCATCAGTTCCTCCGCGAGCTGCGGCAGTCGGGCCGCACGATCCCGGCGATCGCCCTGACCGCCTTCGCAAGGCCCGAAGACCGGACCCGCGCGATCGAGGCAGGCTTCCAGGAACATCTCTCCAAACCGTTCACGGCGGAGACCCTCCTGCAGTGCATCGCGGCCCTGATCCGCCCGTCGTAGCCACAAGGCGAGCGGGGGGCGTCAGCCCCCTGATGGCACGGTCGCCGACAGTCAGACTCCGGGGGCAGGGGGCCGCGTTTTGACGAGTCGGGCCCGCTTGCCGAATCGATCGCGCCGCCCGGCACAGGCCTGGTCCGCCCGTCGTGGCGACAAGGCGAGCGGGGGGCGTCAGCCCCCTGATGGCACAGTCCCCGACAGTCGTCTCCAGGGGCAGGGGGCCGCGCTTTGACGAGTCGTACCAGCTTGCCGAATCAATCGCACCGCCCGGCACGGGCCAGCAGTGTCTCCAGAAGCGAGGGATGCTCGCTGAGCCACACGCCGAGCTGCGTGCGGACCGCGGCGGCGACCCGCTCCTCGATCTCACCGTTCGTGACCCGGTCGCGCGTCGGCGACTCGAACTGGAGGTTCGCGGCGTCGACGCTCAGGACGGCGATCAGCCCCCGCTCGAACGACGGGCTGTCGACGCGGACCGGCTCGTGCTCCGCGCGCTCCCGCGCCTTCGCGCGGAGCAGGCCGATGACACCCCGCTGAAAGCCGCGCCAGTGGGCTCCGTCGCCGGTCGTCCGGCGGCCGTTGGCGTAAGTCTCGATCACGGTCTCCTCGCCGCGGACGTGCTGGAAGGCGACGTCGAGCGCGAGCCCTGGAATCCGGGCCTGCACAGCGAACACCGGTTGGTACGCGGAGCGGCCGGCCGCCAGAGCGCGGACCCGGTCCGCCATTCCGGCAGGACAGGAAAAGCGTTCGCGACGACCGTCCTCCCCTTCGAAGCCGACGACGAGGCCGGGACGGTACGCCGCGAGGAACCGGAGCCGGTCCCGGACCAGGTCAGCGTCGAGCGTCGGCTGACGGAAGATCACGGGATCGGGACGCCATTCGAAGCGGGTTCCCTGCCGCTCCGTCGGTCCGAGGTCATGCGTCGGACCGGTCGGGGCACCGCGGATCATGGAGAAGTCGAACCGCCGTCCCTGGTGGCAGGACTCGAGTCGAAACGTCTCCGCGAGAGCGGCCGCCGCCGGGATGTCGATCACGGATCGCGCTGCTCCGTCGTGACGGAGCCGGCCGTCGAGAAGGAAGGTCGTGGCAGCGACTGCCCGTCGAGCGCGGCGATCGGCGTTCCGGAAAGGCCCGGACCGTCGTCGGCGATCGTCGCCAGTCCGTCCCGCAACGTGACCTCCAGGGACTGGGCTCCGTGGAGGAATTCGTCGGCCGAGATGTCGACCAGCCTCAGCAGCGTCTCGTGCAGCCCCCGCGCATCGGTCCCGCCGACATACATCGAGGCCCGCATCCGGATGGACCGCTGCAGAGCGGGCGGATCGAACTCCGGCCCCGTCAGGCGCCGCGCAGCCAGTTGCGCGAGGATCTGAGCCGTGCTGGACTCCGCCATCCCATCGCCTCTTTGAGCGTTCTCGAGCCCCGTCAACAACGTCCTGGCCCGACCGTCAACACGGCCCGAATTCTACCAGATTCGGCCCGAAGCCGATGCGCCGAAAGCGAGGCCCGCAGTCAGTGTTTTTCCTTGCCGATGGGCGTTCGGAGTCGCAGCGCCGCTCCTGCCGGAATTCGCTGTCCAATCTCCTTCCGCCGACGGCGGACATCCGGCATGGCGGCCCAAAGGACCATCCGTTTTCCCAGCCGGGACTATGGCCCTGAATCCGGTGGCGCAGGAACGAAGCCGGTGGTTCGAGTGCTCGAACCACCGGCCGCGTCGGAAAGCAACGTTCTCTACAGCAGGTTGACCACCTGGTCCGCCAGGCCCTTCTCGCCCAGCACGACGCTCAGCTTGCCACCCGCTGCCACCTTCTCGAGGACCTCCAGCTCCCGCAGGCGCATCAGGACGGGGTTCTCCGCCAGCAGCTTGGCCGTGTTGGCCTGGCTGCGGATCGCCGCCGTCTCTTCGCGCCGCGCGATCAGGTTCGCCTCGGCTGCCTTCTTCGCCTCCGTGACCTTGTTCATGAGGTCCTTCATGTCCCCCGGCAGGATCACGTCCCGGATACCGACCGACGCGATCTCGAGGCCCAGCTCGCCGGCGCGCCGGCGGACCGCCTCCTCGATCTCCTTCGCCACGGCATCCTTCTCCGCCAGGAACTGGTCCAGCTCGCGCGTTCCCACCACGCCCCGCAACACAAGCTGCGTCTCGCGGTAGAGCGCCTGCCGCACGTCGTCCGCCAAGCTCGCCGCCTTCCGCGGGTCGACGACCTTCCAGGTCACGACGGCGTTCAGCCGCAGCGTCACCTTGTCGGCCGTCATCACGTCCTGGCCGCCGACGTCGATCACGGTCTCCCGCAGATCGACCTCGACGACGACCGCGTCCGACTCTCCCTTCCAGAAGGCGTAGAGCCCCGGAGCGAGGGTGTCGACGTAGCGGCCGTCGATGAACAGGACGCCGGCGTGGTCGCGCTGCACGGTGCAGACGTCGAGGACCCGCTGCGCCATCGCGGACCGCGCGATGAGCTTGAGGTCGGCGTGCTCGAACCGCACGCCGCGGGCATCGACCACCTCGACGCGGACTTCCTTGAGGCCCGTCCAGTAGGCGTAGAGACCCGCCGGCAGGACATGGCTGAACCGGTTCTCGATCCAGACCAGGGCCCGCTCGTGGTCCTTGAGGTCGAGCACGATCGCCCGCCCTTCGAGAGCCCCCGACCGGACGATCAGGTCGAGCTGCTCGTGGACGAGCCACGGCTCGCGCCGCGAGACGACGTCCACGTGGACCTCGCCATTCGGATCGGTGAACCAGTGCGTGCGGGGCTCCAGCAGTCCGCGGAACTCGCCGTCCCGGAACAGGAGGCCGACCTGATAGCTGCGAATCTTGAAACGCTTGAGGAACATCATCATCCACCTCCCCTTTCGGAGGACCAGCCGCCCGGAGCATCCGGCCCCGGTCTTTCTGCGCACACGCGCTTGCTTGAAGAAACACCCCAGACAGACGAGACAGCTGCCGATCACACGGATCGCGGCGGAGGGCGGTTGAGCCGTGGCTTCGATCGGTGCCGAGGCGTCTTCGAGACCGGTCTTCGACCCGAGGCGAACCGCGGGACTCATCGATCGGACCGTAGACGCCCCGTTGCCGAACGAGGCTCGCGGCGGACTCCGCGCCCTTCAGGGCCGCTGGCCATGCTGCCTCGCCGCGGCGAACCGCAACACAGGCCGATCCAGCAGACGCTCTTCTCCCTGGGGCTTCATGGTGGAGGTCTCCTGAGAGACCCCCGGGTGCTGCCGGTGACTAGCCGGCGTTGGTACGGGAGTCGAACCCGCGACGTCCAGATTCTGAGTCTGGTGCTCTACCTGCTGAGCTAACCGCCATCGATCCCCTCCAGTCACAAACCATGTCCGGAACAGACGGGCCGAACCCCGGGAAGGGGCGGCCGTCCGCCGCTGGAAAGAGGGGGCAACGGTTCTTGCCTGAAAGAGACGCTGTCGGGAGTCGAACCCGCGCGGGGCGGCTTTGCAGGCCGCCGCCAGACCGTCTGGCATCAGCGTCGTTGAAGGAGCCGCAGCTCCGTCTGTGGAGCCGCAGCTCCGATGTCCTCGCCAGGAGTCGAACCTGATCTACGACCTTCGCAAGGTCGCGTGCTGTCCCTCACACTCCGAGGACGGTTGTCAGTTGTTGGTTTTCAGTCTTCAGTTTTCCGCGGCGGAAGTTGGAGATCCCTCTCTTGAGCCGTGATCATCGGCGTTCATCTGTAGCCCAGTTCCTATGAGCGGGAGGCGAGGGACTCGAACCCTCATGGCCCGGAGGCCGCACGGCTTAGCAAGCCGGCCCGGCAAACCGTATCCGGCTCCCTTCCTGAAACTGATCGCGGGGCGAAACGCCAGGCAATCGAAAGTGCGTCGGGACGGAGTTGAACCGCCACAGCCTGAAGGCGGGTGGGTTACGGCCACCAGGGCTCACCAATGCCCAGCCGACGCAAGTTGCTCAATGAAATGGACGGCACCGCTCTCGACCCGAGCAAGTCGGATGGAGTGTGCATCCCGAAAGTTGATGTTGCCGGGAGGGCGAGGCTCCTGCTGAGCCGCGGCGGTGGCCGACGCGCTCGATGATTTTTGGACACAGGCCAAAGGAGAGACTGGACGCGGTCAGGAGCCTGCGCGGCTCAGCAGGAGCTTCGCCCTCCCGATTCCCGCCGATCACGCTTCACCGCCCGAGAGGCAGATCACTGACTTTCCAGACGCACACACACTCCCGCGGCCCTTCTCCGCCCGCACGGCGCGAGCGAAAAGGCGTCCCCGAGGGGATTTGAACCCCCGATCTCCACCGTGACAGGGTGCGAGTACTCCGGGCTACTCCACGAGGACTTGATGTCTCTCCGGCGATGCTTCTGATCCCGAATGACTGACAACGGACGACTGAAAACTGACCACTCAAAAAAACTGATCCCGGATGGACCTGAAACCTGCTGCGATTCCCAAGGGAAACAGGGCCGGTTTCGAATCTGCACACTTCGTTGCACACTACAGGCGGCCCGGGACGCATGTTCTGGACCCCGTCAGGATGAAAGAGGTTCACGATGAAGGTCAGCGACTTCGGCGGAGACGTCGACAAATGGGCGAGCTACGCGAAAGGGCTGCTGTCTGAAACTGCGTCGCGAAGGGCGTGGGCCGAGAAGCTCGGCAAGGGCCGCGAGCCGCTCGACACCCTCTTGGAACTTTGGCTCTGGCTCTCGAATTGGGGGCCGAGCCAGAAGGACGCCGATCCGGACGATGCGACCAGCTACGCCCTTGAGGAGCTGCCCGAGTTCCGTGCGCTGACGAACATCCTGGCAACGTGGTGCGACCATTCGCGTCAGTTCGACACTACGCCCTTCCTGGGGGCGTGCGACGCCTTGGAGGCGATCCACGACGCTTCGCCGGTCTCTGGAGAACTGCGGCTGATTCCGGACCGTCTATGGGACCGCTGGCATACGGCTCGCGACGTCGCCCACATCCTGATTCGCCGCATCCGTCTGCAGATGGTGTTTCATCCGGACTCGCCCGAAGAGGAGGCGCAGATCGACTTCAAAGGCACGATTGATCGGATCGGAGACGAGTGGAAGGACGTCATCGCCACGGGGCTTCTGTTCCACTCCGGCGGCAAGATGACCAACAAGGCCATCTCCGATCACCTGGGGTACGATGATCAGTCTGGTCTGAAGCGGTTGAGGATCTTCAGCTTTTGGGGGTCCAGCGAAGTCGACCCCAACGACACAGACAAGAGGACGGTGCCACGGGTCGACCGCGTCATGAGCTGGATGGAGGACGATTGGGGACGGATGAAGCGTCAGGACGCTCAGGAACTGGGCGAAAAACGTCGAAGGGCCAAGTCCAGAAAGAAGCCCAAGAAACAACGCTTCTGAATCGCATCGGACCCGCCAAATGGCGGGTCTTTTCGTTTCCAGGGCAGTCCAGATGTGCGCCCAGGCGTTCCGAAACGCTTACGTCGATCTTCGAGATTGACCCAGGTTTTATCAGGGGAGCCTTACATAACTTGCGCCGATTCGGGAACGACTGGCGTCGACGCAACCCCTTACGGCGCGAAAACCAGAGGCCACAGTCCCGGGTTCTATAGAGGGACACTCAAAGACACCAATCGAACACGCGATGAACATGAAATCGATCCATCAGACGCCGCCCGCCACCCATGCTGACACGCATTCGGCGGCGGACCTCGCCAAGCGAATCGGGATCTCGCTCCGACAGGTTCGCCGAATGGACGCGGACGGAACTCTTCCGCAGCCGGTTCGTTTCGGGAAGCTGAAACGATGGACGCGATTGTCGATCGACGCCTGGCTCGCGGCGGGCTGCCCGAAGCGGAAGCCCGGCAAGGCGACGACGCAGTCCGCGTAACGGCATCGTCCGCAGCACCGTAAACCACGGGGGTCATGTCCCGCGGCGGCCGGGTGGGTTCTTCGCCTTCCCCACTCGGCCTTCAAACACTCTCTCAGGTGAACGGAAGGCAACGAGCCAAATGGATTTTGAAAGCCGCGACCTGTCGTTTCTCGCGGGCAACCCATCGTCCCGATTCGACAAGCTCTTCATGCGGGCGTCGATCAAGGCAATCGCACGACTGACAAGGGAACGTGATTGGTCGGCCGATGAGCTGAGAGACTACGTCGACGACCACAGCGGCCATCGCCACTACGGCATTCCCGATGAGGCGAGCTTCGATGAGTTCGTCTCGACCATGTGCAATGAGTTCGAAATCGAGCCGGGTCAGGACGGACTCCCCCGCGAGTTCTACGGACACGCCGGCGCCCTGGTGGACTTCGCCTACTACACCGTCCGGACGTCCCCGCGTCCGCAGCCCGTCCTCGCTCTGCTGGGGGGCATCTGCCTCGTCTCGTGCCTCATCGGCCGCAAGATCAAAAGGTCGCTGGGGGCAAAGGGCAACATCTTCGTTGCGACGTTCGCGAAGTCCGCAGCCGGTAAGAACCGCGTGTTGGAGGCGTTCAATGAGGTCGCCACGGCCGCCGGTTGTCCCGAGTACATCCTGCCAGGCGACATGACGAGCGATTCCGCGTTGGCAGACGCCCTCAGCACGCAACCGGCCGGTCTGTGGCCCCTCGACGAGTTCGGGAAGTTCCTAAGGGTCGCCAACGACGAAAAGGCGTCCGGCCCCCTCGTGCTGCTGATCTCTCTCATCATGCGGTTGTTCACGTCCTGCGGTCTCCGCAACTTCGTCCCGAAGAAGTTCGCCGATTCAGACAAGGACCGCGTCATCGACATGCCGCATTTGGTGATCTATGCGACCGGCACGCCGGAGTCGCTTCGATTCCTGACGGCGGAGAACAACCGAGACGGATTCAACTCGCGGTTCGTGTTCTACGGCGACGACAGCTCGCGACCGCTCCACCAGAGCGTCGAAGCTGTCCCGATCCCGGAGCCCCTCCTCAACCGGATGAAGGTTGCGGCGAAATACCGGCCCCATGAGGGCGACGTGACATGGGAGCCCGGCGAGATGCGGACGATTCCCGTGACGCCGGAAGCCAAGCTCGCTTGGGAACGGTTCCGCCGCCGGTGCGACGTCCTGGCGGCCACCTACACCGAGGACGAGGGAGCTTCGATTTACGCCCGAGCCGCGGAACGGGCCAGCAGTCTCGCCCTCATCTTCGCGGCCTCACAGGTCCCCATCGACCGAGACTTCAGCATCGAGAAGGCCCACATGGATTGGGCGATCGCCCTCACCGACTGGCTGACCGTTGCAAACATGAAGTGTGCATCGAAGGTCGGCGAGAACGAACGTGAGCGAGACAAGGCGGCCATTGTCGCGTTCATCACTGAGAAGGGACGCGGCGGAGCGACGCAGTCACAGGTCACCATCCGGTTTCAGCGAATGGGTGCCCGCTATCGCTACGAGTTGGTCACCGAGCTTGAGGCGACGGACATCATTCGGAAAGTCCAGACGATGAGCGGGAAGAGCAGGACGGCGACCTTCTATGCCGCCGCGTTCGCTCCGGCCGAGCCGGTCGCCGTCGGTGAGCTGGCTGCCGCAGCCTCGTGATGAAGTCGTTGAAATGTGTGAAGTCGTCGGTGATGTAAGTCTGTTTTCTAGAAATACATATAACGACTTATACAACTTCAACGGCTTCACACGGGCGTGTTTTCTCTTCTCAAACCCACATTCAACGGCCCCTCGGCGGGAACACATACCCGGGTGAAACCGTTGAAGTCGTTGAAGTCGTTGTCCATTCCAACCCCCAGGAGTTCGAAGTGAACGTTTCCCGAATCAAGAAGCCCAGCTCGTTTCAGGCTGCAGATGCGATGCGAGAGGCCGCCCTCGTGCGGAAGCTCGAAGTCGCGAAGGCGGACTTGAGGAAGGCTCAGGCGGAGGCCACCGCAGCGAAGGCTGAGGCCGCAAGGATGCAGGCGAGGTTCGACGCCGCCAAGTGGCCTCGGAAGCCGATCTCTCGCCTGCCGAAGTAGTCGACGCTCTCCGGTTCGTCCCTCTTCCACTTCCCTTTCAGGACACCAATGAATGCCCGCAGTACAGGTTCACGCCGAGGGTTTAGGTCTGGTCACAATCCCACTCGGTTCGATCTCCGTTGTGCGCCGAAGCCCGACCGGGACTGCCGTCCTGGTTCTTCAGACCGGTTCGGAAATCAACACGAAAGACGCCTACAAGGACGTCAGCGAGAAGATGTGCTCGGTCAAAGTGTGGGGCATCGTTACGACTGAGCAAGCCTGACCCCTAGCTGCGTTGTTCGTGGCCTTGCTCGTTCCGTCCACGGACCGCCTCGAAGCAGTGTTCACAGATCAAGACGGGAGAGGCGAACGCTTCCGATATGTCGTTCCATCCCCCTTGTTCCACTCGCACGCATTCACAGCTTCCGCACCACGCAGTTTCCTCTTCGATCTCATCGCCCTCAGAGGATGGAGCGTCCGGCTGGTAGAAGCCGAGGCCCGAACCGCGGGCAAGATGCTGACACACAAAAGCACCGCGGCACTCGCCGTGTGTTCCACAATGAACCGTTCCAAGGATCATGGAGGCTCGCAAGAGAATGGACGAGAAGGCCGCGTTCTCCAGCAATCTAGCCGACCCGTTCAAGGCGTTCCATGAACGCAGAGGAGCATGAGCGGTTCGCGGGTCCTTCCTGAGCCGAAACGCTTTTCCCTCTACGCCAGCGAGGTGCCCACCCTGTAGGTATTTACACGCGTAAACAAATTCCAGCATTTCGCGAAATCGGGGCTGCCGGCGACACGCAGTCGCCGCCCACCGCATAGGCGGTTTCAGGCCACAGGTTTTCGAGTTCCACGGGGCCTACGGTCCGCGCCGAGCCCCCCATTTCATTCAAGGAGTCTTCGTTGTCTGAACAAGCCCCGGCGGGCTCAATTGAGAGCGGGAAGGCCCACGTAACGTTCGTCGCCGTCGACGGCAAGCTCGACAAGTCGCTGACGACGATGCAGAACCGCCTGAAAGCGTTCGGCTCGTTCGCGACGAAGGCCGGGGCACTGCTCTCCGCGGCCGGAGCGGGTGCCGCAACCGGAATGCTGGCCCTCTCGAAGTCATACGCCGACGCCGGCAGTGCAATCGACGACATGTCCCAGCGGACGGGCGTTGCCGTCAAGTTCATCAGCGAGCTGCGGTATGCGGCCCAAATGAGCGGCACGAGCATCGAGGCGTGCGAGAAGGCGATCGTCGCCATGTCCCGTTCCCTCTACTCCGCCGACGAGGAGTCAAAGGGGGCGGTCGAGTCCCTCCGGAACCTCGGCCTTTCCGTTGGTGACCTGAAGGGTAAGAGCCCCGATCAGGCACTCCTGGCCATCGCCGAGGCTCTGTCCCGCGTTGAGGACCCGTCGAGACGGACTGCTCTGGCCATGAAGGTCTTCGGTAAGTCGGGAACGGAGCTGATCCCGATGCTGTCCGGCGGACGGAAGGGGATCGAAGAGCTGGTGAAGTCGGCCGAGGAACTCGGCATCACGATGACGACCGAGGACGCTCAGGCCGCCGCGGCCCTCGGCGACGCTCTCGACGAGCTGCAAATGGCGATCGGCGGCGTCAAGAACGCCATCGGGGCCGCCGTGGCCGGCGAGCTGACGGACTGGATCAACTGGTTCAAGGAGGGAATCCCGCAGGCGACGGCCTGGTTGAAGACGCACGAAGATTCAGTGACGACCTTCGGCAAGATTTCCGCCGGTGCCGCGGTCGCTGGATCGGCCCTCACTGCCTTCGGCATCGCGGCGACCGGCGTCAGTCTGGGCTTCACCCAAGTCGTCAGTGCCGCTGGCGGGGTCATGAAGGCCATGAAGGGCATCGGGGCCATCGCGAGCGGCGGAGGGGGATTGCTCGCCATTGCGGCGATCGCCACCGCGATCGGTGCGGCAATCGCTCGATGGGCGAGTCAGACCGAGGAGTACAACAAACAGCTTGCCATCTCCAAGCGGCTGAACTCCGAGCTTGAGGACGTCGATCGCAAGCGGACGCAGAAGTCCCTCGACGACAACCGGGCCAAGACCAACCTTGGGGACCGCCGGAAGGACATCGCCGAGAAGATCCGGATGGCCGAGGTCGAGCTGCAAGGGTCTGTCGACGGAGTGACGAACGCCGAGAACAACCTGAAAGAGAGCAACACTTGGGGAAACTGGGCGCTGGACAATAGAGCCGGCTCCTCCGAGCTGGACTCCCTTCGCCAAGACATCAAGGACGCCGAGGCGAGACGCGATGCCAATCGCGAGAACCTCCAAGCCCTTCGGGATGAGGAGACCAGGATCAAGGACGAGCAGGCCGCGACGGAACCCAAGAAGGCGTCCTCCCTCGACGTAGCCAAGAGACTCGGCTTCAAGGCATTCAAGAATGCCTCGTCATGGGGGCGGAACATGTCGACCAAGGCGGTAGGACTGGCTGAGGCTACGAAGCCCTTCGTAGAGAGGTCCGTTGCGGACTTCGACCAGATGACGTCCGAGGCGGACCAGATCCGCGAGAGCAACGAGACGCCGGCCGAAAAGCGTGCCAAACGTCTTAAGCGGGTCGACGACCTGCGGACCGGCGGTGTCCTCAGTGACCGCGACGCCGCGATGGAGCGGGCAAAGATCGGTTTGGAGGCAGCACAGGAGAAGACTGCCCAACTCGAAGGACGTGTCCAAAAGCGAGAGTCCCTCAACCTCGGCATCAGCGACGACCAGAAGAGTTTGCTGGCGGCTCAGGCCGGCAAGATGAACGCCGAGGACCAGACCGCGAAGAACACGGCGGACTCTGCCCGGACGCTCGACGAGCTTCTGATCGCGACAAAGAACCTCAATCAATACCTGACGCAGAACGGCGTCGCTCTCGTCGAAACAGACGGCTGATCGAAACACGTCCGGCTTGACCAGCCGGACACGCCTCCGCCTCGAAGGGGGTCCGGGCGGAGGCGGATTCACCGGGGCGGCTCTTGTGGGCCGCTCCCCTCTCGGGCCAGTGCCGGCCCCACGCTGGAGACTCGCTTTGAACATCGCCCGGCCGCCACCACGACTGGCCATTCCTGAGTGTCCGTTCTCACTCCTATTCCGTGAAAGGCTTCCCTGTGTCGACTGCCCCTTCCATCTCCGAGCTTCCCAACCCCCAGACCGCCCCGGAGGCGTTCGAGACCGCATTGGAGGCGTTCGCCCTCCGCGTCGAGCCGCAGACGTGCGAGGTCATCGAACGGTTCCGGGCGATCCTGAACAAACTCCCGCTGTCCGCCGCCTTCCTTCGGTCGGAGCAATGGCGGTCGCTCGTCGGTGATCCGCTGTTGGCTGAGAACCGCACGCGGACGGCCGACATCAAGGCCCGCCTCGAAGAACTCGGCTCGCCGGCAAACTGACTCTCGCCGGACGACCGGCAACCTCTGTCACGGCCGAGGCGTCCTCGGCCCGAAACCCTCTCTCTTCCATATTGGAACCTCTCATTACCCAGCCCAGTTTCTCCACGCTCCCGACCGTCCCCTCGCCGGAATGGTTGTCCGACTCCCTCAACCAGCTGCGCGACGCCGTTGCCGCGGAGCGTGCGGCGATCGAAACCAAGCGAGCGGCCGTTGTCGCTTCGCTGGAACGCGCTCGCTCGGCCGACCTCGCGTCGTTCAAGCCGACGAAGTTTGAACTCCTCCCGCTGCTGCAGGCCGAGTATCAGTTCCGCCGGTCACTGGACGGCTTCGTCAAAGACCTCGTGGCCGAGTGCCGTGCCTACGAGACGACGTGCGGGGAAGACGCCCAGGCGGCCGAGAAGGCGATCCGCGACCGGCTGCTCGATATGGGCTACCTCGAACTCGTCAATGGTGCCCCGGCAATGGGAACGTATACGCCGGACATGCTCATCCGCCACCCGCACGTCCGCGGGGCCAAGGACAAGCGGGACGGCGTCGCCGGCGAGATCGAGGGATATCTGTCGCTGATGCGGACCAACCAGCAGGAAGTGGCGACCCTCACGAGGCGGCTCGAAACGCTTCGTGACGCCGCGATCCTGGCGGTGTAGCCCGTTGATGACCCGACGCGAGGCGAACGACCGTGGGATCTCCTGCGGTCGTTCCCCGCGTCCGGGGTTCTTGCCCCGGACACAAACACACTTCCCCGCCGCGGTCCCCCTGGCTCTCGACCGCGGCCATCACACGGAGCCCCAATGGGAACACATTCGCGGCATTCGACACTCCCGGTCGTCCCGGCGGCGGAGTGGCTCCCGCGTTCACTGATTCAGGAACGGCGGGTGGTTTGGTCGTTGCGAGAGGACCTCGTGTTGAACCGGCAGGAGGCCCCCGAGGGCTCGATCCCTTCCCTCATGGAGCAAGAGATCGCGTTCCGGACCGCCTACGAGGGTTATGTCCGGAAGGTCCTGGAGACGGCAAAGGCTCGTCTCGACAAATGCGAGGCCGAGAGGGAGCCGGCCGAGGAGGCCGCAAAGGTGAAGCTTCGGGCGGCCGGGTTTCTCGACCCGATTGAGGGACAGCGAATTCCGGCCGCGTACTCATGGAGGATGGTCCGACGCCACCCAATCGTCCGGGCGGTACTTCAGAAGCAAAATGATCTCAGGTTCTTCATCGAGAAGCGTAGAGCGGCCCGCGTGGCAAACCTCCGGTGGTTCGTCGAGCTCACGTCCAAGCTGCGGCGACTGAGGTCCTCGGCGTCCGTCCTCGCTGTGTGATGCCCTGAAGCCGTCCGCAGAGTTGCGGACATCTGATCTTTGGCAACTCGGATGATCGCCGCTGCCGGTTGCTCGCCGGCGTGCGGGGGGATAAAGGCTATCGGTATCGTTTTCGCGTCCTACTCGTCTGAAACTTCGATTGTTCGCAGGTCCGTCCCCGTCTCGGCGTCCAACAGACAGACCGCGTCACCATTGCACCACGCCACCCACTTTCCATCCGGCGAGACTTGGATGCTGTAAGGAGACGTCATTTCTTTCCACCGGAAGGGCGTCTGGAATCTCCACTGGACATGACCATTTTCCAGCCGGGACCGAACTGTCTGCCCCTGCCCTGGCTCGTCGAACACTTCGATGATGGCGTCGCGGTTCGCCGTGCCGACCCCGAAGAGAGCCCCCGACGTTGTCTCGCGGTGCAGCATCACATCCTTCTCAAAGTCGACGACCCACCGCGTGCTGGTGTTGACGCCGTTAGGCGGGGCGGGAAGGCTGGCAA
Source organism: Planctomyces sp. SH-PL14 (assembly GCF_001610835.1). Taxonomy (NCBI): domain Bacteria; kingdom Pseudomonadati; phylum Planctomycetota; class Planctomycetia; order Planctomycetales; family Planctomycetaceae; genus Planctomyces; species Planctomyces sp. SH-PL14. The sequence goes on along the minus strand of NZ_CP011270.1, from coordinate 7,892,476 downwards.
TTCCGAAGAGATGGAGAGGCCCATCATCGGCGGCAAACACCGCTGTCGTCACGCGCGGGTTGGCAATGAATTCGCCTAACGGAAGTTCCGCGGCGCCGAATACGTCCCACGTTTCGAAGTCCAGCACCTCCACATTGCCTCGGGAACAGAAGGCCAGCCGACGTCCGTTCGGCGAGACAGCCAAAGCCCGAATCTCCCCCTCGCGTTCGAGGGAGCGAATCTGCTTGCCGCTGGTCACGTCCCATTCGCAGAGCTGGTACTTTCTCAGGTCTGCGTTATCGGTTCTGCCGGACGAGGTCAGAAGACGCTGGCCATCTTTCCTGAAGATCGCTTCGCGGTTTAGAGGCTGATTCGTCCGGTATTCCACGATCGGATCGGCCGACCCGCGCCGGAACAGTTTGAAGCCCTTTCCATGTACGCCCGCCGCGATTAGCGACGTATCGGTGGGGGAACAGAGGACGCAGGTGAACAAGTCTTGGTGGGGATCTCCGAACGTCTCCAGGAGCTGACCGGTGGCGACGTCGAAGATTCGCAGTCCCCGGCCGCCGACCGCAATCTGTCTTCCATCCGCCGAAAAGCTGAGGCTCAACTTTGACGAAAAAATGCGGCCGGCGGCGGCCACCGGATAAAACAGGAACGACGTCAAAACGGCGGCAAGACACAACACGCCTCTTGCCCAATGACAACGCATCTCGGCTCCTCCGATTGAAACACGGCCCCAACCATCCTCTGGCAACTGCCCAGGCACACGCGGGTGTCTTGGAGGTCTCGGATTTTACCTCACGAAATGGGCTCCCGCGACTCATTCGCCCGGCGAGAACGTGCGGGCCAGCGACAAAGGTCGCTGCTCTGATCCTGGCCAGCGAGAGACTCGGCACCGGGTGTCGATCAGCAGCGGGTGACGCAGCTCGCGTTCTAGTCGTGCTGAACCGTCCGCAACTGCGGACCCTGATCTGTGGTAACTTGGATGATCCCCGTCGCCGGTTGGTCGCCGGAGTGCGGGGACGTTAGGAGCACAAACAGGGTATGGCGTCGAGGAATAGCATCTGACTCCGTGACAGGGAGGCTACGATGACCTGCAGGGGGTGTGACTTGACCAGACGAATTCGATACGCCGTCCTGTGTGTCGTCGCGATGCTTGCGTACCCACTCTTATACGCGCCTCTCGCCCGCCTGATTCAGGGCTCGGACGATTCGATCTCGGCGTTGCCTCTTGAGGCCCGTCGCCGACTGGTCAGGGAGACAAGTCCTTGGGAGCAAACATTCTTGCCGGTCATGATGCTGCATGATGGGCAACATCGCGTGGCGATATCGCTGCTGCGTTGGAGTGACCTGTGGGGAGTGGGGTCATTTCACGTCTATCGGTCAAACAAGCGAATCGCTGAACGGAGTGCTGCCCCTTGAGTGACGCCGAGAATCGCCCCAGACAGAGGACCTTGGCGGACGCGGTTGGAATCGCCTTCTCGTCGGGTTCCTTCGATGAACCCTGTCCCGGTCGAAAGGCCGGGCTGGGGAGGGGATTTTCAAAGGTCCCTGAGTGATGCACCGTCATCTTCAACCGCGGCTGAATTCAATGCGTAGAGCTTTCCTCCCAGCCACGCGTACACGGGCTTGGCGACTCCACGCGCCTCATTCATCAGTTCTATGAGACGCTGGATCTGGCCGGGGTAGAAGGCGACATAGATGTTCATACTGCCGTAAAACTGAAAATGCGCGCTGGCCACTCCTAATTGGTCCGGTATCGAGAACTGGTAGGTGAACACCTCCGGATTACTTCCAAGACGCGGTTTTCCGTCGAATTCTTCGACGAACTTCCTTCGTCCAACGTCATCCGACTCCGACCAGTGCCCATCCTTGGTCGGAAAGTCGAACAAGTATTTCAGTGTCCCTCGAAATCTTTGTCCAAAGTGGCAGAGGTGCATTCCGTGTGCGATTCGCTCGAAGCACCTTGCCAAGCGGGCGTAGTCTGGCTTTCCCCAAGTTACATCTAGGAACGTCCCAGGCGAGACTTCAAGCCATTCGATCGTTTGGTCCGACAGCGCCTGGTCCAGCAGGCCGAAAGAACTACGGAAGATCGCCCTGTTGACCTTTGAGAACTTGTGCAGAATTCCAACTCGGTTGTTCCCTGTCATGCCGGCCAAACTTGCCATCAGGAACTCATCGTCGGCTGACTTCCCGCTGTTGTGTTCGTCGCAGGAAGGGACCGTCAGGAGGTTGACGCGGTGATTCTCGCCGATGTCCTTCATCTCGGGGAAAAGACATCTCGGGGGGACGTGCTCCCTCGACGTGGCTGGCCGGTCGCACATGTAGCAGGCAGCGTCTTCCATCAATTTGCCTCGTCAACAACGTACTGAACAACAACCGACACTGCCGCGAATTCACCTGGTCACCTGCGACGAAAGATTATCTCTTCAGTGGCTTGCCGGGATCTCGCCGTAACACGGGAAGGTTCTTGCCTGACTTCTAAAACGCTCTGCCCGATAGACTCATGGCAGACCTATAGGTTCGCAGGCCAGTCCCGGAATTCATCCGGATGCAAGTCCACGGTGGCGTAAGCTCCCAACGACCGCGCGGCGGGCTTAGTAGGAAGCAACTTGACAAGCACGCTAATTCGTTCCTGAAACCGTGTCGAACCTGCCGGTAGTAATTGGCCGCCAAAGGATGAGCCTGCCTTTCCATTGTCTTATGGCGGAAACGACCCCATCCTCGGAAATTACAAAAACACAACTGTTCGGAAGGCAGCTTGCTAGCCAAATCGCGGAACGATGTCGCGTCCCAAGTTCTTTGGATGAAAACGGCTCAATCATTGAGGCCGATGCATCCTTTGCACGATATACCGACACCTGCTGCACATTCTGAATCTTCGAGGAGAATGAGTACACTTGCAGGCCGGTGCCGAGTATCAATGCACCGTCAGGATGGGCCAAGAAACTCACCGCGTCTATTGCATCGATTAATTCGCCTGCTCGAAGTCGCCATTATTCCTCGGCAGCTTCATAACGTCCGGTCGCTCCTTTCAGCGATGCTAGCCATTGCAAGTGCCGATATGAATACATCATGGAAGCTTTGTCTCTCAGGATTGCCCCTGTGCCCGTCAGCCAAATATCACTCATGGCTTCGTCGGTTGACGTGTCGTACTTGGCACCGGGCCTCTCACAAAGTTCGCCTCTACCTTTCAAGTATGACTCAACGGCCGGCCAGCCGATTGACACGCCGCGATCAATTAAGCCGCCCGATGCCAATGCCTCCAAATCGTTGTTCCCAACTATGGCGATGAGCCCACCGTGGCCGCTCTCCGCACACTTCGAAACGAGGCGGTGCGTAGTGTCACGGATGGATGAGTCGGCGAAATGCACATCCAGCTTGTTTCCGTCTAGGAATCGCCTTATTGGGCCGTCGTCCGAAAACACTTGTACAAAATTCTCGAAGAACACGCCTCGTTTAAACTCACCCAAGCGAGTATTGGCGTATTCGGCAATCAGGTGTCCCGGGCCGACGCTCCGTACAACCAAGCCCCGCGGAGGCCGAGAGAAGTCGGACGTGTTTAAGTCATTGGTCGTCCATCGGTACAGCGACCTGTCGCGAATTCCTATCCCCCAAAGTTTCAATGGCGGGCCTTGCTCAATCAAGAAGTTTGATTGCGTTGGGTCGAGCCCGGGAGCCAATCTCGCCAGTACGCGAGGTGTCACTTCCTTGCTATCCTCGAATCGCAGAATCTCACCTCTGTGGCGAGGAAATGCGCCCGGGGCAATCAGCTCTAGTCTAATCGGATAACAGCGTCCTTCTTCCTCTTCAAGGCTCCCGTAGAACGCCAAGTTGACCAACTTACGAACGGAAGATGAAATCAAAATCAGGCCACGGGCGGCGGCCTTTTCTACAATTGATTGCGAAAACTGGTCCGCATCCCCAAACGTTACCGATTCTGGATCCAGAACTACGGGCTCAGGCATGTCTAGTCCGGTTGTCCAGTTTTCGCTGACCTCCTTGGCGCAGGCGGATCGAGCAGCTTCTTCGCGTTCGAAGTTTTTCTGCGTGTCAGGGACGAGGCAGTCGCCCTCCCTCCTGTATGCGCTTCCAGGACACTTTCGAAAGTCGGCGGGGAGTTCGAATGCCTCGACGTCTCCGGGGGCGGCATTCGCCGAGTGGACGACACTAAAGCTGCCGTCCGTGTCACGATACGCGAATGGCATGTGGACCCTTCCTAACACGGGGTGTGGCCGAAGAATACCCCCGGCCTCCGTGTGGGGTAAACCGGCTTCACAACGAAGCCTGGAGAGCGACTGTGCCTATCCGCGAGCCTTACGTTTCGCCGCAGTAGCCTTGTACGACTCCGCCGCCGTCTTGATCCCCAGGCTCTTGGCCCTTGCGGCGTCATCTGCCTGAACCTCAGCATCTTTTGCCACCCGGCCAATTGCTGACAAATGGGCTCCGCTGGCCCTCGACCAATGAAGCTGTAGCGAATCAATCCCCGAAGCCCTGGCGTCCGCAATCGCCTTGCGCAGCCGCCCAGCGGACCGTTCAAGGTCCGCGGCCAAGGCTTCAATCTCTGTCAGCGTGACGGTGGAACGCGCCAAGTTTGCCCCCTCTGTTCAAAAATCCTAGAGACGGCAAGTAATGAACGGCAAATCACTTACGCACTGTGTGGTGCATTTGTGAAAAGCACATAGTGATTTTGTGCTTTCCGCAGGGGGGAAAGGGCTCTATATTCCCAGCCAACACGCCACGCTGGTTCGGTGAAGGGACCGGGGTGGAGGGCAAAACAATCGATCGGGCGGCGTGCTGGCCGTCCGATGCTCCGACCCCGCGGTCGCCAAGCTTCACCCTTGGCGGCCAGCGGGGTTTCTCTTTTGAAGGGAGGTCGACAGATGATCGACACGGCCGAGCCGGCCCAAGAATCGAGCCTCGGGGAGGCCCGCATCACAGTGGGAAAGGCGTTCCACGGGCAGGCCGGCGTGTCCCGGAACGCGGCCGGCGAGCTTCGCGTCTGGATCAGGCCGAAGGCTTTCCGATCGCCGCCCGGAGCGTCTCCTGCGGAGTTCGTTTCGTCCGTGATGCGTCAGGTCTCCGGGCGTTCCATTGCGGCTGCTGACGAGATCGCGGAGGCCGCTGGCCTCGACGCTGGGCTGCCCTCGCTTGTCCCTCGTTGGGGCTAACGCCACCGCTTCGAGATTCGGGGCTACGAGAGCGTTGAAATCCTTGTCCACAACGCTGGCAACCAAGACGAGGCGTTGGTGATGGCCCAAGAGGCCATCGGCAGCATGTTGGACGCCCGGCGAGTCCGCGAGGTCACGTTTCCCGCGGGGGACGTGTCAAAAGAAAAGGCCGCGGGGACGTTCCCCACGGCCGAAGTCACCAGTCTCCGCCGAAGAGTTTTGCCGACAACGCGGCGGAGACCAATTCACGGAGTTTATCCAGATGATCGACGTAGTGAAACAAGAAAAGGTTCTGAGCTTGGAAGAGGTCCAGCACATCATCGACGACACGTTCGATGGCGACGTGCGGATCGAAGATGTGGGAGAGGGCTACCGAGTCCTGAAAGTGCGTCGCCATTCGGACATCTCCGGGGCGAGTCCTGCCGACTTCGCGGCAGAAGAACTCAGGGCGCTCGCCGGCTTCTGCCTGACGGCGGCCGAGGCCCTCGACGTTGCCTCCGGCTACGGTCCGGAAGTCGACTTGGCGGTCGGCCGGGATGATCGTCGTCTCGTTCAGATCCCTGGGTTTGAGGACGTCGAGATTCTCGTATCCAACTCGTTTGGAGACGACGAGGTTGCGGTTCAGAAGGCCCGCGAGTGCCTCGCCACCCTGACGGCCGGTCGCCCGGTTCGGCGGCCCGCGGAGAAGCCTGTGGAGCCTGCCGGCCTGGTCCGGCTCTCCAAGGTCGGCCGCCACGAGTTCGACATTGCCGGCGTCACCGACGTCCGCCTCGTGGTCCTGAATCAGGCTTGCCCGGTCGCGGCGGAGCAGGAGGCCCATGAGGCGCTCCGTTCCATCGGCGTCCGCATCTGAGGCGGCAGGTCCCATCGGCTATTCGCCCCGGCGGCCCTCGCGGCTGACGGGGCGTTTCTCTTTTCCCAGCACAACGGAGTCTCGATGGCATCTCTCTCAAAGAATCGCAACGCCTGGAACATCCGCTACGTGGACCGCGACGGAGTCCAGAAGTCGTTCTATCCCGGCAAGATGCCCAAGAAGGCGGCAGAGGGGGTCAAGCGGCATCTGGAACAACTGTTGACCTCTCAAACAGCCAGCACGGCGGTCCCCGCGGAAACGGCGGCCTGGGTTGCGGACTGCGGCGACGTGATGCGGCAGAAGCTCTACACGCACGGCTTGATCGCAAGGCCGACCGCAGAAGCGAAGCCGGTCACCATTGGGGGCTTCACCGCCGACTACATTTCCGGCCGTGGCGATGTGTGCGAAGGGAGCAAGGTCCTCTGGAGACGTTGCCGTCGCTATCTGGTGAAGGTCTTCGGCGACGACCGCCCCATCGAATCTGTCTCGCTGGGGGAAGCGAAGGACTTCCGACACTGGATGCTTCGAGAGGGCAGGGGGCCGGGCCGCGGTTTGTCCGAAAACACGGTCCGCAAGATGTGTTCGATCGCCAGTCAGTTCTTCACCGACGCAGCCGACCGCGGGGTCGTCAACCGGAATCCGTTCATTCACCGCGACATCCCTCGGACTGTCCGGGAGAACAGATCGCGAGACTTCTTCGTGACCCGTGAGATGGCTGACAAGGTCCTGGCGGCGTGCCTGGACGACGAATGGCGGCTTGTGTTCGCCCTGGGCCGATTCGGAGGTCTCCGCTGCCCGTCCGAGCATCTGTCACTTCGTTGGAAGGACGTCGACTGGAAGAAAGGACGGATCGTTGTGACGTCACCCAAGACTGAGCGACACAGCGGAAAGGGAAGCCGGACCATTCCCCTGTTCCCGGAGCTGCGTCCGCTACTCCAGTCGCTCTACGCCGCGGCGGAAGACAAACGTGGCTTTGTGATCACGCGGTATCGAGACCGGAGCTGCAACCTGCGGACGCGTCTCCTGCAGACGATCCGTCGCGCCGGCCTGGAGCCCTGGGGCAAGCTGTTCCATAACCTGCGGGCCACCCGAGAGACCGAACTGGCGGCCGAGTTCCCCATTCACGTCGTCTGCCAATGGATCGGACATTCAGTGCAGGTCGCCAGCAAGAACTACCTCCAAGTCCGCGACGAGGACTTCTCCCGGGCGACCGATGCTGCACACTACTCTGCACACTTGTCAGTGACTGCCGGCGACGGTCCGAGTGTGCCCGACGGTGACACCCACATGGACGACGCCAAGCAAAAACCAAGAAAGCGAGGAAAAAGCCTTCCCTCCTTGAAGAGAACTAGTGATCCCGGATGGACTCGAACCATCGTTGCCTGGATGTAAGCCAGGAGTCGTGGCCGCTGGACCACGGGACCGTGTGCGCGTGCGCGTCTGTGTCAGAACTGTCGAGGCGGAAGCCGTGGGACTCGAACCCACAACGGTCTGCACCGCGCCTGTTTTCGAGACAGGGCCCTCATCCGGCCGGATGACTTCCGTGGTGATTCCGAAGTGATCCTTCGATTTCAGGAAGCGCCCAGCGGGAGTCGAACCCGCACGACCGCTCTGGCAGAGCGGCAGGCCGCCGTTACATCATGGGCGCGTTCGGATCGGCAACGGCCCGCCTCGCGGACCGGTCCGGTGTGAATGGAGAACCGGCAAGAAAAAAGCCCGGCGTCGCGATGACGCCGGGCCGGGGAGTTCTGCTCCACGGAGGGCCGGACATCACCGACGCGTCTCGCGATATCGAGAGTCCTCGCCGGAACTCACGACGGCGCCGCAGGGACCGAAACCGCATAGGGCGCTGGTCTGTTGCAACGTCGAACGGGGTTGTGAGCACGACACGGGGATTCTCCAACGGGACCTGGCCATCGTTGCGGCCCGCCGCCTACGAGACGCCCCGCGTCCGGCGAAGGTTCACGGAGATTGCCCCATTTTTCCGGACGGCCGGGACGCGTACGGCGCGACGGGGCCGCATGTCCCGCCGGCTTCACTGAGGCCGCTGGTCGAACAGGTTCACCGTGGGATGGACGAAACACCGGTCCATGAGGATCAGCGGCGCGAAGAAGACTCCGGGCGGGTTGGCACTGAACGTCCACGAGCCGTCGATCTGCGTCCGGCTGTGCCAGCGGCAGAACCGGGGCTGCCACACTTGAAGGTCCGACACCGACAACCCGCCGCCGTAACGAAGCCGCCCCGACGACGCGCTTCCGTACCCACCGCTCGCCGACAGCGCGACGTACACGCCGACGTAGAGGGTTGTCGCAATAAGGAGCCACCGGATGCGAAGCGTGGCCGCCGATCGCGCGGGTCGCGACTGCAAACCAACAGGAGGTGAGGGGGCATCCGGCATTTCGTCCGCGCTTGGACACGATCTCCTTCAGACATCTAGAGACGGCCAGGCCTCCGGCGGGCAAGGGGGCCAAGAAGACAACACGGGCCCCCTTGCATCCCCCACCAGGGTACCCCTGGACCCGGTACTGGGTAGGGTCTCAGCCCTTGTCGCCGCCGCAGCTCGCGTGCGCCTGCAAGGTCTCACGCACCGCCGACAACAGCCGCGCCAACTCCACACGGTCCGCCTTCGGCAGCTTCGTGAATGCCGCGGAATACTGCTCAAACAGCGGACACAGGTTCTGCTTCGCCCACTTCAGACCTGCGGGGGTGAGCCGGACCATCGTCGCCCGACGGTCGACCGGATGCGGCTCCCGCTCGGCGAACCCGTCCGTCTCAAGCCCGTCAACCAGCGCCGTCACGTTCCGCGGCGAGACCCCGAGCGCCTCCGCAATACAGGTCATCCGCTGCGAGCCGCCGCAGTGCAGCAGGCTCATCAGCCGGGCGCGGGCGGGACTCGTCCCGATCTTCTCGCAGTGCGCATCCATCCACCGCTCGAAAATCCGCGAGGTTTCGTGGAAGAGCTTTGGCAGGTCGACGAGGGGATCAGGTCCTGTTGACATTACTGAAATGGTACATTATGTATCTGTGCATTACAGTTCGCCGCAGCCGCGGATCTGACGTCCGAGTTCGCTCCCCAGCCGTCCGCCAGGGAGTCCGGTGCAGACCGCGTCGGCGATCTTCTGTGTACCGCAACCATCCTGACACCGCCACCCTGTTGTGCGGACGAGCCGGCCCATGTGACCGGCTCGGTGACTGTTGTCTGTGCTGTTCGGATTGTACGCCTGTCGGTGCGGCGGCCTGGAGCCGTCTGGCCGCGGGTCCGCAGCTTTTGTGCCCCGTCGCGTTTTCCCGTCCGCCGCGTCGATTGCGGCGGCGTTTTGATGTGGACTCTGTTCCCAGAAGGATTGGAATGAACGTTCGACAGTTTGCGCTCACCGCCTTGGCCTTCGCGTTTTCCGGACTGGTTGCCCCCCCGGCGCGGGCTCAGGAGTACGCCCTCGACACGACCCATACCGCGGTCACGTTTCAGATCTCGCATCTCGGTTTGAGCTGGACGCACGGGCGGTTCAAGGACGTGAGTGGCTCGTTCAAGATCGATGCCGCCAATCCGGCGGCGACGTCGTTTGCGATCCTGGCGAAAGCGGACAGCGTCGACACGGACAATGTGAAGCGGGACGAGCATCTTCGCGGTCCGGACTTCTTCGACACGCGGCAGAACCCGGCCCTTGGGTTCCGGAGCACGTCGGTCAAGCCGCTGGACGGGGGGTATCAGGTGACGGGTGATCTGACGCTGCACGGGGTGACGAAGCCGATCACGGTGAATTTACATGGGGGGAAGACGGCGGAGTTCCCGAAGGGTGTGCACCGGACGGGTTTCTCGGGCGAGTTCAAGATCAAGCGGAGTGAGTTCGGGATGGACAAGATGTTGGAGGCGATTGGTGATGAGGTGCATGTGACGGTGAGTTTTGAAGGCACCCACAAGTAAGAAGGAAGGAACCGGGGTCCAGGGGGTCACCCCTGGTGGGGGATGCAAGGGGGTCACACCCCCTTGCCCGCCGGAGGCCTGGCCGTCGAGAACCGCTGAAAACCTTGTGTGTCCGAACGCGGACACCGTGCCGCATGCCCCCACACCAACCCCGCGGCGATTGCAAGGCGAGCGGCGGAGTCCTCAACGCCGGTACCACAAAGGGGACGTCCGTTGCGTACCACGGTTCCTCACAGGAGTGCCTCCGGCGGCAAGGGGTTGCCCCCTTGACCCCGGCCGCCGTGGCACGATGGGTTTGACGTGGCATCGCCGCACCGGCAAGGACGCGGTTCGAGCTCAGTCCCTCTCAAGGAGTCTCCATGCCCGATCCCCTCGTCATGGCCAAGGCCGCCGCCCTGGCCGCCTTCGTCACCACCCTGGTGACCTGGCTCCTGGCCCGCCTCTCCCGGCCACTCGGCGGCGCGCTCGGCACAGGACTCGGAATCCTGGCCGGAGCCTGGGGCCTCGGCCTCGCGCCGCACCTTCCCCCACGCGACGCCCTCGAACGCCTCCTCCTGCTGCTCGTGCCCGGAGCCATCCTCGCCGAGTGCGTCGCGCCGTTTCGCTGGGGATGGCTCATGCGTCTCGCCGTCGCGGCCGGCGCGGTCCCGGTGCTGGTCCATGGCTCGAGCTACGTGGCCGATCTCTCCGGCCCCGGCACTCGAGAGTGGTCTCCAGGGCTGGCGGCGGGACTGTTCGCCGGACTCGCGGCGGCCCTCTTCCTCTCCTGGACAGCACTCGACCGGCTGGCGCGACGAAGCCCCACCTCCGCGGCCCTCGCGTTCGCCGGAACGGCCGCCGGGGCGGGGATCACGATCATGCTCTCGGGCTACGCCGCGGGGGGACAACTCGGTGTGCCGCTGGCGGCCGCCGCGGCAGCGGGAGGAGTGCTGGTCCTTGTGGGGGGCCGGCACTCCTCCGGGGGAGCGGGAGCGGAAACGGCCGCCAGCCTCGGCGTGATCCTGCCGGCGCTCTTCGGACTGCTGGTCGTAGGCCGCCTCTTCGCGGGACTCACAACCGCCAACGCCGCGCTGCTGCTCGCCGCGCCCCTGGCGGCCTGGATCCCGGAACTGTGGCCACTGGTCAGGCTGGGGGGAAAGACCCGAACGGGACTGCGAATCGCCCTGGCCGCGACACCGGTGGTCGTCGCGCTCGCCCTCGCGCAGCAGAAGTTCGCAGCCGACTCCGCCGGCCCTGCGGCCAGCGCGGGGACGGGCGAAGCGTCGCTCAACGACTACCTGGGCTACTGAATCGGACCACACGTCAGGCGAGGCGCAGCGGCCGGCGATTTCCCGCAACGCGGGCTACCCTGGGTTTCAGTCACTCCTTGCCAACGGCCGGACCCAGGCAGATGCGAAAGCCGTCGCGGGAGTCCGAATAGCTCGGACCCGCCAGACCCAGGCGGACGGCGCAGCGGGCATTGCCGGGGACGTCGAAGTAGTTGCCGCCGCGGCAGACCGGCCGCGGGTTCTCCTTCACGACGTACAGCTCCTCATGTCCTCCCTTGGGATCGAAGTGGTCCAGCGCCACTTCCCACACACCCCCGCACATGTCGGCCATGCCGAAGCCGTTGCGGCCCTTCTCGCCGTAGTGGTCCACCGGCGAGACGAATGAAAAGCCGTCGCTCCACGGCGCGCTCGCCAGCGGCCACTTCCGGGTCCGGCCGGGGAGCAGGTCGAGCCCGGAGATATTGAACCGGCCTTCGCCGTCACCCAGCTCGTTCCCCCACCAGTAAGAGGTGCTGTCCTGACGCCCGCCGCGGCAGGCGTACTCCCATTCGGCCTCGGTCGGGAGCCGGTACTCCAGTCCTTCCGGCAGCCGTCCCGCGTCACGTTCGTGCTTCGTGAGCCACTTGCCGAAGGCCCGGCCATCGTTCCAGCTCACGCAGACCACGGGGAAGTCTTCGCGGAGCGGGAAGGCAAAGTTCGGATCGCGCCAGCTCTTGCCCGCCATCGGCTCCCAGGGATGCACGACCTGGGTCGTCAGGTTGTACGCGGTCCATTTCGGGTCGAAGCACTGCGTGTGTCCGCCGGGCTTCTCGGCGTCGGTGACATACTTCGACTCTTCGACGAACTTCCGGAACTGGCCGACGGTGACCTCAGTGCGGCCCATCCAGAAGCCGTGCGGCACGCGGGTGAGCCGCGGCTTCTCCCCTTCATAGGACTCCCGTTCGGTGTTCGGCGTCGCTCCCCCCTCAATGCCGGTCGCCCAGAGCTTCTCTTCCGGCGAGCTCCCCATCAGGAACTGGCCGGGGGGGATGTAGACCGTTTCCAGCGCCACCCCTCCACCGAGGTCGGCCTTGGTGACCGCTCCCTGTTTTGGCTCGGCGCACCGCGCGGTGGCCGGCTGGAGGAGGCTGGAAGCGAGTGCTCCGCAGAAAGTGGGGATGAGCACCATCATCGCGATACGCATGGTCGGAAACCCTTCGAAGCTCGTCCGGAGGAGCGCGTCCCGGTCGACTCGGATGTCGTGCGAGGAGTTCAGCCGGACCGACCGACGTGATGGTTGGCCCGTGGCTGTCGAAGATGATGGAGAGTGCGGCGGAGAGTTTCCACGCCGCGCGACGGGACCGGGACGCGCTTGACCCGGCGTCGCAGGCAGGAGCAGAATGGGGCCCGCTGACGGGAGGGCTGTTGTCGAGTGCGTACGTTGAGGCTGGAACGATCTGCGCCTGGGCGTTGACAGCATGAAGAAGAAACAGCGTTCGACGAGCGGACTGTATCGGGACGGCAAGCTCCTGGTGATCCGCGAAGGGACAAGATGTCCGGGGCGATGCGCGATCTGCAACAAAGAGGATGAGGTCGAACTCGTCGACTTCACCTTCGCGCGGGAGCGGCAGCGGTACGTCGAGGTGGCCGCCGTCCAGTCGATCGCGCGGGCCGCGTCCGACCTGGCCACGGGCGCCAGGTACACCGGGCCGGTTCAAGCGGACCTTCCGCTCTGCGCCTGGCACCAGGGCCGCCGGCTGCGGCTGTTCGGGATTGGCGCCGGGATGACGGTCCTGGGGATCGCGTTCGTCGCCAGCCAGCGGGCGATGGGGGCCGTGATCGTTCCCCCGGGCGAACTCGGCTTCATGGACATCGCCCTCTACAACTGGATCGCCTTCGCGGCGGTCCTGACGGGCGTCGTCTTCATGCTGATGTGCGTGTTCGATTCCTCAAAGCTGTGGTTCAAGCCGACGAAGTACTACGGCCGGGTCGTGTGGCTCACGGGGGCTGGCCCGGAGTTCCTGGCGACCCTCCCCGCCATCCAGCCCCAGGACTACAAGGCCCAGGGGGCCCTGGACGCCCCCGTCGACGAAGCCAACCTCTCGGCCGAAGAGCTCATCCGCCGCGCCGGACTGGATGACGAGTGAGCGAGGAGAACGGTCAAGGGGATGCCCGTCGTTCGTCACAGGGCCAACGCCGTGCCTGCGGGCGAGCCTCATCCGCCGTCACGGGGCAGCGCGGAGATCAGCGGCTGCATTGCCTCCCAGATGGGAAGGTAATAGCAATCGATCCTGGCCCGCATTTCCTCGTCGCGCGTGTTCGACCAGTCGATGTACAGCTCTCTTTCCCCCTCCCAGAAATAGATGTGCCGGAGCGGGTTGGTCTCGCAGATCAGACTCGGGATGTTGTGCAGCAGCTCGGTCTCGGCTCGGGTCCAGCTCGCATCGTTGCTGTCCACCGCCAGCCTCAGCATCAGGAAGCCGAGGCGAAGATGCTCCAGGTAAAGGGTGTCGAGCGGATTCATGGTGCTCATCGTCCGTCGTCGAATCGGCAGGGCGTCAGGGGGCGTTCGCGATCGGAGTGGGCAAGGCGTCCGCCACGGGGTGGCCGGCCACTCCTGCCTAGGGATCCGGCGGTGGTTGAGCCCGTTCCCTTTCGATCCGGGCTCCCTCTTCCCGGAGTTTCGCCTGTCGCCTGGACAGGACGCGTTTCCCTTCCTCACCCCCGATGACAATCACCTCGGGGACCATCCGGTTGGAGATCGGGTCGAGCACCATTCGTCCGGTGTGGAGCTGCGTTCCGGGCGGCAGGGGCGGGGAGAACGTGCTGTCCGGCAACTCGGGGTTGAGCCGGACCTTGTCGAAGACGATGGTCGTCGGGCCGTTCAGGAGTGTCGCCGGAAACCAGCGTTCTTCCTTGGAGCCCTCGTCGACGACTCGCTGGAAGGACTGAACCGAGACCAGGGGCGCCCTTGTGGGGGGGGCAAAGGGGGCCCGTGTTGTTTTCTCGGGCCCCCTTGACCCCGACTGCCGTCGCACGTTGGGCTTGAGCTAGAGAGCCATCCCGGCAAGAACGGTTCAGACACCGTGCTGAGGATGAATCGTCGCCGCACCAAGACCGGCCGCGATCTTGTTCAGCGCCTGCAGGTACGCGAGACCGCTCGCCTCGATGATGTCGGTACTGACCCCCTTGCCATGGTACGTCCGCCCCTGCTGCTCCACCTCGACCGTCACCTCGCCCAGAGCATCGGTCCCCGATGAGACCCCCCGCACGCTGTAATCCTCGAGCGTCGGCGTGATGTGCGTGATCCGGTCCAGACAACGGAACAGAGCGTCCACCGGTCCATCCCCCGGCGCGGCGTCCTTCACCTTCTTCCCGTCGAGATGCTGCAGCTCGACCGTGGCCGTCGGAATCGTCCCGGTCCCGCCGAATGTGTGGAAGCTCACCAGCTTCCAGGTCTCCGGCCCGTGATGAATCTGCTTGTCGATGAGCGCCGCGATATCGGCGTCATAGACATCCTTCTTGCGGTCGCACAGCGCGATGAAGTCGTCGAACACCCGCTGGAAGTCTTCGTCCGTCAGCTCGTAACCGATCCGCTTCAGGTGATCGCGGAACGCATGCCGGCCGCTGTGCTTCCCCAGGACCATGTTCTGGCCCGTGTAGCCGACATCCTCCGGCCGCATGATCTCATAGGTCGTGCGGTTCTGGAGCATGCCGTGCTGGTGGATCCCCGCCTCGTGGGCGAAGGCGTTCTGACCGACGATCGCCTTGTTCCGCTGGACCCGCATCCCGGTCGTACTGGAGACCAGGCGGCTGATCGGACAGAGCTTCGGCGTGTTGATCCGCGTGTCGACGCCGAAGTAGTCCTGACGCGTCTTGAGCGCCATGACGACTTCTTCCAGCGCCGCGTTCCCGGCCCGCTCGCCCAGACCGTTGATCGTGCACTCGATCTGCCGGGCTCCCGCTTCCACCCCGGCCAGGCTGTTGGCGACCGCCAGCCCCAGGTCGTTGTGGCAATGCGTGCTCAGGACCGCCCGTTCGATGTTGGGGACGTTCTTCTTGAGGTAGGAGATCACCTTGTAGAAGTGGTTCGGGGTCGCGTACCCGACCGTGTCCGGGATGTTGACCGTGGTCGCCCCGGCGTCGATGGCGCTCTCGACCACGCGGCACAGGAAGTCGAGCTCCGTCCGGGCGGCATCCTCCGGTGAGAACTCGACGTTCGGCCGGGTGATGTCGGACCGCTCGCTCATCCGGTCGGCGGTGTAGCGGACCATGTCGACCGTCTTCCGGATGATCTCTTCCTCCGCCATTTTGAGCTTGAACTGCCGATGGATCGGACTCGTCGCCAGGAAGATGTGGATCCGGACGTTCTGGGCGTCTTTCAGGGCCTCCCAGGCGCGGTCGATGTCCTCGGTCCGGCAGCGGGCCAGGCCGCAGATCGTCGACTGGTCGCCATACTTGCGGGCGATCTTCTGGACCGCGTCGAAGTCGCCGGGGGACGCGATCGGGAACCCCGCCTCGATCACGTCGACGCCGAGCTCGACAAGCGCCTTCGCCACTTCGAGCTTCTGCTCGGTGTCCATGCTGCAGCCGGGAGACTGCTCGCCGTCGCGGAGAGTCGTGTCGAAGATCGTGATGAAGTCGGACATGGCAGGGTTGAGGCTGAAGGCGGAGGGGGAAGGCCGGGGCCGAACCACCCTCCAGAAACAAAAAAACCCCTGAGACCGGGACGTCTCAGGGGTGGATTCACACGCAGAATCAGAGCACCGACCTAAGACCTCCGCTGGGGAGGAAGGCTAAGGAGGCCGAGGCTCAGAAGGATCGTGGACATGAGTCGAATTATGCGCGATTCGGGAAGTCTGTCAACAACGGCCAGCCCGCCGCGGGGACGGGCCGGACGTTCACGGGACACGCGGCGGCGAACGAAGTTCGCCCGAAATCCTTTGCCACACATCGTTCCGACACTCCAGAGAGAGCACCGGACGATTGCGGCCGTCCCGACAGCACCGCGTTACGAACTCAGTCGGCGGAACAGGTCTTCGAGCTCCTGCCGTTTGTGCGACCAGCTCGGATTATCCCAATACTCGGCCCGCAGCGGGAAGTCGTCCGGCAGAGGCTTCTTCTCCTGGAGATCGAGGACCCGCTGGTAAACGAGGATCGCCTTGAGGATCAGTTCCGCCAGGTCGTCGTCGTCCGTCAGGACCGAATCGTTGTTCGTCAGGCCGACGTGGGTGTCGATCGCGAGCTTCATTTCCCGAAGCCCCTTCTCGATGTTCTCCCGCGAGGCGGAGAGCTCCTGCTTGAAGTAGAGCTTCCGGCCGACCGTCAGGGCCTTCGTCGCTTCCTGAACCGTCGGCTGCATTTCGAACTGGCCGCGGGTCCGCCAGAAGCGGTAGTTCGCGGTCGACTGGTAGCGGGCGACCCAGTGCTTCTTGTCCTCGAAGGGGTACTTGTCCCCCTCCTTGGCGCACAGGGCCCGGACGCGGTCGTCGGTCACGGCTTCGAAGTAAATGAGTCCGCCAGGGCTCATGAACTCCTTCTTGCCGTACGCTTCGGTCCACTCCGTGTAGAACTGCTGCCAGGCGGAGGTCGTCTCGGCGTCGAGCAGCCCTTCGTCCTTGCGGGCCTGGGCGTAGTCCCGGGTCGAGTGGTACGGGTAAGCGAGCATCAGGATGGTATCCATCCGGTGCTGCTCTTCGCCCGCCTCGATCAGGTCGTTCGACCGCTGGAACCAGGTCTTGGCCCGCTGGTAGTTGTCCTCGTTGTTCGGATTGATGTCCGGGTCCGCCTTGCCGGCGTACAGGTCTTCCCGCGGGTCGACGCGGAAGAACTTGCGGAACGACTCCTTCTCATCCGACCGGCCGATCTTCCGGCCGACGAATTCCCCCATGTCGAACTGGAGCTCCGGCGACCGCTCGTTGGCGGCGATCCCGCGGAGCAGGTACTTGGCTCCCTGCTTGACCCAGTGGAAGCGGTCCTTCACGTCGTCGCACTCGGCGGAGACGTTGAAAGCGAGGTTCCAGGCCTGGTACTGCCACACCTTGTGGAAGTGCGGCTGGAGGAGCGAGATCGACTCGACGGTCTGGGCGAGTTCGGCGAAGTTCTTCGTCGCCTTCTGCTCTTCCGCCTGCTGCCACAGCACGCTCGCGGCGACGCCGCGGAAGCCCAGCAGGACCACGTTGAACGTGGAACTGGCAGGGTCGACCTTGCCGAGGCTCGATTCGCCGAGCTTGTAGTCCTGCCGCAGACGGGCGAGGCCGTACTTGAACCCGACGCCCGCCTCGGTCGAACCGAGCAGGAAGATCGGCACCATGAGGACCAGGATCCCCACGAGATAGACCATCTTGCGCTGGAACGAGTTGAGGTTGTTCATTTGGCCTCCAGTTCGCGAACACGCAGGGCGAAGTAGCCGAGGATGTAACAGGGGATCAGGTAGCCGATCAGCGTCAGGATGCTCGGCAGCACCGCATTGGCGAACGGGACATCAAACCCGTTGGCGACATAGGCCTGCGTGTCGAACCCGTTGAGGTTCGGGAGCACCCCCTGGAGGAGTTCCAGGACGCGGAAGATCCCCAGGTCGATCGTCTTGATCATCCGGGTCCCCCAGTTGTCCGGCAACGGGGACTGCTGGTTCATCCAGGTCACGGTGCGGTAGAGCGACTCGAGCGAGCCCCCGCCGACGACGTATCCCTTGTTCTGGGTGAACTGCTGGAGCTGCTCGGTCATGAACTCGCGGAGTCCGCTGACCCCGATCACGGCAAGCCCCAGGGTCATCATGGTGCAGACCGGTCCCTTGAGGAACGTGCTCCCCGTCGTGCCGATCACCACGATCATGAGCAGCATCAGCCACAGCCCCATCATCCCCTTGAGGTAGGAGAGGAAGAACGGACGGTCGGGCATCCGCAGGAACATGTCCCGCTGGGCGACCCCGATGTACTGCTGGGCGTCGATACAGCCGATGCGGACCGTCAGCTTGCCGTTGTCGAGGAGGTCGTTGATGAGGTCGACCGTCTTCTCCTCGCCGTCTGCGTCATCGAGCGGGCGATATCGCAGCTCGCGGGGGACTTTCATCAACGGGAGTGTCGGGGAGGCCGAGAACTCGTAGACCGGGAAGACGTCCCACGGAACGACGAGCTTCTTCGCCTCGTTGACGAACTCGACCGAGAAGCGGATCTGCTCGTCGATGACTCCCTTGTAGGTCCGGAACGCTTCGAACTTCTGCTCCATCCAGAGCGCCCCGTCGTCGTGGAGGTCCGCTTCGGAGAGTCCGGAGAACGTCCAGATCGCGCGGGCATTGGTCGCCCCTTCCATGAAGCTGCGGTAGTCCCAGGTGTCCCCGACGTTCACGAGATTGCCGGGATTTCCCTGGCGGTCGAGGTACCGGACGGTACCGAAGACCGGGACGCGCGCGATGAGCTGCTCTTTGGATGACTCGGGCACCTGTCTGACGAGCCAGACATATCCGATGCCTCCGACGAGCGCCACCAGGATCGTCACCAGGAAGCTGTACCCGAGCATGCGTCCCAGGACGATCTCGCTCCGCTTGACCGGCTTGGTCACGACGGTGTGGATCGACCGGTCCTTGATGTCCGCCGGCAGCCCCCAGCACGCCAGGATCAGCGTCATCGGGAACAGGACGAACTTGGTCGTCGTGAAGACGAACGTCACGTACGGCTTGGCCGGGGTGTCGTTGGCGGACGACCGCAGGAACCAGCCCGCGAACATGAACAGGAGGAGGAACACGCCGCCGACCATGAGGGCCTTGCGGCGGATCGACTCCTTCACGGTCAGGATCGTCACCGCCAGGATGCGGCGGGGGACGATCACGAAAATCTCGTTGAGGCCAATCCCCAGCATCTGACCGAAGGCCTTGAGCCCCCGGCCGATCCCGGCCGACGTGACCGCCCCGACGAGTCCAAGCAGCGCCCCGAGAACGACCAGGATCGCCGCCACAATGGCCCAATGCAGCAGGGCCTGCTTGATATCAAAGTCTTTGATGAATTCCATGGGTCACCCGGGTGTCCGATCGTTTCGACAATTGCCTGCGGATCAGCCCTTGGTGTCGGGCGTGAAACGACGGCCCGGGTGGGCCTTGCTTTCCTCGACCGTCTTGAGGAACAGGTCCTCGAGCGTGGCGGTCGGATGAGAGACGCTGCGGACGGAGGCTCCGTGCTTCTTGAGCACCGCCTCGACTTCGCGGATGGCGTCGTCGCTGAGCTTCGAGGTCAGGACCTGGGACTCCTCGCGGGACTCCAGGAGTTCCTTGACGGTCCCCAGGACCTTGAGCTCGCCCTGATAGAGGATCGCGATCCGGTCGCACACGTCCTGAACGTCCGCCAAGAGGTGGCTCGACATGACAACCGTCTTCCCTTCGGCCTTCAGCTTGAGGATCAGCTCCTTCATGTCCCGCGTTCCGAGCGGGTCGAGACCGCTGGTCGGTTCGTCGAGGAGAATCAGCTCGGGGTCGTTGATGAGGGCCTGCGCCAGACCGATCCGGCGGGTCATCCCCTTGGAGTATTCCTTGAGCTGGCGGCGGCGGGCGTGCTGCAGCCCCACCATCTCGATCAGCTGGTCCCGGCGCTCCTTGCGCTGCTTGGCGGACATGTTGAACAGGCGGCCGTAGAACTCGAGGGTCTCGTCCGCGTTCAGGAACCGGTAGAGGTAGGACTCTTCCGGCAGGTAGCCGAGCCGCTCGTTCTTCGAGACGTCGTGGGCCGGCTTGCCGAGGACCGTCAGGTCCCCTTCCGTGGGGAACAGCAGCCCCAGGAGCATCTTGATCGTGGTCGTCTTGCCCGAGCCGTTCGGACCGAGGAGACCGAAGATCTCCCCTTTTTTCACGTCCAGCGAGAGGGAGTTGACCGCCCGAACCTTCTTTCGCCCCCAGAAGTCGAGGTAGACCTTCGTCAGGTTGCGAATCTCAATCACGGAGTCTGCTTGCATACACCCCTCGTCACGGGCCGCGACTGAACAATGGAAATCGCGGGTATGAAATCACACAGGACTAATACGTTGCGCTCGAGCAGGGGTTATTAAAGAGAAAACGAAAATCCCCGCGGTCAGACGGAGCCCGACCGTGTCAAGACGCGAGTCCTACTCTACGAGAGCGGGTGAACCCCTTCAAGCACCCGGCAATGTGAAGAAGGCAAGAAGCGACGGCGATTCGCTTTCCGATCAGCCACAGGTCCGCGAGGCCGGCACAATCCTTAAGGTTCCCTTTGGAATCCGGGGGCCTCAGTCGCGCGACCGGAGGAAGCGGCTCCGCCATTGGGGGAGATGGTCCAGGCAGAGGCTCGTCCCGCGGATGACCGTCGTCGTCGGCGCCAGGTCGATCCGCACGGGAATTCCCAGCTGGGCCTCGAGAAACGCCGGGAGGCCCCGCAGCTGCGCCGAGCCTCCGGTGAGAAGCATGCCGGTCTCGGTCAGGTCCCCGACGAGCTCGGCGTCGCAGCGTTCGATGACGCTCCGGATTCCATTGATGATCCGCGCCAGCGGATCGGCCAGCGCCTGACGGATCTCCTCGCTGGTGATCGCCGCCTTGCGGGGAATGCCGCTCACCGTATCGAGACCGCGGACCTCCGCGGAAATCTCATCGGGCAATGGGGTTGCGCTGCCAACGTCCTGCTTGAGCTGTTCGGCGGTCGTCCTGCCGATCCGCATCGAGTAGTTGAGCCGGACGAATTCGGAGATCGCCTCGTCGAACTCGTCCCCGGCAATCCGGAGGGAGCGGCTGGCAATCACCTCACCGAGCGAGAGGACCGCGATTTCCGTGGTTCCCCCGCCGATCGAGCAGACGAGATTGGCAAGCGGTTCGGTGATCGGCAGCCCGGCACCAATGCTGGCTGCGACCGCGTGTTCGATCAGAAAGACCCGTCCGGCACCGCTCCGCTCGGCGCTCGTCATCACCGCCCGGGACTCGACTGGAGTCAGTCCGGAGGGGACGGCAATCGCCACCTGGGGGCGGAGGCGAGTTCGGGCCCCGGATTTCCGTAGAAAGTATCCGATCATCGCCTCGGCGAGCCGGAAGTCGGTGACGACCCCCGCCTGCACCGGCCGCACCGCCATCATCGAATCGGGGGTTCGGCCGAGCATCTGGCGGGCCAGGACGCCGACGGCGTGGCCTCGTCCCAGGATCTTCCCGGTCTCGCGCTCGATCGCCACGACCGAGGGCTCGTCGACCAGGATGCCGCGTCCCGCGACCGCCAGGCGCGTGCTCGTCGTCCCCAGATCCAGGGAAACGCAGTCGCGGAACCAGCGATCAACGCGTTGAATCATCGGAGGGGGCGGCAGGAGGCACGAGCCGGAAGAGGGAGCGAGGCACCGGGCTTTTACCCCAGCCGCGCCGAACAGGAGAAGGGCAATTCCCACTGCCCGTGATATGCCCTTCGTGCGGCGACCACCATGGATTGGGGAGGCCGCGCCGGAAGCGGCTCGTGGCTTGATGCTCACACTCTGTCAGGGCGACTTCAACACAATCGAAACGCAGCTCCTTAACAATTCCACAACAGCTGAATCAGAAAGCACTTACTCGACAACGTCTCTGCGAAAACCGGGGAGTCTCGGCGGCTGCGGCCGCCTGGGAAATCGGCGTCTCCGGCTCGCCGAAATCGTGCCGGATCGGACGGCGGATTTTTTGCCAAATTCTCAATCCGAAGTCGCGCCACAACCTGCGTCGACTGGACCTTTGGGAACCGGCGAACGACAGCGCAGAACGCCTTGACCACGCCCGATCGGATGATATGGTGAGTCGTGTTGTGGGGACTCTGACTGGAGGTCGTGAACAGAACCCTGGAGTCTGTGGAGTCCTTGTGACTCCTGCACGAAGCACTTCCCCTGCCGAGAGGTCTGGCTTGCCGGACTGGATCGGTGCCCGCACAACCGGTCTGGATTTGATCCGGCCCGGTGCTCTTGGAGCCTAGCTCCTGTTCGTATGAGTCGATTCCGTTTGGCGCTGCGCCGACATCGGTCGGTGAGGGCCGCGGAGGTTCGAACGCCACGCCAAAATACACTTGAGACTCCGCTTGCTACCGGGCTTGCGGATAGGCGGCTTGCCGCCAGCTCGCGGCTGGGCCTTCCCCCAGCCGCAAGCCATCCTTCCCGAGCGGGATGCACGGGGCGGATGGCTTTTTTTACGCGCTGAGGGCAACCTCTGACCGGGCTGCACTGGCCATCTGCCGGGCCTTGCCTTTCAGCTCTCTTCGATGGGACCGCTCACGGAATCGCGTCGATCTCCTGGGATTTTGCGTGCCGCAGGAGCGCATCCGCCAACCGCCGGAGGTCCGCGTCTTCGCTACCCCGCAGCGACTCGAGCCGCGATTCGACCTCCAGAGGGAAGGGGACCGCCTCCCGCAGAACACGGTATCCCGCCTTCCGCGCGATCCGGGCCTCGTTCTCCAGCAGCCTCAGGGCGACCGGCGCCAAACGGTCGCGGTCGCGGGTCCAGGTCCAGTCCGCCCACAGAGCGGCCCCTCGGACCGACGGA
The DNA here is from genome assembly GCF_001610835.1 of Planctomyces sp. SH-PL14. NCBI lineage: Bacteria > Pseudomonadati > Planctomycetota > Planctomycetia > Planctomycetales > Planctomycetaceae > Planctomyces > Planctomyces sp. SH-PL14. The sequence continues at coordinate 7,869,819 of NZ_CP011270.1, read as the reverse complement.
TCGCCCTCTTGAAGCGCGGCTTCGGCGACCACCTGGCGGACGGCTTCGGGGGGTTTTGACCATCGACTCAGCGCTGTGGCGATCCGCGCCCGGATCTCCGGCCGCGGAAACGACAGCAGTCGCAGTACGACCGGCTCCGCCCGCATCGCGACGAGGGCTTCGGCAGCCCGATCCCGGGTGAGCTCTTCCCGGTCGCTGACGAGAACCTCCGCGACCGGAAGCGCCGCGATTTCGGCGGCCGGCCCCATGGCCGCCAGTGTGGTCAGCGCCGCCTGCCGAAGCCGCTCGCTCGGGTCGCGCATCAGCCGCAGCAGAAGCGGAATCGCCGGGGACGCCGCGGCGCCGGACAGCGACAGGACATCCGTACAGGCCACTCGGAGATCAGTCCCGGACGAGACTTCCGACGGGTCGGAGCCGAGTCGCGACACGCAGTCGATCAGCGCGGGAATCGCCGCCGGATGGGCCGGTCCGATCTGCCCTAGAACCTCCGCCGCCCCCATATGGACGAGGTGCGATTCGCCCCTCGAGTTCAGAAACGAAATCATCGCCGGAGCCGCCTCGGGAGCCAGCCGCCCGAAACGCCCAAGCGCCGACAACGCCCACAGCCGCGTTTCTTCCGTCGACGACCGACCGGCCAGACGAATCAGAGCCGGAACCGCTTCGATCGCCGGACGCCCCATCCGCCCCAGCGTGAGGGCAGCCTGCCGCCGGCTCTCCCAGGGGGCCGCCGCGTCCTCGACAATCTCGATCAGCGCCGGAACCGCATCGGCCGCTTCGCGCGAGGAGTAGGAAAACGCCTTGATCCGGTCGTCCCACTCCGACAGCGTCCGTCCGCCGTAGAGACGCGGTCCGTCAGCCGAGAGTTCCTTCGCAGCGGACAACCCGCCTGCCAGGACGAAGACGAGAATGGTCGCCAGGTGCCGCATTCAGGGAGTGGTGAGGGACTGAGGACAGACGCCTCATTCTCCGCCATTCGCCGCGGACGGCAACGGTTGAATACCCCGGTGTGACAGGGAGTTCTCACGAACTCCGGATGTCCCTCCGCCCGACCACGTCGCCTTAGACCGCTTCAGGCCGATGCGCCGGCCATTCGTGGCCGCAGCGTTCGCAGCTGAATCCGACGACGGTGCCGGTCCCCGGGATTTCGCGGCCGCAGCGGTCGTATTCGCAATCCTTGAGTTCCACGGGGGCGACCGCCGCCCGGCAGCAGCAGGGGCAGATGCGGTTCGCGAACCGCATCCGGGCGCGGTTCAGGATGCGAAGCTGATCGGTCGATCGCGACCGGACAGTGGGGCGACGGAGTGGCAGGATGGCGACTTCCGAGTCATCCGCCTGATCCACGAGAGCGTCGGGAGAGAAAAGGCGCAGCGTGCCCATTCAGCGATCCTCCATGATGTCGTCGTCGACGCGAATTCCATGCGTCGGGTGTGGAGGGGGAGATTACCCACGGCTCGTGCGGACTCGCAAGAGTTTCATCTCATACCGGCCGGACTTCGTTCGAAATCGCGGGCCCTCCACAACAGATCAGGTCACGCGGAGAGGATGGGCAATCTCCGGATGTCGATCCCCCCAGCCGAGGTCCAGAAGAGTGGGCTTTGTGGCGGAGTCATCGTTGCGATCTGCAGCTACCTCATCGGAGAAGGCCGGAAGAAGAAGAGGATTGAAACACAGAGTCACAGAGAACGCGGAGAGGGACCAACGAACGAGAGAGGTCGTGAAGTGCTTCCGGGAGAGGAAGGGGAGCCACAGATGAACACGGATGGACACAGATCAAGGCAGGGAATGCGATGCCCCCAGTCCCGTGCGCCCTCTGGGTTCTGACGTCTCTGTGCCCTCTGTGTTTCAAAATCCAAAGGCTGATGAGGCACGACGACGGGGTGGGCCGAGTTGCCGGTCTGCTTTCGGAGAAGTGCCGGATGCCCGTTCGGGCCGCGCACTCCGGCTCTTATCTGTGTCCATCCGTGTTCATCTGCGGCCCCCTCTTCCTCCCCTCCGTGCCTCGTTGGTTCGAGACCTTCCGATTCGCGAAACACGGAGCCCACCAAGCCTGACCAAGGATCAGACGCGGACGCACTCCGGGCTCTGTGACGGACCAGTGCCGGCAAGGACGCGGTTCGAAGTGGCGAATGCACCGGACACTCGTTGACAGGCTTTCGCAGCTTGACCATCCTCCAGAAACGACTGGATCGAGAAAGGACAGGCTGGATGGCCCCACTGCTGCAGATCGAGGGATTGAAAACCTACTTCCATACGGAAGGGGGAGTGGTCAAAGCGGTCGACGGACTGAGCGTCTCCGTCGACGCGGGACGCACCCTCGGGATCGTCGGCGAGTCGGGATCCGGAAAGTCAGTCACGTCGCTCACGATCATGCGTCTGCTCCCCGCAGCCTCCTCCGAGATCGCGGCGGGGAAGATCACCCTCCTCGGCAAGGACATCATCCATCTCCCGGAAGCGGAGATGCGGAAAGTCCGCGGCGCGGACGCAAGCATGATCTTCCAGGAGCCGGGGACTTCGCTGAACCCGGTCTACCGCGTCGGCTACCAGGTCGCCGAGGCGATCCGCCAGCACCAGAAGGTGTCCGCGGCCGAGGCTCGCCGGCGGACGATCGAGCTGTTCAAGGAAGTCGGCATCCCGAACCCCGAACAGCGGATCGACAGCTATCCCCACGAGATGTCCGGAGGCCAGAAGCAGCGGGTCATGATCGCCATGGCCCTCTCGTGCAGCCCCAAGCTGCTCATCGCCGACGAACCGACAACCGCCCTCGACGTCACGATCCAGAAGCAGATCCTCGACCTCCTTCGGAACCTCCGCGACAACCGGCACATGGGGATCGTCTTCATCACCCACGACCTGGGGGTGATCGCGGAGATCGCCGACGACGTCGCCGTGATGTACCGCGGCCAGCTCGTCGAGTACGGGCCGGTCGACCAGATCTTCGCCGCGCCCAAACATCCCTACACAAAGGGGCTGATGGCCTGCCGGCCGCAGCTCGACACCAAGTACCGCATCCTGCCGACAGTCGCCGACTTCATGGACTCAACCCGTCGCGAGGACGGGTCGTACGAGATCCGCGAGAAGTCGCTCGATCCGAAGCGGCTCCTCGACATGACGACCATGGGCCGGGGCCGGCTCCTCTCGCCGGTCGCCGAGATCGGCCGCGGCACCGAGCAGGAGCTCCGGGCGCAGCTCCCGTCCGACACGCAGTTCGTCGCGCCGGGGACGACGCCGCTGTTGTCGGTGAAGAACCTCAAGGTCTACTTCCCAATCCGCAAAGGTGTGTTCCGCAGCACGGTCGGCCATATCAAGGCGGTCGACAACGTCAGCTTCAACGTTTACCCCGGCCAGACGCTCGGCCTCGTGGGCGAGTCGGGGTGCGGCAAGACGACGACCGGCCGGGCGATCACCCGGCTGGCATCGATCACGGAGGGCCAGATCCTCTTCCGGTGGGCGGACATCACCGAGCTTAGCGGCGCGAAGCTCAAGGAGTACCGGCGGCACCTGCAGATCATTTTCCAGGACCCGTACAGCTCGCTGAACCCGCGGATGACCGTCGAAGCGATGCTGACGGAGGCGATGTCGGTCCACGGACTCGGGACCTCCCGCTCCGACCGTCGCAATCGGGCGGCGAGCCTGCTGACGGAGGTCGGCCTCGATCCGAGCCACCTGGGGCGGTATCCCCACGAGTTCTCCGGCGGCCAGCGGCAGCGGATCTCGATTGCCCGGGCGGTCGCGGTGGAGCCGCAGTTCATCATCTGCGACGAGTCGGTCTCGGCCCTCGATGTCAGCGTCCAGGCGCAGGTCCTGAACCTCCTCAAGCGTCTGCAGCAGAGCCGCGGACTGACCTATATTTTCATCAGCCACGACCTGAGCGTGGTGAAGTTCATGTCCGACATGATGGTGGTCATGCAGTCGGGGAAGATTGTCGAGGCGGGCCCTTCGGACCTGATCTATGCGGCTCCGATCAAGGAGTACACGCGGGAGCTCATCAAGTCGATTCCCGAAGCCTCCCTTGCCAAGATTCGCGAGCGGTCGCAGAAACGATCGGCAGCATCGTCGTCCGCTCCGAAGTTGTGAAGGATCGCCTTCCGGCCGAGGGAAAGGCCAGATCCCCTTGAACGTCGGCCTTTGATGAACGCCGTCTATTCCCTTCGCCGATGCCTGACGTGGCTGGTCGTTCTCTGGCCGGTGATGTTCGATTCGCTCCCCTCCGAGGCAGCTCCCCCCTCACCCGAGAACTTGCCCGAACTCGTGGCCGCTCTGGAAAGCGGCGTCCCGAAGAGGCAGGACGCGGCATTGGACGCCGTGTTTGCGATCGGCCCGGAAGCGAGATCCGCAATTCCCAGCCTGATCAAGCTTCTGGAGGACGAAGGGCGAATTCCTTCCGTACTCCCAACAGCGAGGACGCCGCAAGAGGCTCTGGAAGCCATCGGCACAGAAGCGGTTCCGGCATTAAGCGACGTCGTCGCCACTGGCCGTGTGGTGAGTGCCAGAAAGGCGGTCCTGGCGCTATGGAAAGTTGGCCCCCGCGCGCAGGGAGCACTTCCAGCGCTGATAAGGCGACTCAGCGACGAGGACATCCCCCTCCGTCGAGCCATCCTCTTCTCTCTGTCGCGCATCGACACCTCCGGGGACGTCACCATTCCGGTTCTTGCGCGGTTGTTGGAGGATCCAGACGAGCACGTGCGCGTCTTGGCGGTGAACTGCCTTAGACAGCATGGCGAGAGGGCCGCTCCGCTGGTGCCGGTTCTGATTTCGATGCTGAAAGATTCTGGGCCATCAGTACGCGGCGCGGCCGCCACCGCGTTGGGCGACATCGGTATTGCGGGAGACCGCGTCGTTCCGACTCTGACGGCACTCCTGGAGGACTCGGAAGCGTATCACTACGCGGTTTCGAATGACCTCGCCGGGCTAAGGCAGGTAGCGGTGCATGCCGCTTTTGCGCTCGCCAAGTACAAGAGAACGGAATCGGTTGAACCACTGATGAAGGCCATGGAACACCCGGATCTGCAGTTTGCTCAGTCTGAGCTTCTGAAGGCACTCGGTGAATTCGGCCCGACAGCAGCCGATGCCGTGCCCCTCGTGCTGGACAAGGTCCGAAGCGGCAATGCTGAGGCTGCCGTCGCCCTCGTCAAGATCGGACCGGCTGCCAGGTCAGTCATCGGCCCCCTGAGGGAACTGCTCGCTTCCCCGAAACAGTCAGTCCAGGCCGTCGCGGGGGCCGCGCTCGTCGGGTTGGACCTGGAGGCCAACCGCGACGTTTTGCAGCAAGCCTTGCAGGCCGAGAAGGACGCGGAGCTGACCGTCGTGGAGGACGTCCTTCTCCGAATTGGGCCAGGTGCGGCAGCCGCCTTGCCGGCAATACTGACAAAGCTCAAAGAGGCCGACTGGCCAGACGAGCAGCTCATCACGATCGTGGGCAACATCGGCCCTTCGGCCCGAGAAGCGGGCCCACTCCTCGTTTCGTACCTAGAGGATTTTCTCGTCGGCGCGGCCGCCTCGGAGGTCCTTGTCCACATCGGTCCGGAAATGATCCCTTTGCTGGTTACCGAGCTCACCAAGGTTCGATCCCCCTTGGAGACGCCGCCCCTTCGGACGATCGAAACACTCGGCCGCTTTGGAGCACGAGCCGAATCGGCTGTCCCGGCTCTGATCGCGCGGCTCGAGCACGAGGATCGGAACGTCCGCACCGCAGCCGCGCTGGCCCTGGGGGACATCGGCTTGCCTCAGGACGTCGTCGTTCCGGCGCTCTTGAAGACCCTTCGCGATCCGCGGGCCTCCGTGCGAGCAAAGGCCGCTGCCGGGCTGGGACACTTCCGAGCGGAGGCCGACACCACGATCAAGCCGCTGATCGCGGCCCTGAAAGACGAGTACGCGGATGTCCGCGCCGCGGCCGCCACAGCTCTCGGCGAGCTGGGGCCGGCCGGCCGCCCGGCGCTCCCCTCGCTGGAAGACGTGGCAAGGGACCCGCACGTCTATGTCCAAGTGATGGCCCAGCATGCCGCGGAGAAGATCGCCGCTCCCTGACTCTCACGGCTGGGATTCTGTCCCGCCGCACTGCTCTCTGACGGAACGCAAATTCGCATCAGCGTCAAACGCCATCGCGGCCGGTTCGCCTTCGACGTGGATGTGCGACGCCTTCCGGACCTCCGGGAGGCACGCCTCGCTGACGTAGACATCGTGGAGCTGGAGCGTGTTCTGGATGTGGACCACGCGGGCATTCTCGGGGGCGGTCAGGCCGATCGTCTGGAGGGCGTCGCTGATCGCCTCCTGGTCGGTCTCGTAGACCAGCGGGATCATCCCGGCGGTCGGGTGGCCGGCGGTGATGCAGTTCACCTTCGTGTAGGCGTGATCCACCTGCTCGACCGTCCGGCGGTTCGTGAACTCGGCCAGACCCAGCCCACAGGCGTTGCCATGCGTCGCCTCCGTCAGGCTGCGGATATAGATCCGCCGGCAGCGGGCGTCGTCGAGCTCCGTCGCCGCGTGGTCGTTGTACTTCCGCCCCACGACGTTGGTGTCCATCCCGGTCCCGCTGATGTTCTTTCCGATCTCGTCGACGATCAGCAGGTCGACATCCGCCACCGGCAGCCGCGGAAGCCACGCGCGAGCCTGCTTGAGCAGGGCCCGCTCGCGCTCGAAGAAGTCGGCAGGGGCCACCGCTTCGATCAGCGCCGTCTCGTCCGATGCGTTCTCGATGATCGCCAGTCCCGCCAGGACGCGGCACTTCCGCAGGACCACGTCCGCGACCGCGTGGATGATCTCGCCGAAGCTGAAATCCTTGATCGCCTTGTGGTAGATGCAGGCGCCGCGGTGCTTCCCGAGGCCGATGAGCATCATCTTGTGGAGCCCCGATTCGATCTCGCCGACAAACCCCGTGTGCGGCTTGACCCGCCCGGCGACGACGACATGATCCGCCTCCGAGGCGTTGCGGTCGAAATGGACCGGGATCCCTTGCGGGGTCGTGTCGACGACGACCGTGTCCATCGAGGAACGGACCTCGCAGCCCATCGCCTCGGCAGTCACGCCGTAGCCCGCGATCAGGTCCCGCTGCCCTTCGGCCGTCGCGCCGCCGTGGCTCCCCATCGCGGGGACAATGAACGGGACCCCGCCGAGAGTCTTGATGTGGTCGACGATCCCCTTCGTGATCGTCGCGATGTTCGCGATCCCGCGGCTCCCGACGGTGATCGCCACCGTCTCGCCCCGCTTCACCTTCCGGCCGAGATCGAGCCGCTCCAGTTCGCGGAGCGTGGCGGCGCGGATGTCGTCGATCCGGACCGACTCGAAGGTCTGATGAACGCGGACCATCCGGGGAAGTGGCACAAGAGGCATGGTGTGGAAGGAGTGAGCGCGGGGATCGGCGGAAACAGCCGCTGCAGTGTATCCGGCGGCGGCGGCCGGCCCCACGGAACGTTCCCGGAAGGCTGCAGTCGCCCGCGCCCTCGGCGTCTTCCCATCTTGCCCGCCCCGCCCGCGCGGACTTTGCAGCCAATTGCGTCAGTCACCAATCCGCCCTCGCCGATACCTCAGCCAATGTTGGTCGGCGAACGCATGGGGGCGGGCGCTACGATCTCGCAGTCAGGATGAGAGAACTGCTCATGACCGCACTCTTGCGATGGCATAAGGGAATTCTCGGAGCGGCTCTGCTGGCCGGATCCGTCGTTGGGGGCCAGACCGCGTCCGCCCAGGTCGTTCCGGGAACGGGAACGCTCGTCAACACGGACGACCTCGAAGACGCCAACTGGGGCTACACCCACAACTGGCCCAAGAGCAGCAAGGAAGAAGACGAGCAGATCCGCCAGCCGCTCGGCTTCGCCTCGAACCGCAAGTGGAACGAAAGCCCCAAGCGCGGCAGCCCGGACGTCATCAAGCGGGTCGACACGCCGCCGAACGGCCTCCCGGGGAGCACCGGCGCCCTCTACCTGCGGACCCGCGACTCCGGCATTCCGGGCCGCCCGGGCCACAAGCAGGCCCAGGACGACTTCATCCTGGCCGCCAAGCCGATGCGGGTCGGCGCCCAGCCGAACTACACCGTCCGGGTCTATCTCCCCGAGTGGGACCAGTGGGAACAGCGGAACGGCGTGACCTTCGGCATCCGGGCCGGGATGCAGGGTCCGATGGAGAAGCAGAAGGAAGTCAGCTTTGGCCGCCGGCTCTTCAAGGGGTCGCGGATGGAGACCGTGACCGAGATGGAGCCGTACTACCCCGGCTTCTTCATCCAGTTCAATCCGAAGAGCATGCCGGGGAACAAGGAAGGGGATCACGCCCTGATCCTCATTCGGGCCGACGGCCTGGGCCACGAAGTCCCCGGTCCCAAGATCACCGCCACCGGCTGGTGGACCTTCGGGATGTCGGTCTCGCCGGACGCCCGCTGCCACTACTTCGCCAGCCCCGGCGTCGATGATCTGACCGCCCGCGACCACATTTATTCGTCGCTGCCCTACGGCATCCCGGGCCAGACGTTCAACACGATCTTCTTTAACGTCTGCTCGGCGGACGACGGCCGGACCTGGTCCACGCCGTGGATCATCGACGACCCGAAGGTCTTCGCCTTCACCGGCTCGAACATGGCTCAGCCGAAGCAGGTGGCCCAGCAGCCCGCTCCGCAGCAGCCGGCCCCGCTGAAGACAGCGGCGAACCCCGCTCCGATCCCGCAGCCGGCCGCCGTTCCGCAGGCCGCGGCTCCGGCCGCTCCCCAGACCCCGGTGGCCCCGAAGACGCCGGCCGTCCCGGCTCCCGTCGCCACTCCCGCGGCCCCGGCCGCTCCGGCGGTTCAGGCCACCGCTCCGCAGGCTCCGGCCGTCCAGCAGCCAACCGTCCAGCAGCCCGCCGCGGCGCAGGCTCGCCAGCCGGTCGCGAACCAGCCGCAGATGACGCGGCAGCCGAACCAGGTTTCGCAGCAACAGCAGCAGCGGGCCGCCACGGTCCCGCAGCAGCAGCAACAGCAGCGTCCCGCTCAGCAGGCCGCGGCACCGCAACAGCGGCCTGCCCAGCCTGCCGCGACCGCCGCCCGGCCGCAGCAGCCGGCGCCGGCTCAGCGCACCGCCCAGCCGCAGCAGCAGGCGATGCCGCAGCGGCCGACTCAGCCTGGTCAGCCGATCCAGCCCGGGCAGCCGATCCAGCCCGGGCAGCCGGTCCAGGCCCAGCAGCCCGCCGTCCAGCCTCGGCAGCAGGCCGCGGTTCCGGTTCCGGCTCCCGTCCAGACTCCGGCCCAGCCGGCCGTCCCACCGGCTCAGCCGGCGGCCCAGGCCGCCATGCAGCCCGTCGCGAAGCCAGTCGCTCCCGCGATCACGGTCCAGCCGGCTCCGGTGATCCAGCCCGCTCCGGTGGCTCCGCCGGTCGCCGCGGCTCCGGTCGCTCCGGTACAGGCTGCCCCCGCGAAGCCGGCTCCCGTGGCCGCCCCGGTCGCTCCCGCGCTTCCGGCCGCGCCGGTGACGCAGGCCGCTCCGGCTCCGGTCACCCGGATTGCCCAGGCTCCGACGCCGGAACCCGCCACGACGCCGATGCCGAAGGTGATCTCGGCCGGAGACTTCTTCGCCCCGCCGCCGCGAGCCCCGCTCGCCCCGGTGAACCCGGCGACGCTGCCTCCTTCGCCGCCGCCGATCCAGTAGTCGATCGGTGCAAGTCCCGGTTGCCAATGACGAACGCCGGCCCGAATGGGCCGGCGTTTTTCATTTCGCGGAAACGGTTGGGGGAAGTGCGACCTACGCCAGCGTGGCCGCGCGGACAACGACCCGCTGCTTCGAGGCGTGGATGATCTCGATCGGCGCCCCCTCGGCGATGAAGCCCCCTTCGCTGACAACTTCCAGGAGCCGGCCGTCCACTTCCGCCTTGCCGGCGGGGCGGAGCATCGTCACCGCTTTCCCGGTCTTTCCGATCAGGACCGCCGCTTCATCCAGTACGTCGGGACGCAGCCGCGGCCCTTCTGAGAGAGCCTCAACGTTCGGCGGAGCCAGGATGATGTCGCTCAGGACCGGGATCCGCGGCAGGAACCGGCTGAGGATCACCCCGGCCACGATCACGGCCGTCACCGCCCCTCCAAGAGAGGTGAGCGTCTTCGCCGCCGCGATGATGTCCCGCTCGGGATCGACCGAGCCCACGAAGGTCTGGCTGGCCATGATGACCGCCGCCAGCATGAGCAAGATGCCGCTGACTCCGAAGACCCCGAATCCGGGTATCACAAATATCTCGAGTAACAGGAATCCCGCCCCAGCCACGAACAGCACCAGTTCCAGCATGTCCGCCGTCCCTCCCAGGACGCGGCTCCAGAAGAAGAGGGCCATGCAGAGGAAGGAAAGGATGGCGAACGCCCCGGTCCCGGTCACCGCCTCGAAGTACCAGGCGAGGATCATCATGAAGAACAGCAGCACCGTGACGTCCCGCCGGTTAAGCAGGAACACCAGGCTGTCGACCCAGGTCTTCTTCATGGGACGGAGCACGGCATCGGGGGCGATCCCAAGCTGATTCCGGAGTTCATCGAGATCGGAGACCGTCCCCTGGGCGATCCGCAGCTCGGTCGCCCGGATCCCGTCGACCTTGAGGAGCGAGCCGCGCTTGGACTCCGGCACGAGCGCCCCCTTGACCCAGTCCCCGCCGGCGCGGGCGATCTCGTCTTCGGTCATGAAGGACCGCGTCCCCTTCTGGGCGTGGGTCACTTCGAAAACCTCTTTGTCCGGATCGAGCATCGCGTCGAGCAGCCCGGTGGGGCGATTCTTCGCCTCCGCCAGACTTTCGAGGCTCTGCTCCAGAATCCGCCGGGCGTTCTCCCGGTCGCGGAAGGGGAGCCGCTCGATCGCAAGGCCGATCTCGCCGATCGTGGCGGCCGGCGCCAGGTAGATCTCGTCGCACCCGAGAGCGATGATCGCCTCCCCGGCGGTCGCCTGCTTCGGGATGAAGGCGACGGTCCGGACGTTCTGGCCTTCGAGGCTGGCCAGCGTCTGGGCGAGGTCGAGGCACTCGTAGTTGTAGCCCCCGGGTCCGTCGAGGAGGAACACGATCGCCTGGACGTTCCCGCTCCGGGCGCGGTCGATCTGCCGCTTGATGAACGCGGCGTTCACGGCGTCGAGCGAATCGCGGACTTCGATGACCGCCGCCTGGACGGGCCCGGCGTCGATCTTCTTCTCGCGGAGCGCTTCCAGCGGGAGGTCATAGAGGGTGGCGATCTCTCCCCGGTCGCGGGCGGTCTGGACGGCGATGATGTCGAGGGCCCGGGCCTGCTCGCCCGTGAAGACGGCGGGCTCCCCCTCCTCTTTGACGACGCTCGAATCGCGGATGATCGCCCCCGTCTCGCGGAGCCGTTTGGCCCCGTCGGAGGTGGTGATCCGCTTCTCGGTTTCGCCGGGCTTGGTCTCGATGGACAGTTGGACCAGCGAGACCTGCGGATCGAGGAGGGCGTCGACGATCTCGGGCGAGATCTTGCGGTTGCGGCGTCGTTCGGCGATCGAGCGGACGATGAGCCGCTCGTCGTGAGAGAGCGGCTGGCCGTTCCCCAGATCGCCGAGGATCGCCTCGGGATCCATCACGACTTCGTGACAGGCGAGGGCGAGAAAGGCGTGGATGCCGGTCAGCTTCTCGGGAACCCACCCGACGACGGTCACGCCGACCGTGGCGTTCGACGAGATCAGGTCCGCCAGCGCGTAGGCATGGTGGAAGGGACTGCTCGCCTTGCGGATCTCGAGGACGAGATAGGCCTTTTTCCCCTGGACCGCCTGGGTCTTGAGCGAGTCGATCGTACGGCGGATGTTGAGGACGATGTCGTCCGTCAGCGGCGCGTCAACGGTCAGGAACTGCCCGACGCGGTCTCCAGCGGCGTCCGCGACCGCCTTCTTGGCGGGAGCGGCCGCAAGCGTCCCTTCCGGCCACGCGGCCCGCAGCAGGAATCCCAGCAGGAGGAGGGCCAAGGCCCGCAGTCGACGATCGGTCATTCGGCAGGATCTCCTTCGCGACCGGACACCGTTCTCCTGAACGGAATGAGGCGACCCGCAGATCACCCCAATCCATGATACGCCGGCCCGGCGGGATTCCTATGTGCCGATCCGCAGCGTGTCGACAATCTTAACCAGCGCTGTTGACGCAAGTTGAAGCGTCGCCAGGGTCTGAATCCCCCCGGAGAAGGCCGCTCCCGAAGAAACGCCGCCACGGAACCGGAACGGTCCCGCGTCTCCGACCTACCGTGTTCCGGACTTCCCCGACTTTGACTTCGAGGAGACCGTTTTCAGCGGACGCAGTTGAGACCGCATTTTCTTCTGGAGGTTCGGCTTGATCGTCGCCGGACGCCGCGCCGGCCCACCGGATCGCTTCGACATCGTCGATCTCCCTCGGGGACTGTGGGGACGTCCGTGGGGGCGTCCGTCGACACTCGCGGCCGCTACGGCTGGACCGCGAGAACCTGAACGCAGTCGGCGTGGACGAATCCGTCCGCCAGCTTGGCGTTGAGCACAACGCTGGCCGGAACACCCGCTTCGAACGTGAACACGCCGAGCGACGCGAAGCCGTGGGGCAGGGGCGCCTCTTTCCGCTGGTTCACGGTGAGCGTCTTCTCCCCTTCCTTGGCGCCGCGGATCACGACCGGGGCGAGCGTGGCCCGGTTCTCGTGCGGGGCCCACGACATCCGGACTTCGTACTTACCGGTCTTGGGGACCTGGAACTCGTACGTCGCCGTGGAATCGGTCCCCTTGCCGGCGTAGACGTAGCAGTCGCCGATGTAACCCGGGAGCCCGGCTCCCGCGGTCCAGGTTCCGACGAGCTTGGCCTCGGTGTCGTCGATGACGATCCCTTCCAGCTTGTTCACCCCCACGAACTCCGCCACACCGTTCTTCGGCGAGTCGGCCTTCGGTGGCGGGTAGGTCCCCTTCACGGGGAACGTGGCGAGGCTCTTCTCGTCCGCCTTCAGGGGATCAACGGAGTTCTCCCGCCGCATGTGTCCGGGCTGCTCGAGGAGGACCTTCAGCTCGTCCCAGTACTTCTCGTAGACGCCGCGGGGATCGGTGCTGTGCTTGCGGGCGACGTACGCCGCCTTGCCGACCACTTCGCCCATCATCCCGCAGGTCCGCATGACGCGGACAGTCCCGAGCGCCTCGTGCGTCACGGAAATGCACCGGCCGGCCATGAACAGGTTCGGGATGTTCTTGCTGTAGAAGCAGCGATACGGAACCGGGAACCCGTTCTTCCGATCGACGCCGGAGCCGAACTCGGCCCGCGAGATGAACGGGTTGTCGGGCACCTTCTTGGTGTACTGCTGCTTCGGATAGTGGAGGTCGATGTCCCAGGTCGTCGGCACGCAGCCGTCCGGGAAGTCCCGCAGCTGGACGATGTCGTCGCGGGTCAGGACGACGTCCCCTTCGAGACGCCGCGATTCACGGGTCCCGCCGACCGGGCTGATCCACCGCAGGATCGCGGTGGCGTTCTCGGGCTTGGAGTGGATCGAGGTGAAGGCCCCGTAGACGGCGCGGAGGTTCCAGTCGCGGATCTTCTCGAGGTCATGAATGGGGTGCTGGTCGAATCCGCTCTCCCAGAACCACTCTCCCTTATAGAACCTTTCGCCCTCGTACTCCGACTTCGACAGGTGAGTCGCCGGGAAGTCTTTCCCCTCTTCCAGTTCCAGAGCCCAGGGAGTCGCCGGCCAAGGCTGGTCCTTGTCGGCCTTCTGCCAGTACCACATGTTGGAGGTCCCCATGTGGCCCTTCTCGGTCATCTCGAACTTCGCCTTGGCGAATTCGCCGAGGTGTCCGTGGCCGGTGCAGTCGACGAACAGGTGGCTGCGGAAGGTCTTGTCGGCGCCAGTCCGGACGTCGAGGGCGGTGACCTGCTCGATCTCGCCGGTCTGGGCGTTCGTCTTGGCTTCGTAGACGTAGTGGTTCAGGAACAGCGAGATGTTCGGTTCGGCCCGGACGACGCGTTCCTTGAGGTCGTCGACAAAGTGCTCCGGAGCGGCGGGGCTGTCGGGCGCGCGGTCGGCAAACTGCTCGACGATCTCACCGAGGTGCGGGTATTTCCCGCGGAGCGTGCCGCCCTGGGCCCAGACGCCAACTTCCGAGGAGCCGTTGCCGCCGAGGACATGGCGGTCCTGGATCAGCGCCACCTTGAGGGCCTGCCGCGCGGCCGAGATGGCGGCCGCCGTTCCGGCGTACCCGCCGCCGACGACGACGAGATCAAACTTGCCGAGGTCTTCCGGCGTGGCCGGCAGATGGAGTCCCTTGCGGCGGAAGGCCCGCAGTTCGGGATCCTGATTCGGAAGCGTCTCGTTCTTGTCCGTCGTCAGGTAGATCGCATCGCACCGGCCGTTGAAACCGGTCAGGTCCCGGAGCTCGATGGCGACTTTCCCGGCGGGAAGCTCAACCGTGCCGCCGTCCTGCCAGTGCCACTCGGCCCCTTCGGTCCCGAACTCCTGCTTCAGCGGCGTCCCATTGAACGCCACCTGGAATCGTCCCGGCGTGCCGGGCACTTTCCACGTCGCGACCCAGTCCTTGGTCCGGACGAGGACGCGATAGGTGCCCGCCTTCGGGGATTCGAAGTGGGACGTCGCAGGCGCGACCGGCCGTCCCATGCCGTGGGCCATCAGGTACGGCGATCCGATCGCCGGCAGGGCGGTGAACTGGGTGTCGATCGTCCAGCCCCCGGGACTCGTGAAACTCTCCGCTTCCAGGAAGACCGACTCCGCGCGAACGGAACCGCCGAGGAGTGCGATCAGCGCGGCGACCAGAACAGTGAGCGACTTGAACTTCATGACAGACGTCCCAGGACGAAAGTGGCGAACAAGCGAGTGTACCCGGCCAGGAAGCACCGGGCCAAATGCAGATCGAAAGTCAGACCAGAAACGGGCGAACCCGTCACATCTCCTCCCCGCCTCTGTGTCTCTCCGCGGAGAATCGCAGGGACGATGGCTGCAGCCGGCCCGCTTCGTTCTTACCACGCGGGCGCGAGACTCACGTCCTTGGCGGTCGGCAGTTCCTTCGGAAGCGGGATCGTGACGTCACCGGTCGCGGCCCATTCGCAGGCGCGGGTCACGATTGCCTGGAATCCCTGGCAGCGCATCGGCCAGGTTTCCGGCGGCTGTCCGCCGCCGACGTGTCCCAGGACCGTCGTGAACACTTTTCCCTTGCCGTAGGGGATCCACCAGGCCATCGGCTCATGGGCTCCGGTGCCGCCGGTCTCCTTGTCGGAGAACGCGGTCGCCAGGACGCTCATGTTCGTCGCCGGACCGCGCTGGCCGTGGTAGAGCTCGTCCTGCGGGTGCATCCATTCGGCCGGGAGGCCCTTCATGACCGGGTGTTCGCGGTCGCGGACGATGACCGCGTAGGGGTGCTGCCGACCGTGGCCGGCTCCGGGGCCGTCACCCTTGGGGGTCGTGACAACCTTTCCGGCATCATCGACGGTGACCCGGTCGCCGAAGGCCGCGGGTCGCCAGCAGAGGCCGGTCATCTCGTTGAAAGCAGGCCAGTCGGGAAAGGGGTTGTTGGCGGCGTGGACGTTGACCACTCCGCCGCCAGCCGAGACGAAGTCCTCGAAGGCTTTGCGGGCGTGTTCGGGCCAGGTTTCGCCGTTGTAGTTGCTGAGGACGACGTCGTAGTCGGAGAACTGGGGGCGGAAGCCTTTCCAGCGTTCCGGGGGGGATTTGGCGGGGGGGGCGGTCGAGACGAAGACTTCGAAGCGGCCGGTCTTTTCCAGCAGCGACTTGAGGTAGGGGGTGGTCCGTTGCCAGTCGTGGTTGTTCTGGCCGTCGACGATCAGGACGCGGATCGGTTCAGCGGCGTGGGCGGGGGCTGGTCGGGACAGCATCAGGGTCCCGACGAGAATCAAGCAACACGCGAGGCTTCGCATTCCTCTCTCCGTCCGCATGGGGGTCGATTGGTGGCTTCGGTTGAAGCGTGTTTGGGACGTTATGGAAAGCGGATTCGCAAGTCCACTCGGTGGGGAGGGTGTGTCATAGAACCGGGTCCAGGGGCACCCTGGTGGGGAGTGCAGAGGGGCAACGCCTCTTTGCCCGCCGGAGGCCGTCTCGTCGGACATCGTCTGAAGGAGCCCGTATCCAAGCGCGGACACCGTGTCGGATGCCCCTTCACCAACCCACGGGGATTCGAAAGCGAGCGGTGAGTCCTCGACGCCGGTACCACAAAGGGAACTCCGTTGTGTCCCACGGTTCCACATGGAAGCGCCTCCGGCGGCAAGGGGTTGCCCCCTTGACCCCGGCTGCCATAGCACGTTGGGATTGAGCAATGGACGCTATGCCGGCAGGTGCGCCGTTGAACACCGCGGCCCCGACAGCCACAATCGCACTGTCCCTCCCCCACGGCCTCCCTGGAGACGCCCCCGTGCGGATCGCTGCCCCGCTCCTCGCCCTCTTCTGCCTGTCCAGCCTGTGGTCCACATCCTCCGCCGAGGACGCCAAACCACTCCAGTTCCACCTCCGCGCTCGCGTCGAAACCACCACTGGCTCCGGCCGCTATCACCTCCGGACCACCCCCGAATCCTGGGCCCCGTCCGAAACCGCCATCATCCTCTGCGACGTCTGGGACGCCCACCACTGCCTCCGGGCCGTCCAGCGCGGAGCCGAACTCGCCCCCCGCCTGAACGAAGTCGTCCAATCCCTGCGAGGGCAGGGGGCCACCGTCATCCACGCCCCCAGCGACTGCATGGCCTACTACGAGAAATCGCCCGCCCGCGACCGGGCCCGATCGACTCTGAAGTCGAAAACGCTCCCCGCCGACATCACCTCCTGGTGCCGCAAGATCCCCGCCGAAGAAGCAGGCACCTACCCCGTCGACCAGTCCGACGGCGGCGAAGACGACGAACCACAGGAACACGCCGAGTGGGCCAAGATCCTCGCCGCCCAGGGACGCAACCCCCGCCTCCCCTGGAAGAAGCAGGCCGACGCCATCGAGATCGACGAAGCCAAGGACTACGTCTCGGACAAAGGGGATGAAGTCTGGAGCATCCTCGAAGCCCGCGGCATCAAGAACGTCATCCTCGCCGGCGTCCACACCAACATGTGCGTCCTCGGCCGCCCGTTCGGCCTCCGCCAGATGGCCAAGAATGGCCGCCACGTCGTCCTCATGCGGGACATGACGGACACCATGTACAACCCCGCCCGCTGGCCCTACGTCAGCCACTTCACCGGGACCGACCGCGTCGTCGAGCACATCGAGAAGTTCGTCTGCCCCACAATCACGAGCGATCAGGTCCTCGGCGGAAGCCCCCTCCGCTTCCGGCACGACCGCCGCCCCCGTCTCGCCATCGTCATTGCGGAAGACGAATACAAAACGGAAGTCACGCTCCCCAAGTTCGCCAGTGAAGTCCTCGGCCGGGACTTCGACGTCACGCTCCTCTTCGGCAGCGACACCGAGCGGAACGTCATTCCGAACCTCGACCTGATCGACGACGCCGACATCCTCCTCGTCAGCGCCCGCCGCCGCGTCCTCGCCCCCGAGGCGATGAAGCACCTCCGGGACTTCGCCGCCAGCAAGAAGCCGATCCTCGGAATCCGGACCGCCAGCCACGCCTGGTCCCTCCGGAACATGCCCGCTCCGGAAGGATTCGAAGCGTGGCCCGAATGGGACGCCGAGGCCTTCGGCGGGAACTACACGAATCACCACCCGGCAGGAAAGACGACGAAGGTCACGTTGATCGCCGACGCCTCCAACGGCCCTCTCCCCCGCGGCCTCCCCGCCGACGGGTTCACCTCGACCGCCTCGCTCTACAAGGTCGCTCCTCTCCGTTCCGGAACCGCTCCGATCCTGACCGGCACCATCGAAGGAGCCCCGGCCGAACCGATCGCCTGGACCTTCACCCGCAAAGGGGGCGGGACCTCCTTCTACGCATCACTTGGCAACACCGACGACTTCGAGAACCCGGCCTTCCAGAAGCTCCTCCTCAACGCCCTGAGCGAGCTCTCCGGACTCCCGGTTCCGGAAAGCCTTCCGCAGAACGGGCCGGAGCCGGAGAAGAAGATTTGAGTCTGAGAAGGCGCTGAGGTGCGAAGAGGTGAGGAGGAGTTCCTCAAATTGCTCCACTTACTTTGCCATCCCCGCGTGTTGGTGAGGGGGCATACGACACGTTGTCCGCGTTTGGACACGCTCTCCTTCAGACATCTCTCGACGGCCAGGCCTCCGGCGGGCAAGGGGGCGTGGCCCCCTTGCATCCCCCACCAGGGTCCCCCTGGACCCGGTTTTGAACGTCACACCCACCGACCGCCGTCATCCAGCGAACGCGCCCACCCGGTCCAGCGGGACGCTGGTCGCTTGACCGCGGCTACCGGCGCTCCATGATGAAAGACAACCCACCACCGCCTCAGCCCGCCAGAAGACCCACCCCGTGAACCGCGAGATGACTACCGAACACGACGAATCCGCCGATCACGACGCCGCACAGGGCCTCAGCGCCGCCCACGCCGACATCGGCCTCGTCGCCGCCCTCCACATGGAACTCGCCCCGTTCCTCGAGCGCTGCCTCCCCCTGCGGAGATACACCGGCGGCGAATTCGTCTTCCGCGGCGCTATGTACGACGACACCCGCATCGCCGCCGTCGAATCCGGCCCCGGCACCAAACGCGCCACCCGCGCCACCCAGTCCCTCCTCGACGCCCACGAGCCGCAATGGGTCCTCTCCGTCGGATTCAGCGGCGGCCTGACCCCGGAAGTCCGCCGCGGACACATCGTCGTCGCTAACTCCATCTCCGACGGCCAGGACTCCCTCGAGATCGACGTCGGCATGTCCGCGGACCCGGCCAAGGGACTCCACGTTGGACGCTTCCTCCAAGTCAACGAAGTCGTCCGCACCATCGCCGAAAAACAGGCCCTCGCCGCGCGGACCGGAGCGATCGCCGTCGACATGGAGTCCTTCGCCGTCGCCAAGGTCTGCGTCGAGCGCAAAGTCCGGTTCCTCGCCATCCGCTGCATCAGCGACGACCTCTCAGAAGACCTCCCTCCCGAGATTCTCACCATCTTCGGCAAGAGCGGCTTCCTCCGCGCCGGAGCGGTCCTCGGCTCCCTCTGGAAACGCTGGTCCAGCTACAAGGACCTGCTCCGCCTCCGCGACCAGGCCCAGGACGCCGCCCGCCGCCTCGGCGCCTTCCTCCCGCCGATCATCGAGCGTCTGGCCGATGACCTCCGCGACTGATTTCGGGCGCCATCCCGGGTGTGCCGCCGCAATGCAGTCCTGAGCCGCAACTCCTGCCGGTCCAACGCCTCCGGCCACCCGCCGGCAGAACTTCGAATTGCCGCGCCCCTGTCTCCGGCCTAAAAGCCCTCCGGACCGCTGCGACATCCGCAGCCGGCACGCTGAGACTCTGTCGCGACAGATCGTGAACCGACGGCGCTGGCTCCAATCGATCGCCTGCCTCGCGCTCCCCACGAGCGTGACGGGCTGCACCGTTTTGAGCATCGGCAAAGCGGTGCAAAACCAGACCGCCAAACCGTTCCTCCCCCCGCTCATCAAGCCCAAGGACGCCGTCTCCGTCGACATCATGCTGGCCGACCGGGCCGTCGGCGATCCGATGATCGGCAAGGCGCTCTGGAACAATCTCAACGAGGTGAGCGTCGCCTCCCCGGCCAGCCACCGCCTCCTCGCGGACAACGGCTTTCAGTACGGCCTCGCCTCCTCGACGCCGCCGTTCGCCATCCAGTCCCTCCTGGCGGCCGACAGCAAATCCGCCACGCAGCGGATCCAGCACCTTCCCTACGGCTTCCCTTCGGGCGGCGAGCACCTCGTCGAGACGTGGCCGGAAGTTCCGCTCCTGGAGTGCTCGATCCCCACGCCGGACAAGACGTCACAGAAGCGGCGGTTCGAGACCGCCCGCTGTGTCCTCCGGATCCGGATGGAGAAGGTCGAAGACGGCTGGGCCCGGCTGGAGTTCACCCCCGAGATCCATCACGGGCCGAACATCGAACGGCAGGTCCCCACCGAACACGGCTGGATGTACGACCGCGGCCAGGAGGTCGAAGGGCTCCACGAGCTGAAATTCGCCGTCGAGCTGAACGTGCAGGAGATGGCGGTCATCGGCCTCCAGGACCGCGCGGAGCACTGCCTGGGCCACTGTTTCTTCCGCGGCAATCGCGAAGGACGTCTCGAGCGGACTCTCATGATCCGCCTGACCGACATCTACCAGGTCCAGCCCGTCCGGCAGTTCGAATCCGCCTGAGCTTCTCGGCCGCGGCGGCAGCTCTCTTAGAAAATCCCCAGCATGTCCCGCGCGTCGTCCGTCATCCGGGCGGGCGTCCAGGGAGGCGACATCGTGAGGCGGATATTCGCCTTCGCCACGCCGGGAACCTGTTCCAGGGCCATCTTGGACTGATGAATGATCTGCGGCCCGGCGGGGCAGGTCGGACTCGTCAGGGTCATCTCCATCTGGACCTGTCGGTCCTCGATCTGGACGGTGTAGACCAGTCCCAGGTCGACGATGTTGACCATCAGTTCCGGATCGATGACCTGCTTGAGGGCTTCGATCAGCTGCTCTTCCTTCGGTTCCGGATGATTGACCGCCTCCGGATTGCCGGCCGATTCCGTCGGAATGATGGGGGGCATCTCGGGATTGACGACGGGAAGGACGGGATCAACCATCGGAGGACCATTCGGAACAGGCGGAAAACCGGGCCGTCCCTCCGCGGGAGGGGCCGGTGTGGTATTCTACCGGACCGCAGCGGGATGCGAATTGACAGAGGGAGAAATGCCCCGCAGAATTCGCGATCCCTTTTCCGGGGCGATTAGCTCAGTTGGTTAGAGCGCCACTCTTACAAAGTGGATGTCGGGGGTTCGAGTCCCTCATCGCCCACTCGCCGGTCACTCCGGTGATACAGCTTTGATCGAGCGATTCTTGAGCGTCCGCGGCACCGGGGAGTCGCGACCGGGCGACAGAGGGTGTTCCGCGCGGGAGGCGTGGGGCAGAATGGCTTGTCCCGCCGGCCCGAACCGCGTCCTTGCCGGCACGACTCGATAGCTCAAACCCAACGTGCTACGGCCGCCTGGGGTCAAGGGGGCCTCGCCCCCTTGACCCCAGGCGGCATTTCCATGAGGAACCGTGGGACACACGGATGCCCCTTTGTGGAACCGGCGTTGAGGACTCCCTCACATCACACCGCTGGCTTTGCAATCCCCGCGGGGTGGTGAGGGGGCCTACGACACGTGGTCCGCGCTTGGACAAGTGCTCCTTCAGATAGTTTCCGACGAGCCAGGCCTCCGGCGGGCAAGGGGAATTCTTCCCCCTGCACTCCCTGACCAGGGTGCCCCTGGACCCGGTTGGCTGGCGATTTCGGTTTTCGCCGATGCCCCCGTCGTGCAGTCGTCGGCTCAGCAACCGACTGCGACGGTCTCAGCAAGCCCCTTCGCACCACAACACCGTACGCACCGTCCGCAGCAGGATGTACATGTCCATCCACGGCGACCAGTTCATAACGTAGTAAGCGTCGAGACGAACTCGGTCCTCATAAGACGTGCCGTTGCGGCCCGAGACCTGCCACAGCCCGGTCAGCCCCGGCCGGACCTGCGTGTAAAGCGAGTACCAGGACTGATACTTCGCCACCTCCTCAGAAACGATCGGCCGCGGACCGACGAGACTCATCTCCCCCCGCAGAACGTTCCAGAGCTGCGGCAGCTCGTCGAGGCTCGTCAGGCGCAGCAGCCGACCCACGACGGGAATGATCCGCGGATCGTGGCGGAGCTTGTGGTCGCGGTCCCACTCCTCCTGGAGCTCGGGATGGCGGGCCAGATAGTCCTTCAGGACCCGGTCCGCGTCCTTGACCATCGTCCGGAACTTGAGGGTCTTGAACCAGCGTCCCCCCCGCCCGACGCGCACGTGCTGGTAGAACACCGGCCCCGGCGAACGGATCTTGATGATGATCGCCGCGACGATCATCGCCGGCAGGGCGAGGAGCCCGATCGCAAGGGCGCCGACGATGTCGACCGCCCGCTTCAGGAACTGCATCCGGCGGGAGAGGAGCCGGTCCTGCAGGTGGGTCCCGAACATCCCGGCGCACTCGTAGGACCGGGTCCACAGCGTCGGGATTGCCGCGGCGCCGTTCAGGATGACGATGTTCCGCACGCCAGCGCAAGCCGAGACGACCTTGCGGACGACCGTCATGTCCTGATCGGGAGCGGCGACGATCACCCAGTCCGGATGGATCTCGCCGATCAGCCGACCCAGGCCAGTGGAGGTCGGAGACTTTGATTTGGTTTCCGCCGAGGGGACGGCCAAGGCCTCCGCGACTCCCAGCGAACCGACCATCCGCAGGCCGCGCTGCGGGCAGTCCTGAACGAACCGGACGATCTCCTGCCAGCCGGTCCCATCGCCGACGATCAGGGCCGGCTCACCCCACCACCGCTGCCGCCCCAGAATCTTGCGCAGGATCGTCCGCCCCACGGGGAGGAAGACACAGCCGCCGGCCCAGCTCAGTCCCACGGCGCAGGTCTCGAACCCCGCCACCGAACCGAACATCCCTCCCAGCATCAGCAGCAGAACATGGGACGCCGTGACGGCGCGGACCTGCTGCCGCAGCTCCAGGACCGGATTCATTCCCGAGGCGTGGTGCAGTCCCAGCACGACGGACATTGAGAGCGAGAGGACCGCCAGCGAGGTGTGGAAGTTGACCAGCTGCCGCACGTCGTGAGGGGCCTGGCTGATCCAGATCGTGACGGAGAACGCCGCCAGGAGCACGGCGACGGACAGCAGTACATCGAACGCCACGAGCGGGGCATTCGTGACCACGGAACGGGGCAGCAGCAGCCGCTGCACTCGGACAGCGGCGCGGCGGCGCGGATGCGTCCCCTCGATCGTGTCGACCGTGGCGGTCGAGATGAGGGGGTCGATCAGGGTGTAGGATGGGGGTCCTGCGTTCACGGTCACCCGGCGCAACAGGGTCGGCGGAGCGCGGCACTCCTGAATATCACGGCCTCACACTACCCACCCCCCGAGACCCCTGACCAGTTGGGTCTTCATGGGATTTCCAGAAATCCGGCGGCGGCAGCTTGCCACCGCGGCCGCCGGCCACTAACGCACAAGTCCCTCATTGAGAATGAGTTGGGTTCGCCGCAAGGACCGTCGAACCCGTTCCCGGAGCAGCCAGTACGCCTGTTTCCCCAGCCGCCGCAGCGGATGGAGCGTCGGCCGCCAGCCCCGCCACTCCGTTCGGTCGAGGTGCCGGATCCACTCGTCGCGGTAGGAGTGGCGACACTCCGCGTGCCACGGTTTGACGGGCGAGCTAAAGTGGACGATGAATGGATCGTCGCGGAGAGATTCGAATGTCTCCCGCGGAAACGGGCTCTGCCGCCAGGAGGGGTACTGGAAGACGTGCGTCCCCTGATTCCAGCGGAGGTCGAGCGGCCCCCACCGCCCCGCCAGGACCACGTTGAGCGCGTACTGGTCCCACCACCGCACGAAGTCCCGGTTGACGCGAAGGCACTCGACGAGCCGCTCGCAGACCGATTCCCGCCGCCAGCCGTCGACGTCGATCACCATCACACCGCTGTTGAAATACGGCTGACGTCCCTCGATCCCCAGTTCTGGAGCGTTGGGAACAGGCCGGCGGGCGACGATGTACGGCGCCGAGCGACGGTAGTCGTCGAGCGCCGCGAAGCTGTCGAAGTAAGGACACGCGGAATCCTGCGCGGCGAGACAGAGGTGATCCCCCTGTTCCAGCGAGAGGAGGGAGAGGACGTCCCTCCGGATCAGCAGGTCGCCGTCGAGATACAGGACGCGACCGACGTCCGCCGGCAGAACCTTCGGGATCAGGATCCGGTAGTAACCCGCCGGACTGAAGTGCCCCGAAACGGGCAACTCCCCGACCGTGGTCGCGTCGATCGGCAGCCAGCAGATCTCGACGATCCGGGAATCCGCGCAACTCCGGGCGAGCCGCTGCCGGGTCTCGTCGGTCAGGCCCCCGTCCAGGATGAACAGACGGATCCGGCCGCCGGGGTCGGCGGTCTCCAGCAGCGAACGGAGCGTCACCGCCAGCGGCATGGCGAACCGCTCGTCCGTCGCCACGACGATATTCGCGGGGCTCAACGTCTCCACGTCCGGAACTCTCGATCGCGATGAGAATAACACTGGCTCGGAAAGGGCATCCGCCGCTCGACCGACCGCTACTTCCGGCCCTGGGAGACCGAGGACGCTCCCACGGGCGGATTGGACTCACGCGGCCGCTGAAACAGAGACCGGACCGCGTGATGGCAGACGCGTCCCGAGGCGACCACCAGGGACAGGCATTCTCTGCCCCACCGGATGCCTCCCTGGACAGCCCGCACAATCGGCGAGTGCCGGATCCGGCTGACATCCGCCGCGGTCCGGGGGTCCTTCGTGATCCAGCGGAACCGTCGCTTCAGTTGCTGCTTCACGCCGTTGGCCACGGGGCTGGCCCCTCGCTGGATGGCGCGGATCCCCCGGCGGACCTCCGGGGGAAGCGGGACGCGGGTGCGGTCGACATCGGGCATCATCAGGAACAGGGGGCGCACGCTCTGGATCAGTTCGCCGTGCTGGTCCGGCTCCAGCAGGGCGAGCATATGGGCGACGGCGAGGTACAGCACGTGGAGCATGTTGTCGGCATAGAGCGGCACCACCCCCTTCGCCACCAGGAAGTCCATCGCCACGTCGTAGTTCCGAATCAGCAGCCGCCAGTTCTTCGAGAAGGCAGCCGTGGCGATCGAGGCGGCGGGATGCTGGCGGTAGTAGTAGACGCCGCGGTCGAGGACGCTGATCGACTCCGCCAGGACGTGCGAGATCCACAGGAAGCTGGCGTCGACGTAACCGGCCCCCGGCAGCTCCAGGAACCGGATCCCGTGCCGGTTCAGGAACTCCCGGCGGTAGAGTCCCGCCCAGAACCCGACATGGCCGTGGGCCGCGACCTCGATGTCCTGGAACCGGCAGATCTCCGGCAGCCGCTCGTTGCGGTACTTGAAGTACCGGTTGATCTCCGTCCCTTCGACGAGGAAGAAGTCCCCCTTGACGATTTCGCACCGGACCCGGTCCGCCTGCCGCATCAGGGACTCGAAGCCGTCGAGGTCGACCCAGTCGTCGGGCTCGACGAAGGCAATGTACTCGGCCGCGGCCCGATCGAGTCCGCGGTTGTAGGTTGCGCCCAGCCCCCGGTTCTCCTGGTGCAGGACGGTGATCCGGCGGTCCCAGCGGGCGAAGTCATCCAGCATTCGGCCGGTCGAGTCGGTCGATCCGTCATTGATCGCAATGACCTCGATTGCCCCCACCCGCTGCCCGAGCACGGACTCGACCGCCTGCTGCAGGAACGGCTCCACGTTCCGGCACGGCATGATGACCGAAATCCGCGGCGCCTCCCGCAGCTCGGCGACCTGTCCCAATCGCTCGTGATACCGGTCCACCGCTCGGAAGTAGTCTTCGTACCACGGATGCCGGCGGGCGGCCGGACTGCAGTGCCACGGCTTGACCGGACCGGCGTAGTGCACGATCGCGGGGCTCCGCTCGGCGTCGCGCCGATCCTCCCCGCGGGACCGCGCGGAGGGCTCCGGCCGCCCCTCTCCGCCGCCGGAACCATCTTGGCAGGAGGTGACGTTCCACCGGAACGGGAAACGGGCGACGTCGTCCTTCAGCAGGACGTTGAGGATCCCCGGACCAGCGATCGCGGCCCGGTCCGGATGCTCCTTCGCGTAGGCGATCGCCCGGTTCGCCAGACCGGTCGCCCGCAGACGGGCCAGGTTCAGAAGCATCACCCCGGAGTTGAACAGAGCCTCCTCGGGGCCGAGCCTCAGGGCCGTCCGGAGCGGACTTGAGGGGTTACCGTCGACGTCCTCATTCACGGCGGCCGAGACGTTCGTCAGGTCCGCGTTCCACAGTTCCGCGATGTCCTGACGGACGATCAGGTCCGAATCGAGGTAGAGCACCCGGTCCAGTTCCGGCAGCACCTCGGGCAGTTGCAGGCGAGCGTAGGTCGCCGGCCGGTCGCGATCGCTGACCGGAAAATTCCCCAGGAAGCCCCGGTCCATCGGCACGATGCGGAGCGGCGTTCCGAGGAGATCCGCCGCCGTGCGGAGCCGCGCGGCGTGGGACTCGGAGAGCCCGCCATCCAGGATCGTCACGGCGACGGCGGACGTCGTCGTCTCGACCAGGCTCGTCAGCGCCACGAGCAGCGGCTTGACGCGGTCGTTGTCGATCGAGAACGCGATCTGAATCGTCTGTGGCATTCCGGCGAATTCCCCTCAGGGGGCAAACCGTATCTGGGTTGGGGCAGGGTGGGGGGACAGGGGAATCAGTCGCGGATCTGCCGGGCCAGGACCTGGGCCCGGGCGATCGCCTGGTCCATGTCATAGTAGCGATACTCGCCCAGGCGCCCGCAGATGAGGACGTCCGGGAGCGCCGCGGCCATCTCCCGATACTTGCGATAGAGGTCCGCGTTCGCTGCGTCCGGGAACGGGTATTCGTAGTGCGACGGATCGTGGGGCGTGACCGTGATCTCCCGCGTCAGAACCGTTCCCCGAATCCGCTCCGCGTACTTCGGATCCATCATCTGCTTCCACTCCAGCGTCCGGATGTGCTCCGCGCGGGACGCGTCCGGGCTGTTGACCTGGCCGCAGGGGAGCAGGCACCCCTCGACCTCCGGGTGGTCCTCATGGATCCGCCGCTGCCCCCGGTACGCCAGCCGCCCCCGGGAGAAGCCGAAGTATTCGTCGATCGGGCCGGTGAAGACGAGCTTCTTCCGGTGCGGAAAGGACTCAGGCCGCTTCAGGTAGTCGCAGTTCAGGAGGACCGGAATTCCGGCCAGCAGGTTCTTCATGAATACGGCGTATCCGTCGACCGGAATCCCCTGGTACTTGTGGGTCTTGAGCCGCGGTTCGTCGTCCTCCCGGACGTCGAACCGCGTCGCCAGTTCGGCGGACAGCTCGGTGCACGGCACCCCCCACTGCTTCTCCGTGTAGCCCTTGACGAACTTTTCGTAGATCGCCCGGGGCATCATCGCCAGGCAGGCTTCCTCGAAGTTCGCCGGCGTGCCGACGAACTCCGGCTTCCAGTCGCTCCCGACGGTGCGGCGGATGTAGCTCCCGGCGATCGGCCAGTTCTCATAGGCCCCGTCGACTTCGCTCTTGAGCTCCGCCTCGTACTTGTAGAACGCAGAGAAGCGGTTCACGAAGCGCCAGAGGTCTTCCGAGTTCGTCCGGAAGTAGTGCGGCCCGTAGGTGTGAATGCGGATTCCGCTCGGATGGGCGTGGTCGTGGACATTGCCGCCGACGTGATCCCGCCGGTCGACGACCAGCACCTCCTCTCCCGCGTCGTGCAGCGCGCGGGCGATGACGGCCCCGGTCAATCCCGAGCCGACGATCAGGTAGTCGACAGCCGTCACTCCTCCCCCTCTCGGCCGGACCGGCCGCGCGGCCGGCGCGGAGCGATCCGGATCCGCATCAATTCGTCCGGCTCGAGTCAGTCCGGACCTGGTCTGACGCCTCACGTAGCCCGGCCTGTGAGCCACGGACCGCGACGGCCCGCCGGCGGCCGGGACGGACGGTCAGTGTCGCCAGTCTGTCGGCGAAGCAAGATCCCTGACAACCAAATTCACGCGGCGGGGCCCCAAATCACGTTCCGACCGCGTGGGAGACGACGTTTCCGGCCACGCGCTCGATTTCTCCCCCCGCCGGAAGCTTCGCCGTGACTTCCTCCCGGAGCATCCGGAACGCGACCACCGCCGTGAACGGCTGATTCGGGTTGATCGGAAAGACCGGCAACTTGGCGGCCGACGAATCCTCCGCGTGAACAGATGTCGACACCGCATTTCTGCAGAGCGACTCCTCGGAGTCGAGGGCCCGCAGGGAAATCTCCCGAACCTCCGGGGGGCTGAGCCGCCGGTTCTCGAGATGGATGATGCACATCTGGCCGTGCAGCCGCGCCCTTCCGCCGACGCGGCCGGCGAGGTGAAAGGGTTGTCCCGTCGGGATCGCCCCGGTCAGCCCCTGGCCGAACACCTCCTCGAAGCGGGTCTCCTGCTCACCGTCCACATACAGTCGGACGGCGTTGTGCGTCTTCTCGCCGGAGTAGGTCGCGGCCACGCAGTGCCATTGGCCTTCGTTCACCACGCTGCTGCCGGTCACGCTGATCGCGTCCTTGAGATGCCAGTTGTGAACGAGGGCCAGCCGCAGGTGGTGCTTGTCCGCGCCGGGGGTCAGCATCAGCTCGATGCCGCGGAGCCCTTCGTCGAACTCGAGGGTCGAGAACAGGACCTGCGGATCCTGCCCGCGGTGCGTCTCCGGCGACCGGCACCATTCCGAATAGCTGTCGCAGACCGACTTCGCATCCCCCATCATCTCGATCTGGCCGCGCTTCAGCCACATCCCCTTCTGGCAGAAGGAGCGGATCGTATCGAGGACGTGGCTGACGAGGAGCACGGTCCCCCCTTCCTGAACGTACCGCCGCATGGCGGCCTGGCACTTGTCCTGGAACCGCTGGTCGCCGACGGCCAGCACTTCGTCGATGATGAACAGGGACGGACGGAGATGCGCCGCGATGGCGAACGCGAGGCGGACCGCCATCCCCGACGAATACCGCTGCACCGGGACGTCGATGAAGTTCTCGACCTCGGCGAAGTCGACGATCTGGTCGAAGCGGGCCTTGATCTCCGACCGCTTCATTCCCAGGAGCGAGCCGTTCAGGTACACGTTTTCCCGTCCCGTCAGGACGGGAACGAAGCCGGTCCCGACCTCGAGGAGACTCGCCGAGCGGCCCCAGATGTCGATCCGTCCGTGCGTCGGCCCGGTGATCCGGGACAGGATCTTGAGCAGGGTGCTCTTGCCGGCACCGTTGCTGCCGACGATCCCCAGCGACTCCCCCTCGCGGAGCTCGAAGGAGACGTCCTTCAGCGCCCAGAAGTCGACCGAACGATCGGGGGTCCTCCGCGACTCGTCGAACGCGGCTCGGATCGTCCTCAGCACGCCCCGGAAGGACGTGGGGTCCTGGACGTGCCCGAGGCGATATTTCTTGGCGACCGACTCCGCCCGAATGATGACCTGACTCACTGCACCGACCTCTCTGTGGGGCGGGGGCGCCATCCCCGCCGAATCCCGCCCCGGCACCCTGTCCGGGGCCGGCCATGGCCTCCGTTCTCCGCCACTCCGTTCGCGGCCCGTCCGTTCCCGCCCGCCGTCACAGCACGTCCACGATGCTGGTCTCCACGTACCGGAAAAATGACAGCCCGGTCACCAGCATGACCAGACTCAGGACGACAGCAAAGATGAGTCCCCCGGCCGGAAAGACGTCGGTCCCCAGCAGGAGAAAATTGAAACTCTCGATCAGGGCAGTCACCGGGTTGAGATGATACCACGTCTGGTACTGGACCGGCACGAGCTGGGCCGCCTCGTAGAAAATCGGGGAGAGGAAGAACGACACCCGCAGGATGAAAGGAATCGCCAGGGCCACGTCTTTGTAGAAGGCCGTGAGAGCCGCGAGCCAGATGCACAGCGACATCGTGAAGACGAGCGTGCACAGGAGGACGGCGGGGATGAAGACGACATTGACGGACGGGGCGATCCCGTGCATCGCCATCAGAATGACCAGCAGCAGGAACTTGATGCACAGATCGAACGCGCTCGCGCCGACCGGCGTCAGCGGGAGCACGAGCCGGCAGAAGTAGAGCTTCGAGATCACGCCGGCGCTCGCGATCAGGCTCACGGCGGCCCGCTCCACGCTGGAGGCAATGAAGTCCCAGACGAGGAGCGAGGCAAAAATCCGGACGTGGATCGGCACGTCGGAGACCGACGGTCCCCCCAGCTGCCGGAAGAAGGTGGAGAGGATCAGCATCATCAGGATCGGCTGCAGGACAACCCACAGAAACCCGATGACCGTCTCCTTGTAGCGGACGGAAACGTCCCGCCAGACCATCCCCAGAAGGATCTCCCGATCGGTCCAGAGTTCCGCGAGGTTCCAGAAGGCGGGCGCGCCGGCCTGGATCGTCACATGGGGCTTTGGCCCGGAGGATGAGTCCATAGATTCCACGATATCCCTGCGCGCAAGACTGTTCGCCGCCCGCGCCCCACCGGCATGCCGAGCCGGAACTGTCCGCGACGAAGCGCGGGAGGCCATGCGGCTGCTTGTCTTGCGAGGAGCCACGATACTGACGCGGTTCAAGGCATTGCAAGTTTTTGCCGCCCGATCGTGGCCCCCTCCCGACGATCGGAAAACCGGCCCTCCCGGCCGCGCGCGGCCCCCGACGCGGTCGAAATCCACCGGCAAATGGGTTGCGTCCCCTCCCGGCGCGCCGGACACTCGGGGGGAGCTCCGCTCGTCAAACAGCCTTCGGGAACAACCGTTCCCGAGGGCCGTTTCCGGTTTGTCCGAGTGACGCCGGGTCCCGGCGGTCGGCGCGAACGGACCACCTCCGGAGGAGACGCTCCGCCCGCGTTCCAAGATGCCGGACAATCTTCTGCCATCGATGCTGCTGGGATGCGGAGCGCTGCTCTTCCTCGGCCTGGCGCTCCATCCGTTTCTGACTTACCCCCTCTCGCTGGGAATCGCCCGCCGCCTCGGATGGGCGCGGCCGAACTCTGTTTCCTCAGACGCTCCGCCGACGAAGTTGAGCGTCGTCTTCTGCGCCTTCAACGAGCAACGGGTTCTCGCCGACAAGCTCGACAATCTCCTCGGGCTGCGGGCCGCGTGTCCCGAGTTCGAGCTGGAGATCCTTGTCTATGACGACTGCTCTGCGGACCGGACGCCGGAGATTCTCGGGAGCTACGCCGGCCGGATCGACTTCCTCCGGGGCGAGGCGCGGGCGGGGAAGAGCACGGGGATGAACCGGCTCGTCGAGCGGGCGACGGGGGAGATCGTGATCTTCACGGACGCCAACGTGATGCTGTCGCCGGAGCTGATCCGGTCGTTCGCGGGGGTCTTCCGCGATCCCGAGGTCGGCGTCGCCTGCAGCCATCTCGTCTATGTCAACGAAGAGACCGCCACCGCCAGCGCGGGGACGTCGTACTGGCGGCTGGAGGAGACGATCAAGCAGCTGGAGTCGGAGACCGGCTCCGTGATGGGGGCGGACGGGTCCGCCTTTGCGATCCGGCGGCGGCTTCACGTTCCGGCGCCGCAGGATGTCGACGATGACTTCCACACGTCGATGAGCATCCTGTCCCAGGGGTACCGGATCGTGCGTTGTCCCGATGCGCTCGCGTGGGAGAAGAGCGTCACGCAGTCGGGTCAGGAGTTTTTCCGCAAGGTGCGGATCGCGTGCCGGGCGATCAACTGTCATCGGCGGCTGCGGCCGGCGCTGCGGCGGATGTCGTTGTGGAACCGGTACAAGTATTACTCGCACAAGTGGGTTCGCTGGCACACGGCGTTGTGGTTGGTGCTGGCCTCGCTGTGCGTGATTCTGTTCGCGTTCTCGGGCTACGGTCCTGTGGCGGGCTTTGCTGTCGCGGCTCTGGCGGTGGGCGGCGTGGCGGCGGCGTGGC
Source organism: Planctomyces sp. SH-PL14 (assembly GCF_001610835.1). NCBI lineage: Bacteria > Pseudomonadati > Planctomycetota > Planctomycetia > Planctomycetales > Planctomycetaceae > Planctomyces > Planctomyces sp. SH-PL14. The sequence goes on along the minus strand of NZ_CP011270.1, from coordinate 7,838,451 downwards.
TGCTCAACCGGGCGGGTGTCCCCAAGCTGGGAAGTGTGTGGGAAGTTCTTCTGGCGTTTGTCGCCACGATGTATGGCGTGTGGCGAGCGTTTCGTGGGGAGCGGTTTGAGACCTGGACTCCCGCGTCATCGGCCCGCTGAAAGGCGTTTGCCGGCACGACGCCCATAGCTCAAACCCAACGTGCCACGGCAGCCAGGGGTCAAGGGGGCAACCCCTTGCCGCCGGAGGCACTCCTGTGAGGAACCGTGGGACACAACGGATGGCCCCTTTGTGATACCAGCGTTGGGAACTCCCCCACACCACACCGCGGGCTTTGCGATCCCTGCGGGTTGGGAGGGGGGCATACGACACGTTGTCCGCGCTTGGACACTCACTCCTTCAGACGTCTCTCGACGGACAGGCCTCCGGCGGGCAAAGGGGCGTTGCCCCTCTGCACTCCCCACCAGGGGTTCCCCCTGGACCCCGGTGTGGGCAATTGCCGAGGGGCCGCCACCACTCAGTGATCGTGATCATGATCATGATCGTGCGGATGACCGGCCGGGACCTTCCCCGAAAACGGCGTCCCCCCCACAGTCAGCGAAAGCGTCGCCTCCGCCCCCTTGTCGTCCAGAGCCTTGATCAGCTCCGGCGACTTCAACACGAAGCGGGAACTCTTCCCGGCCGGATCCCCCATATCGGGCTCCGCCGCCAACTGAAACTGCTGCGGCTTCCCATCGAGCTTCACATTCAACGTGACGGCCTGAGCCTCCGTCACCGCCGCCTTCTTCGCCGACCCGTCCAGCAGATACACCGTCACCGCGCCGCTGGCATCATCGTGAACGACCTCGGCGTGGTACTCATCGCCCCCGAGCTCGACGAGCGCACCATGGTGCGGCCCCTCGCTCCCATGACCATGATCCCCCTTGCCGTGGTCATGGTCGTGATCGTGGTCATGGCTATCCGTGGCGCGAGGCTTCTCGGCCTGCGGCGGCGGAGCACCGGTTTCGCAGCCCACCGCCAGCAACGGCAGGGCCACGACGGTCAACTTGATGGAACGAAGCATGAGAGTCCTTTCGGAGTTTGAGGAAACGTTTCGATATCGGTCGCCGGTCACGGCGGTCTTCTAAGTGGATGGGGCGATCGATGCCGGCGGAGAAGCAGGAGCCGCGGACGACGCCGCAGCGTGATTCTCTTCGTGCAGTTCGATCTCGTTGTGGGCTTCACGGACCACCCGCTCCCCTTCGCGGATCCCGAACAGCCAGAACAGGGCAGGGTGGACAAAGAAGTCGAGCAGCGTGGAGCTGATGACTCCCCCCAGGATGACGGTCGCGACGGGATAGAGGATTTCCTTCCCCGGCTCGTTGGCCGCCAGGACCAGCGGAACAAGCCCGATCGCCGCCGTCAGGGCGGTCATCAACACCGGAGCCAGCCGCTCCAGCCCGGCACGGACGATCATCTCCTTCGTCCAGGCCTCACCTTCGTAACGAACAAGGTGGAGATAGTGGTTCAGGAGCAGGATCCCGTTCCGCGACGCGATCCCCGCCAGCGAGATGAAGCCGACCATCGCCGCGACCGTCAGGTTCTGCCGCGTCACGACGAGCGCCACCACCGAGCCGATGAACGCCATCGGCAGTGCCGCCATGACCTGCAGGGCCAGGTTGACCGATCGCAGCATCGTGAACAGGACGAGGAAGATCCCCGCCAGCGACACGAGGAACAGGAGGCCGATCAGCCGCGAGGCGTTCTGCTCGCTCTCGAACTGCCCCGCGTACTCCAGGTAGTACCCCTCGGGGAGCGACTCCTGCAGCGGCTTGAGCCGGGCCTGGATCTCCTCCACGACATCGACCAGCCCCCGGTCGGCCACGTTGCACTGGACGACAATCCGCCGCCGGACCTTCTCGCGGCTGATCGAGTTCGGCCCGCCGGAGGTGTAGATCCGGGCGATCGACTCCAGCGGGACCTGGCCCCCTTCGGGAAGGTCGATCGACAGCCGGCGAAGGACTTCCAGGTTCTCCCGCGCGTCGTCCTCGAGCCGCAGGACGAGATCGAACGTCCGCTGGCCCTGGAGGATCTCGGAGACGACCTGTCCGCTCATCGCGGTCTCGATGAACTCGTTGACGTCCGCGGCATTGAGCCCGTTGAGCAGGAGCTGGTCCCGGTCGAGCTCGATCCGCAACTGGGGAATGATCGTCTGCTGCTCGACGATCAGGTCCCGCACGCCTGGAACCGCCCCGACCACGCTCTTGAGTTCCTCCGCCTTGCGGCGCAGCAGATCCAGGTCGTCGCCAAAGATCTTGATCCCGATCTGCGCCTTGACCCCCGACAGCATGTGCGAGATCAGGTGCGAGATCGGCTGCTCGACCGCGGTGACGATGCCGGGGATATCGGCCATCGCCTCGCGGAGCTCGTCGAGCTGGGCCTCCCGCCCGCGGGGCGACTTGGGATCCATCTCGATGATGTACTCACTCGCGCTGACCGGCTCGGCATGCTCGTCGAGCTCTGCCCGGCCGGTCCGGCGGACGAAGGCGATCACATCCTCCACCGCCAGGAGTCGCTGCTCGACGATCCGGTTGACCTCGTTGCTCGTGGCGAGCGAAGTCCCCGGTGGGAGCAGGACGTTGAGCTGGACCGCCCCTTCGTTGAACGGCGGCAGGAAATCCCGGTCGAGCCGGACGACACACAGCCCCGAGATCGCCACCGCGATCCCGACGACGAGCAGGTTGAACCGCGGCCACGCCAAGCTGAAACGGATGACCTTGGCCGCGATCCACTTGAGAAGGCGGAGCAGGGGACCATCGTGCTCATGGAGCGAACCGCTGCTGTTCCCCAGGAGCCAGTAGGACAGAACCGGCGTGACCGTGAGCGACACAACGAGCGACGCCAGGATCGACACGACGTAGGCGATCCCGAGCGGCGTGAAAAGCCGCCCCTCCATCCCGCCAAGCGCAAACAGCGGCACGAAGACGAGACAGACGATCATCGTGCTGAAGACGATCGAGTTCCGGACCTCCGTGCTCGCCTGATAGACCACCAGCAGCGTCGGCTTCGGATTCCCGGCGGCTTTGTTCTCCTTCAGCCGGCGGAAGATGTTCTCGACGTCGACGATCGCGTCATCGACCAGTTCCCCGATCGCCACCGCCAGCCCGCCGAGGGTCATGGTGTTGATCGACATCCCGGTCCACTTGAAGACGATCGCGGTCATCAGCAGAGAGAGCGGAATCGCGGTCAACGAGATGAAGGTGGTCCGCAGGTTCATCAGGAACAGGAAGAGGATCACGACCACCAGGATCCCCCCGTCGCGGAGGGCCTCCATGACGTTGTCGATCGCCCGATCGATGAAGTGCTTCTGCGCGTAGAGCGGGGCCATGCGGACGTCTTTGGGGAGCGCGGGCCGCAGTTCCTCGACCGCCCGCAGGATCGACTCCGAGATCGCCCGCGTGTCGGCCCCCGGCTGCTTGCTGATCGTCAGGACCACCGCCGGCCCGCCGGACGCCTTTCCGCCCGGCTCGCGGACAAAGGCGGAGCTGTCGCCCCGTTTGACCTGCGGGGCCTCGACGATCCGGGCCACCTGGGCGAGCGCGACCGGGCGGCCGTCGCGAATCGTGACGACCACCTTCTGAATGTCTTCTACGGTCTGAAGGCGGCCAAGGCCGCGGACCAGTAGTTCGTTCGGTCCCTGCTGATCGAGGTAGCCCCCCGTGGCGTTCTCGTTGCTGCGGACCAGGGCGTCTTTGATCTGGCCCAGGTTGACGCCGTAGCGGAGGAGGGACGCGGGCTCGACCAGAACTTGAAACTGCTTCCGCCCGCCTCCCATCGTAAAGACCTGGGCGACGCCGGGGATCGTCAGCAGCCGTTGCCGGACGACCCAGTCGGCCTGCGTCCGCAGTTCGACCGGATCGGTCTGGCCGTCGTCGCTCCACATCCCCAGGACGAGGATCTGCCCCATGATTGAGGAGATCGGCGCCAGCTGGGGCCGTGCCCCGGGGGGCATCCGGTCGGCCACGGTCGCGAGCCGCTCGGCGACGACCTGCCGGTCAATGTAGATGTCGGTGCCGAAGTCGAACTCGACATAGATCACCGACAGGCCGATCCCGGAGGTGCTGCGGACCGCCTGGACCCCGTTGGCGCCGTTGAGAGCGGTCTCCAGCGGAAACGTGATCCGGGTCTCGACCTCCTCGGGCGCCAGTCCCGGCGCTTCGGTCATGACGACGACGCGGGGGCGGTCCAGATCGGGAAAGACGTCGATCGGCATCCGTGTGGCGATCCACGCGCCGTATCCCGTCAGGAACAGGGCGATGGCGATCGTCAGGAGCCGCTGATGCAGGGCAAAGCGAATGACGGCGTTGAGCATGATGAGTGCGGAAATTCCTTTCGCCGGTCATTCAGTGGTTGTGGCCGGCGTGCGGGTCGATCCCGCCCCCCGCCTGGTTCTTGAGAGCCATCTGCATCTGATGCGCTCCGCGATATGCGACGACCGATCCGGGAAAGACGGAGCCGTCGTTGGCGATCACGACCGAGCTCTGGTCTCGGTACAGGACGTGGACGCTGATGCGGTCGAAGTGCTTCCCGTTCTGCTGGAAGACGAATGACTCCGGACCTTCCTGAGCGACGGCATCGACCGGCAGCACGATCTGGTCGTTCCACTCCTCGACGGGCACCCGGATCTGGAGCCGCTGGCCCGGCCGGTATTTCCACACGATGAACCGTCGGCCATCGGGTGTCGTCCGGTCGCGGATCACTTCATTGACGAGGTCGACGTAGAAGCGGAGCGTCCGCGAGTCGGGATCGACTTCCCCGGCGATGAACTCCAGCGGGAGGGACTCGACCATCGAGCCGTCCGGAAACGCGGCCGCCACCGTCCAGCCCTTTTCGGCAGCGGCGTTGATCGCCCCCGAATCGAGCTCGAAGGCCCGCCCTTCGATGTAGAGCCGGCTGTAGTCGGCGAGCGAGCAGAGCCGGCCTCCCTGTTCGATCGACTGACCGCGCTGAACGTCCAGCCGCTCGACGACCAGGGGATGCGTCCCGCCCGACGGCGGCGATTGCCCGGCCCGCGGCGGGTCCCCGGCGAAGAAGGCCACCGAGCTCCCGTCGAGTCGGTCGGTGAGTTGCAGCTCGTCCGCACGGCTTTCGCCGTCGACTCCAGGGGCGACGATCCGCAGTTCGCTGAGGAGACGGCGGTCGCGGGAAATCTGTTCGATCTGCCGGTCGGAGAGGCCGTGCAGCCGCAGCGCCTCGCGCTGCGCCCCGAGGAGCGCTTCGAGTTTCTCCTTGGAGTACTGCCGCTCCAGAAGCGTTTTGCCCGCCACCGCGCCGCTTTCCGCGACGCTCTTGAGCCGCGCGACCTCCCGCCCCTCGACGTCGAGTTCGCCGAGGGTCCGGACGAAGTCAGTCTGCGACTGCACGAGATCCTCGTGCGTCAGGCGGATACGGAACAGCAGTGCGCCCGGCTCGACCGCCGCCCCCTGAACGGCTGCGACGTCGGTGACGACGCCGGTCATCGGCGTCGAGACGACGATCTGCGTCCGACCGGGCCGCTCGGCGACGAGGGCCGGGATCGAGATCGTCTTCCGGAACGTCGAGAGGGCAATCGGCCTCAGGTAGTCCGAGTTGAGCCCGAGGTTCTTCCGCGCCTGCGGGGAGAGCTCCAGGGAGTTGGCGTTGTCGTGACCGGCGTGGCCATGGTCGTCATGGGGTTCCGCGCCGTGACCGTGCGCATCGTGTGCCTCACCGCTCCCTGCGGCCCCCTTTCCGACAACACGGTCCAGCATCCGGTTGAGCCCCGGCCACCAGAGGTTTTTCGTTCCGAGAACGATCAGGACAAGAACGCCGGCGGCCAGGATTCCAATCCATTTCCGGCCGCCAGTCGGGGTTGGGGGTGAGGCAATGTTCATGAGGACCTCGAAGAGAGATCGCGAGGGCCGGAGTCCGTCCGGGGCACTCGGGAAAAGAGAACGGGACGCGCTCCGCGGATGATTCGCCGTGGACGAAACGCTTCCACGAGAGAAAGCCGGAGCGGCTCAGCCTATGGACAGGGCCCGCCGTAAAGGCGGCGGAACCAAAAGGCCGAAGAGGGCAAGCACGCCCTGCTAGATGCGCCAGACGCTGAGGCGCGCGCAGACCGCCAGCGCGGTCTCCGAGGGTGTGCGCCACCCGGTCTTCGGAGCCCGGACCGGCATCGCGACGATCGCGGAGTCGACGAGCTCAACCACAACGGGGGCGGGAGCAAAGCTGGCAACCGGGGCGCTCAGCTCTACAGACTTCCCGGCCACGTAGACGCATTCCCCGTGTTCGCACATGTCGTGCGGTTCTTCGGAGTCGGAATCGTCCTGGGAGCCGACCGGCCCATGCTGATAGTGGTCGTGATCGTCGTCGTGGTCATGCTCCGCGCGGCAGAACGTCCTGCACGCCGCATGACCGTGGCAGGTGGCGTGCCGTTCGGAGATGGGGGCAGCGTGTGAGTGGGCGTGGTGCCAGCAGCAACCGACGACGCTGTGAAGCAGCATCACTCCGATCATCAGGCTGTGCACGAACGTCGACAACGCAAGCTCCCTGGCAAGGCCGGTCGAATCTTGTCGCCCAACGGGGCAGGGGTCAAGACGATTTCGCCGGCCGCCGTGGATGGACCGTCAAGCCGATCCAGGAAGTGACAAGCAAAGGACGTGCGGGCCGAGGAAAAAGTTCCCGCCACATCGGGACCCGCGTTTTTCCGGCGTCCGTCCGCCAGACCGCCATCCGCTCTCTCGGATGGCGAATTCGAAACGACGGCGCCGCGCCGCCGCGACGAGACACTCCTGTCCCCTGAGAGATCGGCCCCACCGCCCCACCGCAGATTGCACGCACCTCGTCCCTTTTCCTCTCTGTGCCCTCTGCGTCCTCTGTGTTTCAATGCCTTTGAAGATTTTGAAACACAGAGGACGCAGAGAAGCCCAGAGGAGGGAGCAAGATTCTGCCGTGCCGCGCGAGGAGTGGCCTTACTGCCCGCCAAGCGTCTGCCCGCGGAGTCCATCATCGACATCCGTATCGGTCGACTGCGACAGCCCGTCCGAGAGCAGCAGGCCATCAACCAGCGCATTCGCCTGCGCGAATCCCGTCCGGGCATCGATCAGCAGGATGCTCGAATCGAAGTACGTCCGCCGGACGATCAGAACCTGCAGGAACTCGAACTCACCCGCCCGGTAGGCCTGCTCAGAGAGATCAAGCGCCTCGCGGGCATTCGGAACAATCTCGGACTGATAGCGATTCACCTGCACCGCGGCGGAGTCGTACTCCCGCCCCGCCTGGAGCAGCCGCGTCCGCAGGTCAAGCTTGATCCGCTGCATCTCCTGCGTCGCCCGGCAGTATTCCGCCCAGGCGGCGGAGGTGTTCCCGTCGTTGCGGTTGAAGATCGGGATCGGCAGGCCGACCTGCGTGTTGACCATGTTGGAGCCGGTCCCGTTGTCGTAACCGCCGGCGACCATCACCGAGAGGTTCGGAATCGGCTGAACCTGCTGCCGGTCGAGATTGGCCTGGGCCCGCGCGACACGCGAACAGGCCATGCGGACTTCGGGGCTCACCTCGATGAGCTGCGCGTAGAGCTCCTCCCAGTCCCGCGGTTCCGTCGGCATCTCCAGGGAGCCGGCGAGGGCTTCGTCATTGAGGCACGGCATCCCGACCGTCGCGAACAGGCTGTTCCACGCCGCCCGGAAGGCGATCTCCGCCTTCTGCCGCACCAGCTCGACTTCGCTCTGCTGGATCTTCGCCTGGAGCAGCTCCGGGCGGCTTCCTTCGAGGGCATCGAGCCGCTTCTGCGCGGCGTCCACGCCCTTTCGGGTCACCCCTTCAAAGTCGACCGCCAGATTGAGCCGCTGCTGGGCGGCGAGGGTCTCATAGAACCGGACACGGATGTCGGTCAGGACGCGGAGCCGCGTCATCTCGACCTGCCAGAGCTGAGCCTGGACTTCCTGCTCGAGGACGAGCCGGTTCCGCTTCAGCTTGCCCCCCAGGACGATCTCCTGCTCGATGAAACCAACATGCTGGTCCGTTCCCTGGTCCGCCAGCTGGGTCCCGTTGTATCCCCCCATCGGGTTCGGATACCGGCCCACCTGTTCGCGGAACCCGACCGCCTTCGAGACCGCCGCGGCGGCCTGCCGGATAGCGGGATTGTGTTCGAGCGCGAATCGCTCGAGGTCCGGCAGCGACAGCACCTCGACCAGCGGTTCCGATCCCTTCGGCTCCTTCGGAACCTCCGCCCCTTCAGCCGCCTGCTTGACCGCCGGCGTCGGTCCGGACGCGCCCCCTTTCGACTCGGCGGCCGGCGTTTCCGCAGACGCCAACTCGATCTGTGCGGGATCTTCGGAACGGGCCGGAGCCGCCTCCTTCTTCTTGCGGGCGACGGCTGACTGCTCCGAGGTCTCAACCGCCGAAGGACGGAAGTGCGAGGCGGTCGGAAGAGCAGTCGACCGCGGCGTGGCCTGGCATCCGAAGGAACCGGCCAGTCCGAGACAGGCCAGCGTGAGTGCGGCGGTGTTTTGAGTCTTCATGTGAGTCGGTCGGACGAGAGAGGAGAGAGAGGCTTCGGTCAGATCAAGGGACTCACAGGGCCTCTAGATCTGCAGCCTCACCGGCGCCCATTTCGGGCGTGCTCCGACGATCCAGTCGTCGATGGTCGCTCGATGGAGCGCGGTGCGCGAAATCTCGCGGCAAACGCCCGGCGTCCGGGCGGAGAACAGGAGCGGATCGCGCGGCGGACCGCCGGCAGGGGTGCGATTGATCTCGACGCGTTCGAGCGGCGGACTCACATGACCGCGGCAGCGCGGGCAGAGATGGTGTTCGGGCTCCGGACAGGTCCCGTCATCGGCAACGGTCCCGGTCGACTGCCCGTCCGTGTGGGCATCGGCGTGGACGTGGGAGCAAGCGGTGCGTGCCAGATGGATGTGCGTCCCGTCGGAGCGGCAGATCGATCCCAGTGCCAGATCGGCCACACACCGACAGGGAGCCAGCATCTGCAGAACGCAGACGAGCGACAGCAGCGCAGCGGCGGCTCTCCTTCGCCAGGACACGAGCGGACCTCATCCGTGAGGGGACGCGCCGCGGTCTCATGACGGGCCGCGTCTCTTCCTCTATCGGAGAGGGTCGTGAAAGCGGGTGACGTCAAGAGCCGCGTCACCCCCGTGCCGCCGGGACTCCCGCGCGGCGACCGTCACATCCGTCTCAACCGGTCTCAGCCCACCACGACCGCTTCTCCGCGAGGCGGAGGGGCGGGGGCCCACAGGGCTGTGTTCTGCCCAAGCGCCCCTGGCCACCGGAGGCGCTCCGTTGAAGAACCGTTCCAACACAACCGGACGATCAATGTGCGACGAGCCCGTTGCTTACAGCTCGATCGCATCCCAGGCGTCCGTATCGAGAACCGGCGTCACCGGAGTCTCGAGGTCCTCGGCGATATGCACCCGCTTGGGACGGGAGCGGTAGGCGTCGATTCCGGGGAAGTGCATTTCGTCGAGAAGTCGGTCGATCCGCATCTCGATGCGGGTCAACTGCTCCCCTTCTTCCTGCATCACGAAGCTGAACGCCCGTCCCGGATACTCCGAGGAGAGACGCCCGGTCCGGCCGACGCGATGCACATAATCGTCACAATCCTCCGGGAGGTCGTAATTGATAATGTGCGAAATCCCGCTCACGTCGATGCCGCGGCCGACCACGTCGGTGGCGATCAGGAGCCGCAGCTCGCCGGAGCGGAGCCGCTTCATGACCTTGTCCCGCAGGCTCTGCTGCAGGTCGCCGTGCATCGCCCCGATATCCGGGAGCTTGCGACGGAGGCGGTTGTAGATGTCGTCCGCGCCGCGCTTCGTGCGGCAGAAGACGATCGCCTGCTGCGGCCGCTCGGCAAGCAGGAGCCGTACGAGGAGGCCGAACTTCTTGTCCTTGTCGACCGTGCAGTAGAACTGCTCGATCTGGTTCCCGACGCCGTCCTGCGACAGGTCGACCCGCTGCGGGTCGCGCATGTACCGCTTCGCCAGCCGCTCGACCGCCTCGGGCATCGTGGCGGAGAGGAGCAGCGTCTGGCGTTCGGAGGGGCAGCGTTTCAGGATCCGCTCGATGTCCGGCCGGAAGCCGATGTCGAGCATCCGGTCCGCTTCGTCGAGGACGACGATCTTGACCGTCCCCAGGTTGAGCGAGCCCCGCTGCATGAGGTCGATGACGCGACCGGGGGTCCCCACGACGATCGTGGGCCGCTGCTGGAGCTGGCGGATCTGCGGACCGAGAGGCCGGCCCCCGACGAGCAGGACCGGATCGCAGCCGTGGTCTCCCGCAAGCTTGCGGGCCTCGGCGGCAACCTGCTCGCTCAGCTCGCGGGTCGGCGAGAGAACGAGGGCCTGGATTTCGGGAAGCGAGTGGTCGATGCGTTCGAGAATCGGGATGACGAAAGCAGCCGTCTTCCCCGTGCCCGTGCGAGCCTGGCCGGTGCAATCCACGCCCTGAATGGCGATGGGAATGAAATCACGCTGAATGGGCGTCGGGGCCGTATAGCCGACGCGGTCGATGGCCCGCATCATCAATTTGCCGAGACCCAGGTCGGCGAACGATGTCGCGGCTCCATCCTTCTTCGAAATCAAGTCATTACTCCTTGTGCTGTCAAATCTTACACGGCAAGATTATGAGAACGGCGGAGGTTCCGGTCAAGGAGTCCCCATGCAGACGCTGGACTTTTGCGGGCAGGTCGCTCAACCCGCGCGAATTCACGGACGGCGACAATTCTTCCGGCGCGCCCTCCTCCTGCTCGTTTGCGCGGTGGCCGGCGGCACGATCACGGACCTTCCTTCAGCCCAAGCTGCCGACGACGCGGTCCCCCGGGACGAAGTCGTCGCGGCCATGAAAAAAGCGGCCGGGGCGTTCCATGACAAGGTCGCCGTCCACGGCGGATACGTCTACTTCGTCTCTCTCGACGGCCAGCAGCGCCTCGGCGAAGGGAAGGCGTCGCCGGAGCAGATCTGGGTCCAGCCGCCCGCCACGCCGACCGTCGGCCTGGCGTTCCTGCGAGCCTACCGGGCCACAAACGAAAAACTGTTCCTCGACGCCGCCCGGGACGCCGGAGCCGCGCTGATCTACGGCCAGCTCAAGTCGGGCGGCTGGCGGAATGCGATCGACTTCGACCCGCAGGGGACGCTCGCGGCGAACTATCGGAACGGGAAAGGGAAGGCCAAAGGAGCCAACACGTCGACCCTAGACGACGGCGCCACGCAGGCCGCGCTCGTGTGCCTGATGACGCTCGACCAGGCGCTCGACTTCAAGGACCAGACGGTCCACGAGGCGGCCCGCTTCGCCCTCGACAGCCTCCTGGCGGCGCAGTACTCCAACGGCGCCTTCCCGCAGGTCTGGACGGGGCCCGTCGCCCCGCACCCGATCGTCCCGGCGAAGTATCCGGACTACGACTGGCGGACCGAGAACCGGGTCAAGGAGTACTGGAACCTCTACACCCTCAACGACCAGCTTGCCGGGGACGTGACCGAGACCCTTGCCGCCGCGCACGAGATCTACCGCGACGACAAGTGCCTCGCGGCGATCCGCCGTCTCGGCGATTTTCTGATCCTGGCCCAGATGCCCGAGCCGCAACCCGCCTGGGCGCAGCAGTACCACTACGACATGCAGCCCGCGTGGGCCCGTAAGTTCGAGCCTCCCGCGGTTACGGGGAACGAATCCCAGGACGTCCTCGAAACCCTGATCGAGATCTACCGGCTGACGGGGGACAAGAAGTACCTCGCCCCAATCCCCGCCGCCCTGAAGTACCTCAACGGCAGCCTCCTGCCTGACGGCCAGCTCGCCCGGTTCTATGAGCTCAAGACGAACCGGCCGCTCTACATGACGTCGAAGTACGAACTGACCTACGACGACTCCGACGTCCCGACCCACTACGGCTGGAAGATCAAGTCGCGGCTGGCCAGCATCGAGAAGCAGTTCCTCCTGGCACAGTCTGAAAAGAGACCGGCAGGAAAGCCGCTTCCCAAACCCGCACCAAAGAAGGTCAAGCCGGAGGAGGTCCGGAAGCTGATCCAGGCCCTCGATCCCCAGGGGCGGTGGGTTTCGAAGGCCAATGGCGAACCGCTCGTCGGCCAGCCCAAGTTCAAGCCGGGCGAAGCCTATCTGTCGAGCCAGACCTTCAGCCGGAACCTCGAAACCCTGGCGAACTTCCTCCTGCAGCCCGCCCCGTGATCCGCTCGGACGACCGACCCGTCTGTCTCTCGCCAGAGACGGTCGGGATCGCGCAAAGAATCTCCGGCCCGCCAGACATCCGACTCCGCCAGAAGCCATGTATCGCCGCAACCCCGAACTCCTCTCCCGCCACAACTCCCGCCTGCTGATCGTGGACATGCAGGAGAAGCTGCTCCCCCACATCGCCGGGCATGAAGCGGTCCTCAAGAACACCCTCAAGCTGCTCAAGGGGGCCGAACTCCTCGGCGTCCCGTTCATAGCGACAGAGCAGTATCCGCAGGGCCTCGGCCCGACGGTCGCCCCGCTCGCCGAGCGGATCCCGGACCGCCCCTCCAAGCTCCGCTTCAGCGCCGCCGAGTGCCTGAACTGGGACTTCTGCCGCACGGAAGAGACCCGTCGCTTCGTCGTGCTGGCAGGGCTCGAGGCTCACATCTGCCTCCTCCAGACCGCCTGCGACCTCGAAGCGATGGGCTACAGCGCCGTCGTGGTCGCCGACGCGATCGGCAGCCGGAACCCGCTCGACCGCGAAATCGCTCTCCGCCGTCTCGACCGTTACGGCGTGACGAACGTCACCACGGAATCGGTCCTGTTCGAGTGGTGCGAGCAGGCCGGAACGTCCGAATTCAAAGCCATCAGCCAGCTCGTCAAGGAGGGCTGACCGAACCGGACGACGGCAGGGATTGTCCGGATTGTGCGGACCGCCCCTCCGTGGGAAAGTCCCGGGAGGATGCCTTGAAGTTCCGCAGCGAACGTCGCTAAACTCCCGCACCCCGATCCGTTCGCTGAATCGGGTCAGATAGCTCAGCTGGTAGAGCAATGGACTGAAAATCCATGTGTCGCCGGTTCGATCCCGGCTCTGACCACTTTCGATCGGGACAAAGGGGAGTTCGCTGTGATGGTGGACTCCCCTTTTTGTTTGCGCGGCGGAGTTTTCTGCGAAACGTCCGCTGCAGGTCGGTCAGCGGCCCGGATCGTTGCTCGCTCTTGAGAAGAAGTCGCTCAGGTCGACCCCCCGTGCCGTCTGGCCGCGGCGGCCCGAACGGTCAGGGGCCTCGGAATTCGGCTCTGGCCTGAAGCTCTGAGCGGCCAGGACCCGCTGGACGATTTCAGCGGACAACTGCTGATCTTCGAATGTCACGACCAGTGACTGCTCGCGGATGGTCAGCCGAAGGTTTCCGCGGGTCCCTTCCCAGGTGCGTCGTCCCGCCGATTCCTCGTCCGGATCGCCGTGTTCCTCCCGGATCGTCGCGGCCGTCTCGTGCAGGCGTTGTGCCTCACAGTAGAGATCGATCCGTGCCAGGATGCCGTCGACGAACGTGTACTCGGCTCGCAGGACGTCCCTCCCAGCGACCGTCAGCTGGTGCTGGTCGACGATGCCCTGAACCACCCCCGGGACCTTGTGGCCCGCGCTCATGTAGGATTGCTCTGTGGACTTGGGGTGACGAGCTCGAAACTCATCCAGAGTCTGGACGCCCGGAATCTCCCCGTTGAAGTCGTAGCGGTCCGGTCGCTGAACGCGAGCAGCAACGATCGGAGGCCTCGCAGGGGGTGCTGCAGGCTTCTCGACAACCGGCGCGGGCTGCAGCGCCTTGGGCGGCTCCGGAGCGGGAGAACAGCCGAATCCGACCAGCATCAGGAGGGTGGGCAAATGCCCGCCGCGCGTGTTCATGGATCCGCCCTCTCGGTCTGTTCGTTTCGCGGCCACAGAGCCGGCGATCACCGACTTGAGCGATCGATCCCGTCCTTGTCCAGAGCCGGATCACCCGAAGGATGGGGGGGCCTGCCACACGGGAACCGTCTACCGTCGCCGACGAAGGCCGCGGTGCTCCCAAGTCACCGGCGCGACACATGGGGTGGGGGCGATGGCTGCCTGCGGTGTCGCTGGAGCAGCAGTGGGAGACGCCACAGCCGCAGAGCTCGCCTGCTTCTTCTCCTGAGCCTGTTTGAGAGAGTGACGGCGTCGCATCGCTCACGGCCTCGTCGTTGAACGCATCGACCTCCGGGCCGCTCGACGACTGCCCTGAGTGACGGCTCCCTCGGACGCGTTCGAAAAAGGCGTCATAACAGGATTCACCCGCGGCATCGCACTTCATCAGATTCCATTCACCCCGAGCGGCCTGGCGGTCGATCTCTCGGGAATACGGCACAATGTTCTGGGGCCACAGACATGAGCCGCCGTTCTCGGGAATCGATGCGCGTCGATTTCCGAATCGGCACCCCCGTGCATCCTGCACGGCGCGCTCGACGAGGCCAAAGGCATCGTGCCGGCAGCAGGCGACCGAGGAATTGCGCCCGGAGGTCGGCTCCTCCCCACGGCGGATTCCCGGCACAGTCCCGTGCCGCGCTCGTTCGCCTTCCGTAGTTCCCGATTCAGGAAAGCCCCGGTCCATGTCCGGCCAGGTCGTCGATATCGATCTCGACGCATTCCGCGCGACTTGCGCCCAGGTCGGCACGGCGGTCTCGGTCGAAGAGGCTCAGGCCCTCCTCCTGCAGCGCGGCTTCCGGCCCGACGGGCACGGCCGCTGGTCCAAGACCCTCCGTCCGGGACACGCGCCGCGAAAGACGAGTTCCGCTTCGCCCCCGATGTCGCGTGCTTGCCGCGAACACGAGACCGGTCCGTAGGCGGATCCGAGTCAGGATTCCCGACGGCTGGCGACCGTTCTTGACGAGACTGGCCGCACACTCCGCGCCGAGGAACTCCAGCGGCTACCATCCGCGACCCAATCCTCGCGTTCTCCTTCGTTCGAACAACCGATGTCCACCAGTTCGCCGCACCCGGATCTCGTCAAAGTCACCGAGCTGTTCCTGGTCCCCAGCAGCTTCCTCGTGGCCGCCCTCGGGACGGCCGACACCAATCTGCATCGGGCCGCCGTCTCTCTCCTCGGACTCGTCACCAATATCTTCTGGATCATCTCCGTTCGCGACGCCTACCGCTCGCTGACCGTCGAGGGAGCAAAGCCCGAAGACATCCCTCTCCGCACTCGCATCCTCTCCTGGCTGCCCCTGACCTTCTGCGTGGGCTGGACGCTCTCCCTGATCGTCCACCTCCTCCTCTGGAACAAGCCGCTGACGAAGTACTGAGCAGCCATCTCTATGGTCAGCCGGCCTCCTTCGATCAGTCCGGCGAAACCGCGCCCTACGTTCCAGAATCCGCGAGCAGCCTCTTCGTCAGGAAATCCCACGTGTCCCGATACCCCTCCGTCGGATGGTCGGGATACT
This sequence comes from Planctomyces sp. SH-PL14, assembly GCF_001610835.1. Lineage (NCBI taxonomy): Bacteria > Pseudomonadati > Planctomycetota > Planctomycetia > Planctomycetales > Planctomycetaceae > Planctomyces > Planctomyces sp. SH-PL14. The sequence goes on along the minus strand of NZ_CP011270.1, from coordinate 7,823,067 downwards.
TCACGTGGCACTCGACTCCGGCCTTCTTCGCCAGTTCCTGAAACCCGAGCGCCCAGGCGGGCGAATGGACCTTGTAGTCCATCTCGGTCACTCCCGCGGGCTGCGTCAGCCCCCAGTTGTTCTCGAAGTAGATCGGCGCACTCTCGGCGTACAGCAGCGTCTCCGGAGACCATGCCCGGATCTGCGGCAACAGCTCCTCTCGCCGCCTGAGCGACTCCTCGAAGCTGCAGCCGAAGGCCGGCGCTCCCCACTGCACTCCGGGAACCCACTCCTGCATCCGCTGGGGATCGATGCTCGGCTGACTGCGGAACGCCGCGACGCACGTGACCCGAGTCGAGAGCCGGGCGATCGGATCGTCGGCCTTCGGATCGGCCCGATCCGGACTGCAGCCGACGAACAGCGCCGGCAGCGCTCCCTGCGAGCCGCCCCCGACGCCGATCCGCCGCGGATCGAGCTTCCACCGCGCCGCATTCCCCCGGACGAACTGCACGGCCCGGCAGGCATCATTCATGGGATACGAGACCGGCGGGTCCGCCTTCTCCGCCACTCCGTCTTTCAGCGTCCGAGACTGGACCGCCACGACGGCGATCCCCTGCGACAGGAACCGCCGCGCATCGGGTGCCTGCTTGCGAGGCTCCCACAATCCGCCGAACCAGACCAGGACGGGAAACGGCTTGGTCCCTTCGGTCGGAATGAAGATGTCGAGCAGCTGATGCGGATGCGGGCCGAAGGAAACATCCGCTTCGGTCGGCGGCGGCTGCGAGGGTGCCGTCGCGGGAGGGCCGGCTGGCGCAGGGGGCTTCTGAACCGGCGTCTGAGCCGCGGCCTCGTCGGCAGCGGTGATCGAAAGCGCCACGATGGCCCCCCAACAGGCCACACTCCGAATGAAGTCCCTCACTTCGCCTCTCCCGCTTTTCGACCGAGCCCGGTCGATGGGTTCCATATCTCGATCGCATTCTGCCTTCTTCCGGCATCGCGCCAAGGAGACCGCAGCAGCATGGAGGGTGGGGCGATTCGCTTGACGCCCCTCGCGAGAGGAGCCTGCGATGATCGGATGCTACGCTCTTCTCGATCGAGAGCGAACAGCGTTCGCCACGAGGCGGCGGGGCCAAACCTGGAGTTGGGGCCGATGAAAAAGACTCCGTACCTCGCTGCGATTCAGGTCGAGCCGCGTGATCCGATCGAGCTTCTGTCCGGCTTCCACTCGCGACTCTCGGCGACCTATCGGTGCGCGGACGTCGACGCGTGGTATGAAACGGGAGCCGAGTTTCTGGTCCAGGGGAGTGACGGACATCGAGTGGAGATCGTGCTGGCGGAGTTGTTTGAGTCCAAGCTCGGCAACTGCTTTGTGATGATCTCGAATCGCCGGAGCTGGATGGCATGGCTCCGGAATAGGGAATCGCCGTTGATCAAGGAGATCGTCCTGAAGGCGAGGGACTGGTTCTTGTCTCTTGGCCTTGAACGCGAGCTGTGGTGGTCGGAGAAATCCTTCCCCGACTTCTCGTCGGAGCAGGGGTGGACGAAGACTCCCGTGCTGGACGAGCCGGGGTGAGAGAGAGCTGCGTGTCAACGCGCCGCCGGAGGCCTTTCGACGCCAAACGGTCCAACCGAGAGAACACCATCGTCAATGGGCGCGCCCGGAGAATCCCCGGTGCGCCGGAGTGTTGCGTTCAATCCGCTTCATTCGGCTCAACCGAACCGTTGGAATATTGAACACCCAGCGTGTCCGCAGGCGGTTTTTTCGGCGAGCAGACTGCGGCGGTTCGATGCAATCGTTCGATCGTTGTTGGCAGTTCCCGTGATCAGAGCCACTGCCGGGTGGAGCTGACTCGCACTGGATCCCCACACCCTCTGTGGAGTCCTTTGGTGAGACGCTCTGTCTTGCGCCCGGTTGTCTCGTGCTCAGGAGTGATGTCGGCGCTCATCCGCGCCCCGCTCCCCTCCAGCGATGACGATGCGGTCCTCGCCCTCCGTATGACCTGATTCTCGCGATGCCGGCGCGATCGGCATCGTGAGAAACGCAGCTCCGACGCAAAGTGAGCGCGGTCCCGTGAGGCTCCGCGCTCCGAGCGATCGGTCCTCGATCCCTGCAGTGCAAAGCCCCGGCGACGGGCTGACCCAGATCCGGCAGTCTTGTGGTTGGCTCGTCGCCGGGCATTGATCCGGCTGGACGCGAGGCGTGTCACTTGGAGATGTTGATTCCGCGGGCGGCCGCCTCCCGCGGGTCAAACGCCTGCTCCAGCGCAGAACGGGCGGCGGCCTGGAGATCGGGGCGCGGCGGCGGCTGGTACTTCCGGCTCCTGATCGCTCTCCCGACGTCGAACTCCGAGACCGACAGCGTCTCCCACAACGGCGTCAGCTCCGGCCACTGCACAATCGGCGCGAACAGCGCCTCGGTCCATGTCGCCCCCCGAAGGTAATCCTGGCGCGGCGAACGCGTGTCGTTGAACGTGACCTGTCCGTTGTTGACCTCGAACGTCAGTCGATAGTGACACCCGACGTCCGCATAGTAGACCTTCTCGATCCGCGTGACCGGAGGGGAAGTCATCTCTATCTGCAGCCGCAGAGTCAGTCCCGGACCGAGGGCGGCGGCGGCCTGGGCCAGAGCGGCGACACCCGCCGCGTCGGTGGAAGCTGCCCCCGTGGGAGCCGGTTCGGCTCGGCCTTCCAGCATCGCCAGGCAGGCGTGGCCGGGGCCGTTCTCGGCCCAGAGCAGGGCACTGCGGCCGTAGCGATCTTTCTTCTTCGGATCAGCCCCACGATCGAGCAGCCAGCGGACGGCGTCCTTGCGTCCGAGTTGAACCGCCAGGTGTAACGGCGTCGCTCCCTCGTCATCGATCGGCGCATCGATCTTGACCCCCGCCGCGGCCAGTTCGTCCAGCAGGTCCGGATGGTCGAACGCAACGGGAGACGCGAGGACCACGGGCCAGTGGTCTTTCGGCAGGTGTGGCATCAGCTTCCGAAACCGCGGAACGTCGATGAACAGATATTGCCGCCACGACACCTTGAGGGACTTCGGAGGGACGACCTTCTGCTTCACCACGGCAGCGAGGAGTTCATCGGAGGCCTCGGCCGCCAGGAGGTCAACGACGGTCGGCTGCAGTTCGGCCCCCGGTTCGACAAGCCGCTCGTTGAGCTTCCCCCCCGCCGTCGCCCAGGCGAGAAAGGCTTCGACGTCGTTCTGCCGGATGAACCGCAGCCAGTCGGGGACCACGATCTCCGGAGCGGGCTGGAGCTTGCTCCACAGAGCCGCAAAGCTGGCCGCCATGAGGAGGGGGTAACGGATCACCTCGTCGAGAGCCGCCTCCAGCGGGATCCCCTGGCCCACGAGCGGTTCCAGCATCATCTCGGCATCGAACACGCCGATCTTCCCCGCCCGCTTTCCGGACCGAATGATCGCCAGTACGGCGCCCCGGTTGATCGGATCGAAGCTCCCCTTCCGGAGCTGAGCGATCGGGAGCAGATGGGAGGTGATTCGCGATCCGTCGCGAAGATGCAGGGACGCCTCCAGGCTGCCGGGAGGAAACGACGCGGCGGAGGTCCCCGCCGCCGACAGGAACCGGACGACGTGCCAGTTGTTCTCGACGCCGTCCTGATTGCGGACGAGATACGTCTTCGATGGAACGCCGCCGTTGAATCGGAGCAGGAAGTCCCGATAGTCCGCGGGAATGGCGATCTCGAAAGTCGACTCGAACCGCTGAAGGTCTTCCGCCGAGAGTTGCGGTCCCGTGTCAGTGAGCGTGACATCGCCCGGATCGAACTCCGCAGCCGGCGGCGCGTCCCCGTTGTCCAGCTCGATATCACATTCGAGCTCGAAGCCGTGCTCCTGATCCCAGTCCACCTGGAGGTGAGCGGTCAGGCTGAAGCTGCGTCCCTCGGGGTCGGCGGTCGACAGGACGAGGGAACCGGCCCCGACCTGCCGCAGGATTCCGGAGTCGGTCGGCTCTCCGTTGTCGTCGAGGTCGTACTCCTCGAGTTCCTCGTCATCCATCTGCCCCTGATAGTTCTCGCGGAACGACTCAAGCGTCTGCCGTCGCCACTCCTCCTGCAGACGGGGGAACTCCTGGCGCAGCCGTTCGACCGCTTTCAGGGATGCCGCGATGGCGGTCTTCGACTTGGCGGGAACGTCGACCGTGAGGGCGAACGTCGTCCAGTCGCACTCGAAGCCGCGGGGTCCGCTCCACTCCAGCGTGGTCGACTTCCGCTCCGACTCGGCGGAGAACTCCCCGATCTCTTCCGCCGCGCGGCGAAGGGCGGCGCTTCCGATCACGTCGGGGCGGACGAGATCTGCGTACTCCGTCTCGAACGCTTCCCACTTCGGCTGGAACGCTTCGAGCTGATCACTCCGATCGTCCGGGGCGATCTGGCGGAGTTCCTTCGTCTTCTCGCGGTACTGCCGCAGCAGCTGCCGGATGTGCTGGGCCGCCTTCTTCTCCTTCCCTGCCGTCTTCTGTCCGCTGACCTTGGGGAGCTTCGCCATGATCGTCGTCAGCGTCTCGATCGCCTCGGCCTGAGCCTGATGAGACAGCCAGCGGTCGCGCAGGGCCCCGAGCTCCTTCATCCGCCGCTCGACCGTGAATCCCGGCTCGCGCCGCGGATCGCCGTGGCGGTCGATGTCCTCGCCGAGTGCCGCGCCGTGGGAGGCGGCGAACCGCTCGAGCAGTTCGTCGACGCGTCGCCGGTCCTCCTTCATCGGGTCGGGGGTATCGAGCGGCGTGTCGGCGTCGTTCGACGTCGGCGCTCCTTCCATTCCCGGGAGCATCCGTCCCAGCGACTCCCGCAGAGAATTGAGCATGTCGAAGGGATTGGCCTGCATTCCGAGGGCTGTGAAGTCGGGGACGCCTCCCGTAAGCATGTTCTGGATGGCATCGAACGGCGAACGGCTCCTGGCCGACGCGACCGCCTGGGCGAGGCCGTCGGCTCCAATTTCCTGGAGGGCCGAGACGGTGCGCTCAACGCGTTCGGCCTGTTCGGGGCCGAATTCGTAGACGCGATGTGTTCGCCAGTCGTTGACGTCGAGGGCGGGGTTCGCGTCTTCGAGGAACTCGCTGACGATGGCGACGGTCAGTCCGGCGGGTGAGAGGAGTTTGGCGTAGGTCCGGTAGCGGTCGACGTGTGACAGGTTGGCCAGATAGAGGCCGGACAGCCGACACCATTCCGCGTAGTTCTTCGCAGTCAGCGACATGAACGGCCCCCAGCGTGGTGACTCTGGGAACGGAGTCTACCCGCGAAGTGCGGAGAGGAACAACGGGCGCGAACTCAGCTGACCGGGGTCCAGGGGGTAACCCCTGGTGGGGAGTGCAGAGGGGCAACGCTCCTTTGCCCGCCGGAGGCCTGGCCGTCGAGTGATGTCTGAAGGAGTGAGTATCCAAACGCGGACGACGTGCCGTATGCCCCTTCACCAACCCGCGGTCTCACAAAGGGGACATCCGTTGTTTACCACGGTTCCTCATGGAAGCGCCTCCGGCGGCAAGGGGTTGCCCCCTTGACCCCGGCTTCCGTAGCACGTTGGGTTTGAGCAATCAACGTCGTGCCGGCAAGGACGCGAAAAACAAAAAAGCCCGGCCACGGAACAATCCGCGACCGGGCCTCATGTAACCATCTGTTAACAGCTAGTTCGCAGCCTTCTTCAAAACATACTTCCGGGCAGGAATCACATTCGTCTTGAAGATCTCATCCTCAATCTCCTTCGCCTTCGCATTGTGCTCCGCCACGCGCTCGTCCATCCCTTCAATCTGCTTCTCCAGCATGGCGAGCTGATCCTTCGTCGCGGCACTGTCCGGACTCTTCTCCGCCTCCAACCGCTTGCGGGCGTACCCCTGGAACCGGCCCCACTCCCCACGGAGCGCCTTCACCGGACCGTCATTTCGCTTCTTGTTCAGCTCAGCCACCTTCAAGGCCTGCTGATACTGAGGAGTCTTGTCATTCCCCTGCAGTTCGACATGCCGCTCCAGCTGCTCCGCCGTGTACGTGCCCACTTCCTGACCGTCGATCGACAACGTGTACTTGCCAGCCGGAAGACCGTGAACCTCAATCGCCTCGGCACTCAGCCGATGCCCCAGGTTCGCCAGCTTGGCCCCTTCCTGAGCTTCCGCCGGAACGACCCACGGCAGCGATTCCGCCTGCCACGTGAACTCAATCCCGTCGTCCGTCGCGTTCACATCGCTCGCCGTCCCGCCGTTCCCCTGGACCGGCTTCTTCTTGTTGGCCAGGTTGACGCGGATCGCGCCGACCTGCCGCTTGAACCCCATGTCGTTGATGATCGCCGCCGCCATGATGAGCTGGCCCGGAGCGTCCGGATGCACGGCATCCTTGATCAGCGTGAAAGCCGGATCCTTCTCCCGCTGCTCCAGCGTCAGATTGTTCAGCGGCCCCCACATGTCGACGAACCCGAACCCTTCCTCGACGGCCACTTCCCGCAGCCACGTGCCGTAGTAGGCCAGCGTCGAGTTGTAGAGAGCGGTGCTGTCCGCCTCCCGCTTGTTCGGCCTGGCACGGGCGGCGCGGGAGTCGAACATCGTCGGCGTCATCAGGATCGGCGTCGCGCCGATCTTCGTGATCTCCTCGTTCACCTTCACCATGTCGGTGCGATAGGTCTGGAACGTCGGATCGTCATAAGGACGATAGGTCCCGTCGTTCATCCCCAGCAGGATCGTGACGTACTTGGGCTTGTACGAGGCAACGTCCTTCTCGAACCGCTGCAGGGCGTCCCACGCACGGGCCCCGCCGACCCCGGCGTTGTGGATCTTGAGCCGCATCTTGGGGAAGCGGGTGTAGAGGTAATCCTCCAGGTACTGCGTGTAGAGGCACTGGTGGGTGATGCTGTCCCCCAGGAACACGATCGAGTCGCCGTCCTGGAGCTCCAGCTTGGCGAGGGGGGACTTGAGCGGCTTGGCGGGCGGGGCGGCTTCCTGGGCAGAGACCGGAGCCACGAGCGGCGCGGTCGAGAGGCTGATCAGCAGACCGGCCAGCAGGCGAGGAACAAGTCGGGGCATGACAAACCTTGAGAGGGAAGGGGATCGGAGCCGGAAGGGCCGGCCACGGATCAGAGAGGGCCGATGCTAACGGAGACCGTCCCGCCCGGCCACGATTCCGGAGAACCGGTTTTCCGCGCGCGTGTCCGGTGCCCCGTTCCCGCTATCATTCGCGAACTTTGCCCCCGGGGATCCTCACGCCATGACCACTTCCGCGCCGCTTCCCATCCTCCCTCTCGGGTTCTCCGCCAACGGCCACGCCTGCGGCATCAAGGCCGATCCGAACCGGCTCGACCTGGCCCTGTTCGTCTCGGACCGCCCGGCGGCGGCTGCCGGGGTCTTCACGCAGAACCGCGTCTGCGGAGCGCCGGTCCAAGTCTGCCGGGAGCGGCTCCCACGCGGGACGGCGCGGGCCGTCGTGATCAACTCGGGGAACTCGAACGCCTGTACCGGAGACCGGGGGATCGCCGACGCCAAGCGGATGACCGCCCTCGTCGCCGAGGGGATCGGCTGTGCCGCGGACGACGTCCTCGTCTGCTCGACAGGCGTCATCGGCCGACTGCTTCCCATCGACAAACTCGCGGCGGGGATCCCTGTCGTGGCGAAGAGCGTAGACGCCAAGACCGAGAGCTTCGAGCGGGCCGCGCGAGGCATGATGACCACCGACACCGTCCCCAAGCAGGTCACGCGGACCGTCGAATTGGCAGGGACCACGGTGCGGATCAGCGGGGCCGCCAAAGGGGCAGCGATGATCGCCCCGAACATGGCGACGATGCTCTGCGTGGTCATGACCGACGCGGCGATCGAGGCGGGCCAGTTACCCGGCCTGCTCAAGAAGGCGGTCGACCGGAGCTTCAACTGCATCACGATCGACGGCCACACGAGCACAAGCGACACGGTGCTACTTCTCGCCAACGGAGCGAGCGGCGCCGCCCCGAAATCGGCTCAGGAGCTGTCGGCGTTCCAGACGGCGCTCGACGACGTCTGCATGGAGCTGTCGCAGAAGATCATTCGCGACGGAGAAGGGGCCTCGCACTTCGTCACGGTCGACGTGAGCGGACTGGAGTCGGTCGAAGCGGCCACCCGGATCGCCAAGGCGGTCTGCGACAGCGCTCTCGTCAAAACGGCGATCACGGGGAACGACCCGAACTGGGGCCGGATCGTCTCCGCCGCCGGTTACGCAGGAATTCCGTTCGCGGAGAAAGAATGCTCGCTCGTCGTCAACGGATTTGAGCTCTATCAGGCCGGCGTCCCGCTGCCGTTCAACGAGGGTGAGGTCTCGGCCGCCATGAGGACCGGGGAGATCCACATCGATCTCAAGTTTACCCGTGGGTCGTCGGTCGTCCGGTTCTGGACGACCGACCTCACCGCCGAGTACGTCCGCCTCAACGCCGATTACACGACGTGAGGCGGAACGGGTCACCTCGGCAGCTGACTAAAGTGGCCGGCTTTCGTAGTCGCCCGGATACCGGTCGTCGCGATACGCGACATACCGCGGAGTCCACCGCGCGGCGTCGATGATCGACCACAGGTGGATGATCCACCCCATCAGGACAAGCCACAGCACGCCCGCCAGGACGAAGTGGACAAGGGCCATGATCGGACGGCCCTGGATCAACTGGCCGAGACCGGGAAGGAAAAAACTCGCCAGGGCGGCGATCACGTTGGCCGTCGAGCCTTGATGCGCTTCGTAGGACATGCGGTTCTCCTTTCTCACGAAGTGGGTGTGAGAAGGGAATGCAAGCACCGTGCCAATAACCGGGAATCGACGGCGCTTCCGGTACGCGAGCGGGACGCTCTGGGCTCCGGATTGCATCCCGTTCGCCGGCGGTGGTTTCCACGACCGCACCTGCCGGCACGGCTCCCATTGCTCAATCCCATCGTTCCACGGCCACCCCGGTCCAGCGGGACGCTGGCTTTGAATTGGCCCTGTTTCTGGTAGGGTTCGCGGCAGAGCTTTCCGCCCGAAACGTGGAGTGAATCATGCTGACCCGAGAAGGTTGCCTCGCCCGTCAGAAGCGTGTCTGGGATCTCGTGCCGGCCGACGTCGAATGGCTCCTCGTCGCGGATCCGCGGCACCTGCAGTACCTCGCCAACTTCGCCGTCCAGACCCTGAGCTTCTCCGGCGGCGAGCGAGGCTGGCTGCTACTCCAACGGAATGGCGGATCGACGCTCCTCGGCGACAATTTCGCGATCCGCGCGGCGGCGAGCACGCCCTTCGTCGACAACGAGATCGTCGAGAAGTGGTACGACCACAAGCACTCGATCATCAATCGCGACCACGCCCTGATCAACGCCCTCAAACAGGCGGCTCCGGGCCTCCAGGGGACGAAGGGTCTCGTCGAAGCGGAGTGGCTCCCCTGCGGAGCCCTGACCGCTCTCGAAGGCGCTAACGTTGTCTCCTCCGTCGCGGAAGACGTCCCGGGCCCCGGCGTCACCACCGACCTCGGCTCCGCGATCCGTCAGGCCCGCCGCCAGAAGCTGCCCGACGAAATCGCCCTCCTCAAGTCCTGCATGCGGGCCGCCGAGGCCGGAATGGCCCGCGTCCGCGACGTGCTGAAGCCCGGCGTCAGCGAGCTGGAGTGCTTTGTCGAGATCCAGAAGGCGGTCGTCACCGCCGCCGGGAAGGCCTGCTACATCTACGGCGACTTCCGCTCCATGACCGCGGAGCAGCCGAAGGCGGGCGGCCTCCCGACCCAGTACCGCGTCAAAGAGGGGGACCTCTACACCCTCGACTACTCGGTCGTCCTCGACGGCTACCGCAGCGACTTCACGAACACCTTCGCGGTGGGCGAGCCTGCCGCCGGTCTGAAGGAACTCTTCGCAATCTGCCAGGCCGGGATGGCGGGGGGCGAGAAGGCTCTCAAGGCGGGCGCCAAGGCGAGCGACGTCTACGCCGCGGTCAACAAGCCGTACGTCGAGGCGGGCAAGACGGCCCTCTTCACGCACCACGCCGGCCACGGCCTGGGCCTGGCCCATCCGGAAGCTCCGATCCTCGTTCCGGACAGCGTCGACGTGCTGCTCGCCGGCGACGTCGTCACGCTCGAGCCGGGCGCGTACCAGCCGGGCCTCGGCGGGATGCGGATCGAGCACAACTACCTGATCACCGACACCGGCTACGAGCGTCTCAGCCAGCACCAGATCTCGCTGACCTGAGAGCCGGAAGAGTTAAACACCAAGACACAAAGGAGGCACCAAGGTCACCAAGGAATCTCTTGGTGTTCTTCGTGCGATCTTTGTGTCTTTGTGTTTAATCCGAAGCCTTCAAGCCGCTTTGCGGGATCGGCGTTCGTCGAGGACTCGCGTCCAGATCGATTCCAGGGTCTGGATGCAGCGGTCCCAGCCGAAGATTTCGAGGGCCCGGGTGCGGCCGGCCTTCCCCATCGCGATGGCCCGGTCGCGGTTGTCCAGCAGGGTCTTGATCGCGACGGCGATCGCATCGCTGTTCTTCGCCGGCACGAGCAGTCCGGTCTCGCCGTCGGCGATCGACTCCGGAGCCCCGCCGGCGCGGCAGGCGACGATCGGCTTCTCCGAGAGGGCCGCCTCGACGTAGACGAGCGCGCACGGCTCGCGGTGCGATGGGAGGCACATGATGTCGATGGCCCCCATCAGGTCGGCCGCGTCGCGGCGGTAGCCGGTGAACCGGACCTGTCCCAGGAAGCCGTTCGCGCGGGCGTACTCTTCCAGCTCCTCGCGGAGCTTGCCGACGCCGATCACCCAGAACTGAGCCGTCGGAAACTGCTTGAGGACCTGCGGGATCGCCGGGAAGAGATCGCGGTAGCCCTTCTTCTCCGAGAGGTGGCCGAAGGTTCCGATCACCGGGGTCCGGGCGTCGGCGCCGAATTCCTGTCGGACTTCGAGCGGGGCCCGCTTCGGAACGAATTCTTCCGGGGCGAGGGCATTGTGCATGACGGTGATCCGCTCGGCCGCGATCCCCTGGACGACCATGTCGTCCTTGACCGCCTGTGAGACGGCGATGAGGTGGGACTGGCGGCGGTGCCAGGCAGCGGAGGTAAAGCCCTGGACGTGTCCGACCGAGGGGGGCCCGCCGAAGGTTTCGAGCCAGCCGGACCACCAGCTGGCGCTGGAAAGGGTCGACTGGATGAGTTCGGCCTTGTGTCGGCGGGCGGCGGCGGCGAGGGCGGGAACGGCGGTAAGGCTGAACTTTCCGCCGATGGAGAGAGGTTCGGCGTCGATGCCGCGGACGCGGAACTCCTCGTTGGCGGAGCTCCCTTTCTTGGAGCAGGTGTGCAGGAGGTGGCCGCGGGCCTGCATCTGCTTGGTCAGGCGGACCAGTTGCATCTCGGCTCCCGACATGTGGGAGGGGGAGATGACCTGGAGGATGCGTCGGGAGATGGCGGGTGCCATGGCAGGATTCCTTTCCACCGCAAGCGTTTCAACTGGCCGATGCTAGGACCCGGACAAGAATCGACGCAAGACCACGTCCTGGCCGGCGCGACGTCCATAGCTCAAACCCAACGTGCGACGGCAGCCTGGGGTCAAGGGGGCCACGCCCCTTGCCGCCGGAGGCACTCCTGTGAGGAACCGTGGTAAGCAACGGATGTCCCCTTTGTGTCACGGGGGTTGAGAATTCGCCGCTCGCTCTGCGATTCCCGCGGGTTGGTGAGCGGGCATACGGCACGTTGTCCGCGTTTGGACACACCCTCCTTCAGACATCTCTCGACGGCCAAGCCTCCGGCGGGCAAGGGGGATTCTCCCCCCTGCACCCCCTGACCAGGGTGCCCCTGGACCCAGCTCTGGCCTACATCAGGATCGGCAGCAACGTCTCGTTTCCATGCTGAATCTGACGCGTCACGATCGAGCCCAACAGCGTCGTCGGCGTGCAGTCGTGAATGTGGATTTCGGCAATCGAACCCGCCAGCCGCGGCTGCCCGTCAAACACCACAATCCGGTCACACGGCGTCCGCCCCACCAGCTGAACCGGCTCCGTCCGCGACGCAGCCGCCGCCACCGTCGACCCGGACCGACCGAGATCCAGCGACACCAGCGCCCCCGTCCCGCAGCCGGTATCACACCCCGCATCATCATGATCGTGGTCATGATCCCGATGCACATGACCGGCAAGAACCGCCGACTCCACGACCCCCGGCATCGGATAATTCAGGTTCGCGTCCTCCGCCATCTGACCGGAGGTCGTCCCCTTCGCCTTCGTCGTCCGCTTGCTCGGACCTTCAACAAGGACTTCAACCGTCCGGCCCAGAAACTCCGCGTTGTCCTCCTCACTGATCTCGTTCTGCAGCGTCAGCAGCTCATTGTTCCGGCGGCGCTTCACCTCCTCCGGAATGTCATCCGACCACAACTCGTTCGCCTTCGTCCCCGGGCGCGGGCTGTATTTGAAGATGAAGCTGTTCTTGAAACGGAACTCCCGGACAACGTCCATGCACTTCTGGAACGCCTCCTCGGTCTCCCCGCAGAACCCCACAATAAAGTCGCTCGACACCGCCGCCCCCGGAACCGTCTCGCGAATCCGGGCCATCATGTCCCGGTAGTCCGCCACGGTGTACCCCCGCTTCATCCGCTTGAGCACCTCATCGCAGCCATGCTGCAGCGGCACGTGGAGGTAGCGCGACACCTTCGGCAGATCGCGGATCGCCTGCAGCAGGTCGTCCGTCATGTCCTTCGGAAAATTCGTGACGAACTTGATCCGCTGCAGCCCCGGCGTGTCATGAATCGCCGCCAGCAGATCGCTCATCCGCGACTGCCGCCCGTTCTCAGTGAACTTGTAGCTGTTGACCGTCTGCCCCAGCAGCGTCACCTCCCGGACCCCCTGCGCGACCAGCGACTGAACCTCGCGGATGATCTCGCTCGGGGCCCGAGATTGCTCCGGCCCGCGGGTCATCGGGACGACGCAGTAGGTGCAGAACTTGTCGCACCCGAACATGATCCGGACATACGCCTGCCACGGGCTCGGCCGCATCTCCGGGTCGCGGAGCGGGTCATAGCTCTCGAACGAGCTCGCCACGTCGAGCCGCGAGCCTTCCTTGCGGTCCAGACTGACGGCGATCGCCGGCTTCCGGTCGCGGCGGGCTTCGTCGATCAGCCGGGGGATCTCGGCCAGCTGCCCGGTCCCGACGATCAGGTCGACGTGCGGCGCCTTCTGAAAGATCAGCTCCTGGTCCTTCTGGGCCATGCAGCCGATGACGCCGATCACCTGGTCCGGCTTCTTCTTCCGCGCCACGCGGAGCCGGCCGAGCTGCGAGTAGATCTTCTGCTCGGCATGCTCCCGCACCGAGCATGTGTTGAACAGGACGGTATCCGCCTCTTTCATGTCGTCGGTCAGGGCGTACCCCTGCTGCCGGAGCGCGGCGACGACGAGTTCGCTGTCCAGAACATTCATCTGGCAGCCGACGGTTTCGATGTAGAGCTTGCCGTTGTGAGGCATGACCGAGGAGCACAAAAAGGGCGACGTTTCGAATTCCGCATGGTAATGAGATGGTCCGGTTCCAACAAAGAGCGCGATTCTGCCGGCGGCCGGTCCACCGGCTGATATCCCGTCGCGGTGCTCCGACGGCCCACCAGAGTGGTGCCTGCTTCTTTTCGCCCTACGAAATCCCCGACATTCCGCTCGCCGCGCTCAAGCCCGCCCCCCATCCGCCGCCGAATCGACCGGATACGCCACCTTTACCATGGCGCTTGACCCTCCTTCATTTGCTCCCCTAGACTTGCCGAAAGACGTCGAAGAGTGTTCCTGTCAATGGACTTGAGTGAGACGGGCCGTCCCTGAGACGCCCGCGCCGCCAGCTCCCGGCCCGATTTCCCGGAGTCGCGGCGCGTCCCGTTTCCCCCCAAGGCCGTCGCTGGCTTCGCAAGAGGTTCACACGGGCGGAGTGATCTGAGTTGAGAGCGATCATCAGCGATATTCACGGGAACCTTGAAGCCCTGGAGGCGGTGCTCGCGGATATTCGCACCCTGGGGATCAAAGAGGTCTTCTGTCTCGGCGACATCATCGGCTACGGGCCGAATCCGCGCGAGTGCATCGATCTCGTGATGCAGAACTGCACGGTCACGATTCTGGGGAACCACGACAACGCGGCTCTCTTCGATCCGGAAGGCTTCAACCCGCAGGCCGAGCGGGCGATCTTCTGGACGCGCAAGCAGCTCGAGTCGGACGACACCGCCAAGAATGACAAGCGGTGGGAGTTCCTCGGCGACCTCCCCCGGATGCGGCGCGAGGCCAACTTCCTCTTCGTGCACGGCTCCGCCCGCAACCCGCTCAACGAATACGTCTTCCCGGAAGACATCTACAACCAGCGGAAGATGGAGCGGATCTTCGGCCTGGTCGAGAGCTACTGCTTCCAGGGCCACACCCACATTCCGGGTGTCTTCCAGGAGGAGTACTCATTTTCCTCGCCCGACGAAATCGGGAGCGAAGTGAAGCTGGGAGACCGGAAGGTCCTCGTCAACGTCGGCTCAGTCGGCCAGCCCCGCGACGGCGATTCCCGCGCCGCCTACATCGTCCTCGACCAGACGGCGAAGACTGTCCAGTTCCGCCGGGTGCTCTACGACATCGAGAAAACGATCTCGAAGATCTATGCTATCCCCGAGCTCGATAACTTCCTCGGGGACCGGCTCCGCGATGGCCGGTAGTCCCCGCGACGCGGCTGGACTTGTGGTGTGAGTTCGATCGATCCGCTGACTCACCGGGACGGCTCCTGCGCCGCAGGTGTCGAACACGGCGTCTCGACGATGGCTCGCCCGCAACCACCGGGTCGAACACGTTCGGGAACCGGCCATGTCTTCGATCCGCCGCACGCTTTGGATTTCTTCGCTTCTGATTCTTCTGGCGGGTCCGGCGGCTGCCCAGACGTCCTACCCGATGCTGATGAGCCTCAAGCCGACGGCGGCGGCCATCGGCGGGGCCACGGAGCACGAGCTCCTCTCCCGGGCCTCGATGTACGGCTTCACGACGGTCATCGTCAGCGGAACCGGCGTCACCGGGGAAGTCCTCACACCGATGGAGCCCGGGAAGGACGGCAAGGAGCCGAAGCTCGAGTCGATCAAGCTGCGGTTCACGGTTGCGGCGGATGCCCTCCCGGGCGTCCGGGACTTCCGGCTCCTCGGCCCGACCGGGGCCTCGACCATCGGCCAGCTCGTCGTCGCCCAGGACCCGGTGATCCACGAGCAGAAGGACAACGACCTCCTCGAGAAGGCCCAGAACGTCACGCTCCCCGCCACGCTCTGCGGAACGATCGAGAAGGCCGAAGACGTCGACTACTTCCGGTTCTCGATCTCGCAGCCGACGACGCTCCAGTTCCACTGCCGGGCGATGCGGTTGGAAGACCGGATCCATGACCTCCAGGCCCACGTCGACCCCCTCATCACGGTCCGGTCCGCCACCGGCTCGGTCGTCGCGGCGGCGGACAACACCTACGCCGCCGACCCGCTCCTGAGCTGCCCGCTCGACCGCCCGGGGGAATACGTCCTGGAAGTCCGGGACTCCCGCTACCAGGGGAACGTCCACTGGACCTATTCCGTTGAGGCCAATGACCGGCCCTTCATCAAGACCGTCCACCCCGTCGCCGTTGCGGCCGGGGCGCCGCGAAAGATGGAGCTCGTCGGCCTCGGACTCCCGGCGGGAACGCTCGTCGAGCAGGCGATCCCGTCCGGCCTCGCCGATGGCCCGCATCCTCTGCGGCCCGTCCTGAATGGCAAGCCGACCAACCCGGTGACGGTCCTCGTCGAATCCCTGCCGCTGGCGGACGAAACCTCCGACAACAACACCGCCGCGACCGCATCGCCGCTGACCATCCCGTCGACCGTCTGCGGACGGATGGAGACGGCGGCGGATGTCGACGTCTTCGCCTTCGAAGCCAAGAAGGGAGAAACCTTCTCGTTCGAGGTGATCGCGCGGCGGCTCGACTCCGGCCTCGATCCGCTGCTGGCCATCGTCAACGAGAAGGGCCAGCGGCTCCAGGAGAGCGACGACATCCGCACGGGCCCCCGCGGATCGCAGGATGCCTGGATCGAAAACTGGACCGCTCCGGCCGACGGAAAGTACTTCGTCGAGCTGCGGGACCTTCACCTCCGCGGCGGGGCGGAGTTCGTCTACGCCCTGCGGGCCACGCGTCCGCAGCCGTACTTCGACCTCTTCCTCGACACCGACAAGACGCAGCTTCCCCCCGGCGGGGCGGGAGTGCTGTTCGTCCGCGCGTTCCGCAAGAACGGGTTCGACGGCGAGATCGCGCTGGCGATCGAGGGCCTGCCGGAAGGGATCACGGCGACCCCGGGACGGATCCTCGCCGGCAAGCCGACCGACGGCTGCATCATCCTGGAAGCGGCGAAGGATCGTCCGATCGTCGGCCGCGAGATCACCGTCACCGGACGCGGACAGATCAAGCTGCCGGACGGCTCCACCAGGGAGTTCGTCGCCACCGCGCATCCGATGCAGGAGATCTACATGCCCGGCGGCGGCCGAAGCCACTACTGGGTCGACCAGCACATCGTCGCCTCGGCCCCGAGTTCCGACGTCCCGGAAGTGAAGCTCAGCACGGACCACGTCGAGCTCGCGGCGGGGGACTCCGCGAAGGTCGACGTCGAAATCGTCCGGGCGCCCGAGTTCAAGCAGAACGTGACACTCGATGTCCTCTTCCAGCACCTCTCGCAGAAGTTCGGCGACACGCTCCCGCCGGGGGTGACGATCGACGCCAAGAAGAGCAGCACGCTCCTGACGAGCGGCGCGACGAAGGGGCACCTGATGCTCGTCGCCGCCAAGGACGCCGCGCCGGTCGAGAAGCAGCTCTGCAGCGTGATGGCGAACGTGTCGATCAACTTCGTGATGAAGGCAACGACGAGTTCGAAGCCGTTCTACATCAGCGTCACGGCCGCGAAGTGAGCCGGCCGCGTTGAAGATCGCGGGTGGCGTTCTGGCGGTCGTCCGGTACAGTCCGGTGTATGCGGAGATGGTTGTACGTATCGGCGGGACTCGTCAGCGTGGGGCTGGGAGTCCTCGGTGCGTTTCTCCCGGTGCTTCCGACGACGCCGTTCCTGCTGTTGGCGAGTTGGGCCTTCATGAAGTCGGATCCGCGATGGCATGCGTGGCTGCTCAGGTTGCCTCGATTCGGTCCGATGATTCGAGACTGGGATGAGCGGAGGGCGGTTCCTCGGCGAGCGAAGCGGACGGCTTATGTTGTTGTCCCGTCGGTGATCGCTCTAACCGTTTTCACGACAGGATTCAGTTCGGTCGGGACGATCCTGATCATCGTGCTCGGGGTCATTGGATTGACGGTCGTCTGGCATCTGCCGAGTGCGGACGCAGTCTCATCGACATCGGCGGCGAATGATCCCCTCGAAGTCGGCGAACGCTAGCAACGACGGTCCATCGACCGGGTCCAGGGGGACCCTGGTCAGGGGGTGCAGGGGGGAGAATCCCCCTTGCCCGCCGGAGGCCTGGCCGTCGAGAGATGTCTGAAGAAGTGAGTATCCAAACGCGGACAACGTGCCGGATGCCCCCTCACCAACCCGCGAGGATTGCAAAGCAAGCTGTGCGGTGTGAGGGAGTCCTCAACGCTGGTACCACAAAGCGGACATCCGTTGTGTACCACGGTTCCTCATGGAAGCGCCTCCGGCGGCAAGGGGGCGAGGCCCCCTTGACCCCAGCGGCCGTCGCACATTGGGTCTGAGCGAGCAGGGTCCGTCCGGCAAGAACGCCGTTCGAGCATCCCGAGCAGGTCGGCCTATACTTCCGCAAGCCGCTCCGTCGAATCCCCGAACCCCTTCAGCTCGATCCCGCACTTGTCGAGCATCGACAGGTACAGGCTGCACATCTTCCGGTTCGGCTTCCCGAGATAGTCGAGCACCCGCCCCCCCTGGATCTTCCCGCCGCCGCCACCCAGCAGCACCACGGGGAGCTGCGAAGCGTCGTGGTTGCCGTTCAGCATGCTCGAGCAGAACAGCAGCATCGAATTGTCGAGCGCCGTCCGCTCCCCTTCCTGGATCCCATCCAGCCTCTTCGCGATGTAGGCCAGCTGGTCGACAAAGAACTGATTCACCTTGAGCCAGTCCGCCGAGTCCGAGTGCGACAGCAGATGGTGGATCATGTAGTCCACCCCCAGGTGCGGGAACCGCAGCGAGCTGTGGTCATTGTTGAGCTTCAGCGTCGTCACCCGGGTCGTGTCGGTCTGGAAACCGAGGACCAGGATGTCGCACATCAGCCGCATGTGCTCGGCAATGTTCTGCGGGATCCCTTCCGGCGGCCGCGGAATGTTCGGCTTGTCGAGCGTCGGCCGCCAGCCTTGCAGCTCGCCTTGCTTGCCCGACTGCTCAATCCGGACTTCGATCTCGCGGACCGAGTCGAGATACTCATCCAGCTTCCGCTGATCCGCGGCGCTGACGTTCTTCCGGAAGTCCTGTGCATCCGCCATCACGGCATCCAGGACGCTCTTGTCCCCCTTCTGCGCTCCGTCTTTGAAGAGTCGGTCAAAGGCCAGGGCTGGGTACAGTTCGAGAGGCGTCGGCGTCGTCGGGGAGCTCCACGAGATGTGGGAGCTGTAGATCATCGAGTAGTTCTTGTGGACCGACGGATTCGACTTCTCGCACCCCAGGACCAGGCTCGGAACCTTCGTCGAACGGCCGTGAGTCTGGGCGATGAACTGGTCGATGCTCGTCCCAGACCGGATGTCGCCGCCGGCCGCCAGTGGCGCGCCGGAGAGCAGGTTCCCGGTCTGCGAGCTGTGGATGTTCCCCTTGAGGGCCTGCTCGTTGTAGAGGCCGCGGACGAAGAGCATCTTCTCCTTGAGGTCCGCCAGCGGAGCGAGGACCTGCCCCAGCTCCATCGACTTGCCTTCCCCTTTGGCCCACCACTCCTTGCTGTGGAACCCGTTCCCGCAGAACAGCACCCCCAGCCGGACCGGCGCCTGGCTGCCAGGAACCTTCGCGGCCGTCGCGTCGCCCCACACCGGCAGCGATTCCATCCAGGGGAGCGCCATCGTGACGCCCACACCCCGAAGAAACGCCCGCCGCGAGAAGAAGTGAGCACTCATGTTCGGCCTCGTTGGAGTTCAGCCTTCTGGCTGCCGCAGGGGCCTGACGCCCCGAAACGGTACTGTAACCACTCCGGCGGAGAACGACATAGCCTCATCGCCCGCGTCGAACGCCGGAGCGAGCCGTCGCGGTCGGCGGCCCGCTCGACCGGCGGCCTCGGTCGTTCTGTGACCTATTCCCGGCGGAGCCACGCGTAGAGGGTCTTCCGCGACACGCCCAGTTCCGCCGCTGCCTGCGACTTGTTCCCCTTCGCCCGGCGGATCGCCTCCTCGGCACGGTCACGGTCGGATCCCGCGGGGGCCGGCCGACCGCGCGGGGGGAGAGGCGCGACCGGCTCCGTCGTCCGGAGGTCGACGGCGGTCCCCTTCAGGAGGGAGCCCTCTTCGAGGATCGCCGCGCGGCACAGAACGAACTCGAGCTCCCGCACGTTCCCCGGCCAGTCGTAGGCCCGAAGCCGCCGCTCGAAGGGGGCGGTGATCCCGCTCAAGCGCCGGCCGATCCGCGGCTCGAGCCGCGCCAGGATCGCCTTCACCAGCCGGTCCAGGTCGTCGAGCCGCTCGACGAGGCGGGGAACGCGGAGCGGCATCTGGTTGAGGCGGAAGTAGAGGTCGGCCCGGAACAGCCCCTCGTCGACCTGCCGGCGGAGGTCGTAGTGCGTCGCCGTGACGATCCGCACGTCGACGTGGATCGGCTTCTCGCTGCCGATCCGCAGGACTTCCCCCTGCTGGATCGCCCGCAGGAGGGCGACTTGGGCCCGCGGCGTCAGGTCCGCCACCTCGTCGAGGAACAGCGTCCCGCCGTCCGCCAGCTCGAACTTGCCGATGTGCCGGCGGTCGGCCCCGGTGAACGCCCCCTTCTCGTAGCCGAACAGTTCGCTCTCCAGGAGCGAGTCGGTCATCGTTCCGCAGTTGAGCGTGATGAAGGGGGCCTCGCGGCGGGAGCTCTGGCGGTGGATCTCCGCAGCGACGAGCTCCTTTCCCGTCCCCGTCTCCCCCTCGATGCAGACATTGACGTCGAAGGGCGCGATGCGGGTGATCCGCCGCCGCAACTCCCGCATGACGGGAGTCTCGCCGATCAGCGGACCGTCGCCGGTCGACTCGGGGGAGTGCGCGGCAAGGCGGGTGACGTAGCGGAACTGCCGGATCGTTGACTCGATCGCGGGCTGGACCGGAAGTCGCTCGAAGACCGAGCCCCCCGCGAAGCCGTCGATGTCGCAGCGGATCAGGACCGACTCGAAGTCCTGGGCGGTCGTGACGATCCCCCCGAACATCAGGCAGAAGACCGCCGGGTTGATCCGCCGGGCGGCGCTCCGCATCGCCGTGAGCCGGGAGATGCCGGTCTGGATCTGATCGCGGTGATCCTGGCGGCTGTCGATCTCGTGCGTGAGGCCGATGTTCAGGATCATCCCGTCGCTCACCGGCGCGAAGCGGGCGGCGTCCTCCTCCGTATGGACGAACGCGATCGTCGCCAGTCCCTTGGCGCGGGCCGCCGCCAGCATCTCGACCTCGCTCTCCGGGGTGATCCCGTCCTCTTCGAGGGCGAGGCGAAACCGGCCGTCGATGAACCCCAGCGACGGCCAGTTCGTGACGCCGGAGACTCCGAGCCCCCGCAGGCGGTCGAGGTGCTCATCGAGGACGATCTCCGGGTCGGAGCCGAAGACTCCGGCGACGACCGGGACCTCCTTCGCGCGGGGGAGGATGTCGCCGAGGAGCTCGAGCGTCTGCTGGTTGGCGTTGCCGTAGGGGAGAAAGGAGGCAAGGGAGCCGGCTCCGAGCGTCCGGTAGCGGCCGGCATTCAGGACCAGCAGGAGGTCGGCGCCCGCCTCGATGGCGACGCGCGTCACCTGCCCCGATCCGGCGGCGACGGCGATGAGGAGTCGGGACGGATCGAATGCGAACATGCTGGGACTTCGACGACGAGTGAGGAAGTGCTCCGTCGGCGCTTACAAGGTAACAGGTAACAACCTCCGTCGCCCTGAATTTCGGCCGGCCTGTGAGAGATTGTCGTCCGCAGGTCATTGAGCAGAAATGGTTTGCAACGTTCTCCGCGGATCGTCCCGGGAACGGTACCGCTTCTGCGGATGTCGACGAAATCGATAGACGCAGGCAACATCTGCCCCTCGCCCATCCCGCCCCATCCTTCCCCAACCTTTCCCCAATCAGGTCCCGCCCCATGCCGCCGACAGTCCTGGCGATCGCCACGATGGACACGAAGGGGGAAGAACTCGCCTTCGTCGCCGAGCAGCTCGAGCGGGCCGGAGTCCGGGCCGTGATGGTCGACGTCGGGTCGCTTGACGCCCCCACGGTCCCGCCACAAGTCGGGCGGACCCAGGTCGCCATGCACCATCCCGACGGGATCGGGGCCGCGGTCGGACACACTGACCGGGGCGCCGCCGTCGCCGCGATGGGGGAGGCCCTGGCGGCGTTCCTCCTGAAGCAGCTCGCGTCGAAGGCATTCGACGGCGTGATCGGCCTCGGGGGCAGCGGCGGAACCGCCCTCATCACGCGGGCGATGCGGGCCCTGCCGGCGGGGCTTCCGAAACTGATGGTCTCGACCGTCGCCAGCGGTAACGTCGCCCCCTACGTGGACTGCAGCGACATCTCGATGATGCCCTCGATCGTCGACGTCGCGGGGATCAACGCGGTCTCGACCCGGATCCTGTCGAACGCCGCTCACGCCATGGCCGGGATGGTGCTCCACTCGCCCCCGCAGGTGGCGAACCGGCCGATCGTCGGAATGACGATGTTCGGCGTCACGACCCCATGCGTCATGGCCGTCCGGGCCGCCCTCGAGCAGCGGGGTTTCGACTGCCTCGTCTTCCACGCCACCGGCACCGGGGGACGGGCGATGGAAAAACTCGTCGAGTCCGGAATGATCCGCGGGGTCCTCGACATCACCACGACGGAGGTCGCCGACGAGGTTGTCGGCGGGGTCTTCCCGGCGGGACCGGCGCGGTTCGAGGCGATCCTCCGGTCGCAGGTCCCGTATGTGATGAGCCTCGGGGCTCTCGACATGGTGAACTTCGGCGCTCCGGAAACTGTGCCTGCCCCATTCCGTGACCGCCGGCTCCATCGGCACAATGCCCAGGTGACACTGATGCGGACCACGCCGGAAGAGAACCGGCAGTTCGCCCGTTGGATGACCGCCAAATTGGCCCGTGCGACATCGCCGGCTACGGTGCTCATCCCCGCGGGAGGGGTCTCGGCGCTCGACGCGCCGGGGCAGCCGTTCCACGACCCGGAGGCGGACGCCGCGTTCGTCGAGGCGTTCCGTTCCGGGCTCGCAGGGACGTCCGCCGTCGGGATTGAAACACACCCCTTCCACATCAACGACAAGGCGTTCGCCGACACTCTCGTCACCCGTTTCCTTGAACAGTGGGACGCCGCGTCCCGCCGGGAGCCTGCTCCCGGAACGCATTGAGCGCATTCCAACAGGACCAGACAATGAGCGAATCCCGACAAGCCATCCTCGAACGTTTCCGCCGCAAAGTCGCGGAGGGACGCCCCCTGATCGGCGGCGGCGCGGGCACCGGCATCAGCGCCAAGTGTGAGGAGGCAGCGGGGATCGACCTGATCGTCGTCTACAACTCCGGCCGCTACCGGATGGCGGGGCGGGGCTCGCTCGCCGGCCTCATGCCCTATGGGAACGCCAACCAGATCGTGAAGGAGCTCGCTCCCGAGATCCTGACCGCCGTCCGCCACACCCCGGTCCTGGCGGGGGTCTGCGGCACCGACCCCTTCCTGATCCGCGAGCCGTTCCTGCGGGAGCTGCAGTCGCTGGGCTTCGCCGGGATCCAGAACTTCCCGACGGTCGGCCTCATCGACGGGACGTTCCGGGCGAACCTCGAAGAGACCGGCATGAGCTTTCAGCTCGAGGTGGACTGTATCGCCGCCGCCCATGAGATGGGGCTGCTGACGACCCCCTACGCCTTCGATCCCGACCAGGCCCGGCTGCTGACCCAGGCGGGGGCGGACATCATCGTGGCCCACATGGGGCTCACGACCTCGGGAACGATCGGCGCAATCACATCCCTGACGCTCGACCAGTGCGTCGCCGCGGTTGACGAGATCGCGCAGGCGGCCCGCGAAGTCCGGTCCGACGTCCTCGTCCTGTGCCACGGCGGCCCGATCGCCGAGCCGGGGGATACGAAGTACGTTCTCGACCGCTGCGACATCGAAGGGTTCTACGGGGCCAGCTCAATGGAGCGGCTCCCGACCGAATCCGCGATCACCCGGCAGGTCGAACAGTTCGTCCGCCTGGAACGAAACCGGGACCTCAATGCGGCCGGCGGTCCGGGAGCGAACGGTTCCCGCGCGACCGCAGCGCGGCGACGGACATCGCCGGAGTGAGGGATTCCGCTCGCCCCGGGCGAGCCCTTCCCATCGCGGGCCGAAGTCGCCTCTCGGGATGCCGAGGCGGAAACTGTGTTCGCCGACCACCTGCCAACAGGCCGCGCTCGCATGACTCGTTCCCTTGTTCTCCTGGTCGTCAGCCTGTGGATCGCCGCGAACGCCCCTGCGGCGGAGCCGTGGGCCGATCCCCGGCTCCCCGTTACCCGCGGCCTCGTCGGCTGGTACGACGCCTCGCGTCTCGACGACGCGTTGAAGTCCGCCGGCCGCCCCGGTCCCAACGGCGAAACCCCTCTCGAGCGCTGGCCCGACGCCTCGGGACACGGGCGGGATCTCCTGGCCCCCACCGCCGACTCCCGTCCCGACTATCTCGTCGAGAACACGTTTCGCGCGGTCCGCTTCGACGGCAAGAAGACCTTCCTCCGCCGGTCGGCCGGCCGGATCGAGGCGCCCGTCGTCACCGGCTTCGCCGTCATCGCGCCGCACGCCAACCGCCGCGCCTTCACGGGTTTCCTCGCCTCGTTCGAAAAAGAGCGGAACGACTACCAGACCGGCTTCAACGTCGACTTTGGCCCCTTCCACACAAACGCGGTCGAAGCGATCAACATCGAAGGAGCCGGGACGAACGGGGCGGCGAACCTCCTCAAGAAACCGTCGCCGTTCGGAAGGCTCCTCCGCATCGGGTTCGTCGCGGCCCCCGGTCCGGGAAGGATCTCGGTGCGGGTCAACGGCGAGGCGGGGAACGCGCGCGATCGCGCCGCCGGTTCGGTCCTCCGCCTCGATGAGCTGGTCGTCGGAGCCCGCCAGTACGGCAACGGGATCGTGGCGGAGGTCTGCGGCTTCTACGAAGGGGACATCGCCGAGGTCCTGCTCTACGACCGGGCTCTCGACGAGCCGGAGCGAAACGATGTCGAAAAGTACCTGGAGGCGAAGTACGCGGGGACCGCCGCGGTCCTGCTGCCGGAAAGCGCTCTCAGCGGCGGCAGCGGCCTGGTCCGGGTCAAGTCCCCCCCTCCGGTGCAGATGTTCGTCCCCGGCTTCGAGGTCCGCGAGCTCCCGCTCGACCTGACGAACGTCAACAACCTCCTCTACCGGCCGGACGGCCGGCTCGTCGCCCTCGCCTACAGCGGCGACATCCTGCTCCTGACCGATTCCGACGGGGACGGCCTGGAGGACCGGACCGCCACGTTCTTCGAGGGACGGGGAAAGCTGCTCGGGCCGATCGGCATGGACCTGCTCCCCTCGCAGCCCGGGGAGGGGATGCGGGTCGTCGTCGCAGCCAAGGGAAAGTGCCTGCTCGTCGAGGACACCGACAACGACGACGTCGCCGACCGCGAGCGGGAGATCGCCAACGGCTGGCAGGAGCTTCCGCACGGAGTCGACGCCCTCGGCGTGGCGGTCGACCGCCGTGACGGGAGCGTCTACTTCGGGCTCGGCTGCCAGAACTACACCGACGCCTACGGCACGGCGAAGGACGCGATCCCGTATTCGATCGAGAGCGAGCGGGGGACGATTCTGCGGATCGCCCCGGACTTCTCGAGCCGCGAGATCATCGCCACCGGCATCCGCTTTCCGGTCGCGCTCCGCTTCCATCCGTCGGGGAACCTCTTCTGTACCGATCAGGAGGGGGCGACCTGGCTCTCGAACGGCAACCCGTTCGACGAGCTGCTCCACATCGAGCGGGGACGGCACTACGGCTTCCCGCCGCGACATCCGAAGCATCTGCCGAACGTGATCGACGAGCCGAGCGTCTTCGACTACGCCCCCCAGCACCAGTCGACCTGCGGCCTGAACTTCAACTCCCCGGCGGAGGGGAACCGGGCGTTCGGCCCGGCGTGGTGGAAGGACGACGCCCTCGTCACGGGGTATTCCCGGGGCAAGCTGTACCGGACGAAGCTGGTGACGACCGATGCGGGCTACGTCGCCCAGAGTCAGCTCCTCGCGAGCCTGCCGATGCTTCCCGCCGACGCCTGTCTTTCGCCGGCGGGCGACCTCGTCATCGCGGCCCACGGCGGCGGACCGGACTGGGGAAGCGGGGCGGCGGGGAAGGGAAAACTCTACAAGATCCACTCGCTCGCGGATGTCCCGCGTCCCGTGCTGGCGTGGCCGCAGGGACCGCGCGAGGTCCGGGTGACGTTCGACGCCCCGCTCTCGGCGGAGCAGCTCCGGAATGTCGAAGGGGGGGCCGCGATCGACAGCGGGGCGGCGGTCGCCGCGGGGGACCGCTTCGAAGCCCTGTGGCCGGGCTACAACGTGGTCCAGGACCAGAAGATGGCTCCCCGGAAGAAGCTGGCGGTCCGCTCGCTGCAGGTCAGCCCCGACCGCCGGACCCTGATCCTCGCGACCGATGCGCACGCCCAGTCGACCGGATACGCGCTGACGCTCCGGGGACTCGGACGCGCGGCCGACGCCCCCGCGGGACCGCAGGGCCGGCCACAGGTCCCCGAGACCGACCTGGCCTACAACCTCGACGGCGTGCAGGCCGAATGGCGGGGCCGCGACGACGCCTCGGCGGCGTCCGAAGCGCTCTGGCTCCCGCACCTCGATCCGCGCGTCTCCTTCGAGCTGACGCAGGGGAGCGATCCGCACGCCTCGTTCCGGAAGACGATTGCCGCGCCCGGAACTCTGCGGCTCCGGACGACGCTCGACCTCCGCCGGATGCTCCGCCCCGAAGTCCAGCCCGGCTCCCCGGTCGGGTACGAACTCCCTCCCGAGCGGGTCCGCGTCCTGTTCCGGTCCCGCGAGCCGTTCGAGCTCCTGGCGGACAAGACATCCGTCCCCGTCCAACCGCGCGACGGCCAACCCGGTTTCGAGGCGGTCATCGAGACGGGTGATCCGCGGGCGGCGGTCGAGATCGCGCTGCCGACCGGTTCCGAGGCAGCGGACCTGACCGTCTCCTGGAGCACGAACGAGGATCCCCGTCCCCGCGCGTTCCCGCTCCGGCGGTTCCGACTGCCGTGGGCCCCGACCGCCGAGGCCGCCATCCCGGCGCTCCTGGCGACGGACCATCCTGCCCTCCAGGGAGGGAGCTGGCGCCGCGGCAAGAGCGTCTTCTTCGGCGAGGAGGTGGGCTGCTTCAAGTGTCACCGCGTCCACGGCCAGGGAGCGGCGATCGGTCCGGACCTCTCGAACCTCCCCCATCGCGACTACGACTCGGTCCTGCGGGACATCGCCACCCCCAGCTTCGCGATCAACCCGGACTACCTGACGCACATGATCATCCATGCGGACGGCCGCGTCCTGACCGGCGCGGTTCGGTCCGAGGGGGACCATCTCCTCGTGAGCGACGCCGAGGGAAAGACCGCGAAGATCGCGCGGGCCGACGTTGAGCAGATGCAGGCCTCCTCCATCTCGATCATGCCGAGCGGCCTCCCGCAGAAGGTCGGTCCCGATCGGATGCGGGACCTGCTGACGTTCCTGCTCACGCCCCCTCCCCGGATGCCGGAGTACGGCGCGCTCGAGCCCCCCGCCCCCCGCGCGTGGAGCGAGGTGGCGGCGGTCCTGGAGGGAAGCCGGCTCCCGGAGACGCCCGCGCGGAAGAAGATCGTCCTCGTCTCGGGCGCCAAGGACCACGGCCCCGGCGAGCACGACTACCCCGCCTGGAAGGGGGCGTGGCTGCGGCTCTTTCAGATGGCGGACGGCATCGACGTCACGGCGGCCGATGAATGGCCCACCGACGACGACTTCCGGACGGCGGACACGATCGTCTTCTACCAGCACGGGCGGTGGACGGCGGAGCGGGCCAGGGCGATCGACGCCTACCTCGCGCGTGGCGGCGGGCTCGTCTACCTGCACTACGCCGTCGACGGCGGGAACGAGGCCCCGGCGTTTGCCCAGCGGATCGGACTCGCCTTCACGGCGGGCTCGCGGTTTCGCCACGGTCCGATCGACCTGGAGCTGCTCAACGCCTGCCCGGACGAGATCACGCGCAACTTCCGCCGCGTTCACTTTCACGACGAAAGTTACTGGGGGATGGCGGGGGATCCGAGCCGCCTCTCGCTGGTCGGCACCGGCCGCGAGGAGAACAGGGAGCAGCCGCTCCTGTGGACGCTCGAGCCCGCCCGGGGGCGGGTGTTCGTCTCGATCCTGGGGCACTATTCGTGGACGTTCGACGATCCGCTGTTCCGGGTTCTGATCCTGCGGGGGATCGCCTGGAGTGCGCGGGAACCGGTGGACCGGTTCAACGACCTCGTCACGCCCGGAGCGAGGATCGAATACCGCCCCTCTTCGGTCTCGGACACTTCGGTCCCTGGCCCGTCGGCCCCTGCGACACCGGTCCGCTGATCCGGTCCAGCGTGATGAGCCGCTCGTCGGTCTCGGCCGCAGGCGTCGGCGCGATCCGATTCGGAGCGTTCGTCATCTCTTTTGCTTGACTCGGGAGTGGGGTACGGGGTGTAAGCTGGTAGTGACGCTGGCGGGAGGCCGGCCGAGGCCAAGGAAAGCCAAGCGTCGCCGCGACATCATCGAAAGGAGCGCCGTCGCCATGAACCCGCCCCGTGATCTCCACATCCCATGGCGGAATCTCCTCCGCCTCATCGCCTTCAGCGCGCCCCTCATGCTGCTGGCCGCCGGGTGTTCGCGGCCCGCCGGTGCTCCACCAAAGGACTCGGCGACAGGTCCCTCCCCCGGCGTTCCGGCCCACGTATCCCATGGGGAGCATGGTGGACATGGAGGTCACGGCGTGGCCGGCGCACAGGCGCCCCCCTCGACGCTCCGGGTCCTGACCGCGCCCGAACAGCCGGCGGCCGGGGAGGCCATTGGGCTTTCGCTGGAGATTACCGATCCGGCGAAGACGGTCGTCCGCCGGTTCGAGCCGCTCCATGAGAAGCTCGCGCATCTGATTATCGTCCGCGACGGCCTGGACGAATTCGCCCATCTGCATCCGGAGGTCAGCGAAGATGGCACTCTCCGCACGGAGCACGCATTCCCGAAGCCCGGCCGCTATCGCCTGTATGTCGATTACCAGCCGGCAGGGGGAGTGCCGTCACTCGCCGTGGGAGAGCTGACCGTCGCTGGCGACGCCCCGCCCGCTCCGACGCTTGTGGCGAACACCGCCGCGCCCATCGAAGAGGGCGGGCTGCGGGCGAAGGTCGAGGTCGACCAGGGGGCCGCCGCCACCTCCATCCGTTTCCGGATCACCGACGCAGACGATCGCCCCATCTCGACGCTTCAGCCCTATCTCGGCGCGATGGGCCATCTGGTCGTCATCCGGGCGGGGAGCCTCGACTACGTTCACGCCCACCCGGCGAACGAGGCGAAGGAAGCTCCCGATGGCATCGTCGCGTTTGAAGCGCACCTGCCGTCCGCCGGCCTCTACAAGGCCTGGGGGCAGTTTCGTCACAACGACCGCATCCTGACCTTCCCCGTCGTCCTCGAGATCGCCGCGGGGAAGGAGGCCACCGGAGGACATCCGCACTGAATCGCGCGATCCGATCCGCAGCGATTCCGGCTCCGTCATCGCGTGCCTGACCGCCAACGCCCCCGGCCTACTCCTCGACGCTTTCCTCTTTCGCCATCTCCGGCATCAGAGCTTGCTCGTCGTCGTCGGAGGCCTCTTCGCCATCCAGCGCCTCGGCGACCCGCACCGGGATCTCGCTGTTCGTTTCCAGGGAAGCGGCCCCGGTCTCTTCCTCCTCCGCCGCCACCTCGACCGACACGGGATTCTTCCGGTCCTCCGCTTTCGGCATCGGCAGCGGCCCGGCCGGATCAGCGGGCTCGGGAAGGACGGGAACAACCTCGCCACCGCCCGGCGCGGCGGGGAGGGGCTCGGACGGCAGGACCGTCACCGACTCGTAATTGGCATGCTGGTAGAGGCCGCCACCCAGGGCCTGGTAGGCGTTGACGATCGCCCCGAGCTGTTCCCGCTTCGTCTGCACGAGGACCATCCGGGCTTCCATCAGGTCGCGCTGGGCGAACAGCACGTCCATGTACTCCGCCCGGGCTGCCTGGAACAGCCGGCTGGCACTGTCGACCGACGCTTCGAGAGCCAGGAGCTGCTGCTTCTTGATCTCGATGCTCTGGGTGTAGTTCTCGACCATCGAAACGCGGTTGATCACTTCGGTGAACGCGTTCAGGATGATCCGCTGGTAATCGTAGATCCGCTGCAGCTGCACGGCGTTCGCCGACTGGTAGTCCGCCTTGATCGCAGCCCGGTTGACGACCGGAACCACCAGGTTGCCGACGAGGTTCCCCACCAGGGCATCCGGCGTGAACAGGTAACGGGGGTTGAAGGCCTCGTACCCGATGCTGCCGGTGATGACCAGCTGGGGATAGAAGCGGGCCCGGGCGATCTTGACGTCGAGGCCGGCCGCTTCAAGTTCCCGCTCCGCCTGGCGGATGTCGGGCCGGTTCTGGAGGAGCTGCGAAGGAACCCCGACGCTGAGCGGACGGAGGTTCAGGTCGACGAATTCGACCGCCGGACGGGGGACCGGCTGCGGGAACCGTCCGAGGAGGAAGTTGATCCGGTTCTCGGTCTCGATGATCTCCTGCCGGACGATCAGCTTCTCGCTCTGGTTCTTGCGGACTTCGGCCTGGAACCGCTGGACGGCGAGTTCGGTCTCGCGGGCCGCTTCCTTCTTGGCCTTCGCGATCTCCAGGCTGTGCTCCTGCAGCGCGATGGTCTGGTCCAGGATCTCCATCCGCTTGTCGAGCGCGATCAACCCGTAGTAGCTCTCGGCGATCTCCGCGACGAGGCGGGTCACCACGTAGTTCCGTCCCTCGGAGGTGCCTAGATAGCGGAGGGCCGCCGCGTCCCGGCCGTTGCGGAGGGCCCGCCAGATATCGACTTCCCACGAGACGTTCGCGGCGAGCAGGAAGTTGGGGAGCGGAGCCGGGAACGGCTTCCCGGGGGCGATCGTGAGAGAGCTGTCGACAGCCCCGTTCCGCGTGTACCGGCTGGCCTGGTCCATCCCCGCTCCGGCTCCCAGCGAGAGGAACGGCAGGTAGGCCCCGCGGCGTTTCAGGACTTCGTTGTTCGCGATCTGGACGTCCTGCCAGAGGATCTTCAGCTCCTGGTTGCCGCGGAGGCCTT
Organism: Planctomyces sp. SH-PL14; assembly: GCF_001610835.1. Lineage (NCBI taxonomy): Bacteria > Pseudomonadati > Planctomycetota > Planctomycetia > Planctomycetales > Planctomycetaceae > Planctomyces > Planctomyces sp. SH-PL14. The sequence goes on along the minus strand of NZ_CP011270.1, from coordinate 7,792,714 downwards.
CCAGGATCAGGCAGGTCAGCATCGGATCGCTGAAGAACTCTTCAAAGCCGATCTCGGCCGAGTTGTCCGCGGTGACCGTGCCGTTGTAGTCGTTCGGCAGGCTGTGGGCCGGTTCCGCGCCGGGGAGGCAGGGAATGCGGCAGGAGGGGAGGAGCAGACTGCCGGCCAGCAGGGCCGCACCGAGCGCGGGCGTCTTGGACCGGAAACCCGACGAACGAGAGAGGTGGAGCATCGGACTCATCCCTGAAAGGCGCGTCCTTGCCGGAAAATCCGTTCCGGCAAGTCATGAGGCCTCGGAACGACGCGGGCCCCTGTTAAAGGATCGCCGTCATCGCGCTGGCCACGGTGAACCTGGAGCCAGTCCCTGGGACGCTCGCAGGATCACCTGCTGTTTCTTTCGACGGAGAGCCAAAGAATTTGGAAAGCGAAAGCACGCATTACGCTCAATGTAATCTACTTGAAAGGCGGGAGTGTCGTGCGGTGTTGTCGAAGAGGTTCTATCCGATTTGAGAGGTGTGCCGGTCGTGCTGATTGCACGCCGCACGCACCGGTTGCGAGGGGCCTCCCGGCCGAGGTTTTCGACCGGCGGAAGGTGCCGCAGGACGGTCGGCGACGGGGCGCGACGACGATCTCCGATGGCCGTCATTGCGGCGGCCCTCGTCTCACAACAACAGCGTTTTGCCTGGCGAGATCGTATCCCCTGCGCTAGCGGGAAGCCTCACGAAGGCGACGACTCTCCGGGAAGCCCACAGCCCTCTCAGCACGCGATCGACCGCCGCAACCGCATCGGAGCCGCTGCGAGCAGGGCACTGGGCTGTTGACAGAGAGCGACGCCTGCACCGCTGCCGCCCGAGTGACCTCCGCGCCGGACCGCGAAACGCAAACGCCTCCCCGGACCATGCGGCCCGGAGAGGCGTTCTTGCCGTTCGTTGTTCCGGAATCGGACCTAGTGCGGGGCCGGAGGCGGCGGAGGAGTCCCTTCCGCGACCGTTCCGTGCGACGCCGGTTCGCCGTGGTGCGGGCCGCCATGGTGCGGATCGGCCGGAGCGGTCGGGTCGTCATCGTGGTCGTGCGGATCCTTGTGCTCCAGGAGCTCGCTGAGGGGCTCGTCCGACTCGCCGGGGATCAGCTGCCCGCGGGCAGCCAGGCCGCCGAAGATGTAGTACAGCCCCGGGATCACCAGGACCCCGATGACCGTTCCGACGAGCATCCCGCCGACCGCCGTGGTTCCGATCGTCCGGTTTCCGATCGCCCCGGGACCGGTCGCCCGGACCAGCGGAATCAGACCAGCGATGAACGCGAACGACGTCATGAGAATCGGCCGGAACCGGAGCTGGCCCCCTTCGATCGCCGCGTCCTTGAGGCTCACCCCTTCACGGTTCCGCTGCACGGCGAATTCGACGATCAGGATCGCGTTCTTCCCCAGCAGACCGACCAGCATGACGAGGCCGATCTGGGCGTAGACGTCGTTCGAGAGCCCCATCGCCTGCAGGAATACGAACGATCCGAAGAGCCCGATCGGCAGGGAGATGATAACCGCCAGCGGCAGGTTGAAGCTTTCGTACTGCCCGACAAGCACCAGGTACACAAAGATGACGACGATCAGGAAGATGAACACGGCCGTGTTCCCCTTGTTCGCCTCGTCGTAAGAGAGACCTTCCCAGCCGATGTCATAGCCGCGGGGGAGGGTCTCCTTGGCAACGTCTTTGATCGCCTGGATCGCCTGCCCGGTGCTGAAACCCGGAGCCGGAGCCCCCTGGATGGCGGCGGAGGGGTACAGGTTGTAGCGGTTGATTTCGTTCAGGCCCTGCTGCTTCTTGATCTTCATGAACGACGAGTACGGGACCATCTCCCCGGTGTCGTTCTTGATGAACATGTTCTCGAGGTCCTCCGGGTACCGGCGGAATTCCGGCTTCGCCTGGACGTACACCTTGAAGAACTGGCCGAACCGGACGAAGCCCTGCTCCCACGTGCTTCCGACGACGATCGAGAGGTTGTCCATCGCCTCCTTGATGGTGACCCCTTTCTGCATCGCCACGTCGTTGTCGATCACCAGCTCATACTGCGGATAGTTGCTGGCAAAGAACGTGAACAGCCCCTTCACTTCGGGCCGCTTGGAGAGCGCGGCCATGAACTTGTCGGTCGCTTCGCCAAGGGCCTGGTAGTTCGTCGTGTTCGTCTTGTCGAGAACGCGGACAGAGAACCCCCCGGCCGCCCCGAAGCCGGGGACCGCGGGGGGCTCGAAGAACTCGAGCTTCACGTTCGAGATATGACGCCCCTTCTCCTCGAGCTCGGCGATGATCTGCTTCGAGGTCATCTTCCGCTGGGCCCACGGCTTCAGGTTGATGAGGCAGGTCCCCGCGTTCGATCCGCGGCCTTCGGTGAGCACTTCGTAACCGGCCAGCGAGGAGACCGACGAGACCCCGTCGACCGTCTTGGCGATCACCTGCAGCTCGTGCGATTTGGAGTTCGTGTATTCGAGAGTCGACCCCGGCGGGGTCTGGATGATCCCGTAGATCATCCCCTGGTCTTCCAGCGGGATGAAACCGCTCGGCAGGACGGTGTTGACGGCATAGATCGCGACGCTGAAGCCCGCCACGATCATGAGCGTGATCGTCCGGAGGGTGACGATCGGCCGCAGGAAGGCGGCGTAGCCCCCCGTCACCTTGATGATGAACTTGTCGAACACGTGCAGAATCAGGGCGATCGGCCCGCGGATCTTCTTCGGTCCCGAGTGCGGCTTGAGGATCATCGCGCACAGCACCGGCGTCAGCGTCAGGGCCACGACCCCGGAGAGGACGATCGACATGGCCATCGTCAGGCCGAACTGCCGGTAGAACACCCCGACCGGACCGGACATGAACGTGACGGGGACGAACACCGCGGTCATCACGAGCGTGATCGCGATAATGGCCCCGCTGATCTCGTTCATGACCTCTTTGGTCGCTCGATACGGCGAGAGGTGCTTCGCGTGCATCTTCTCGTGCACCGCCTCGACGACGACGATCGCGTCGTCGACGACGACCCCGATTGCCAGCACCAGCGCGAAGAGCGTGATGAGGTTGATCGACAGGCCGAAGATCAGCATGAAGAAGAACGTCCCGATGAGCGACACGGGGACGGCCAGCGTCGGGATCAGCGTCGATCGCCAGTCGCCGAGGAACAGGAACACCACCAGGGCCACGAGCACGAACGCCTCGAAGAGCGTGTGGAGCACCTGCTCGATGGAGGCTTCCAGGAACGCCGAGACGTCGTAGCTGACCTCGAAGTGCATTCCCGGCGGGAACATCTCTTTCTGCGCCACCTCGAGCCGGTGCTTGACCTCCTCGATGATCGTGGCGGCGTTCGTTCCCGGGAGCTGCTTGAGGACGATGGCCGCCGACGCGTTGCCGTCGATGTCCGAGTACAGGTCGTAGAACGACGACCCCAGCTCGACGCGGGCGACGTCCTTGATCTTGAGGATCTCTCCCTTGGGGTTCGCCTTGAGAACGATGTTCTCGTACTGCTCCGGCTTGTTGTAGCGGCCGACGTACGTCAGCACGTATTCGATCGTCTGCGACGTCCGGCCGGTCGCCTGTCCGAGCCGTCCGGGAGACCCGATCATGCTGGTGTCGGCGATCGCCTTCATCACCTCGTCGGCGGAGATGCTGTAGGCCCGCATCCGCTCGAGATCGAGCTCGATGCGCATGGCGTACGCCCGGTTCCCCAGGATGTTCGCGCTGCCGATCCCGCGGATCCGGCGGATCTCAGGGATCAGGTTGACGGTGACGTAGTTGTAGAGGAAGTTCTGATCGAGGCTTTTGTCCGTGCTGTAGATGTTCACGTACATCAGCATGCTCGTCATGGCCTGCTGAACGATGATCCCCTCCAGCTCCACGATCTTCGGGAGCCGGTTCTTCACGATCTGGATGCGGTTGTTGACGTTCAGCACCGCGACGTTCGGGTCGGTCCCGGGCTCGAAGACGATCTGGATCGCCCCTTCACCGGCGCTGGTCGCGGCGGAGGCCATGTACCGCATGTCCTGGACGCCGTTGATGGCCTGTTCCAGGATGACCAGCACCGAGTCCGTGAGAACGTTCGCGCTCGCACCGGGATAAGAGACCGAGACGATCACGCTCGGCGGCGCAACGTTGGGGAACTGAGAGATCGGAAGCGTGTTGATCGCCAGCCCACCCAGGAACAGGATGAGCAGCGAGATGACGATTGCCAGCGCCGGCCGGTGGAGGATCTGTGAGAACATGGCTGGAGGCGAGTCCGGTTGTTCGGCGGGCCGAGAGGGGAGGGGGCGGGGGAGGAGAGGCGGGAGAACGACCGAGGCGGCGCCGGGAAGGGCGCGGGGCGGGTGCAGTCCTCAGGTCCGATAAGGACCTGAGGTGCGGGCAGCAACAAGCGAAGAGACCGGACGGTCGAAACTACTCGGCCTCGTTCTTGAGCGAGGCCATGACTTCGGCTGGCTCCTTCGCCTCGAACTCCACTTTGTCGCTGTCACGGATCTGACGGACCCCCTCCAGAACGATCGTGTCGTCGACCGCCAGGCCCCCCTTGATCACAAAGATATCATCCAGCTCGTTCTGAATGGAGATCTCTCGCTGGTGCGCCACGTTCTCGTTGTCGACGACGTAGACGTACCGCTTGTCGAGGATCTCGAACGTGGCCCGCTGCGGGATCACAACAGCGTTCGGGATGACCCGCTTGATCAGCACGGTGCCGGTCTGGCCATGCCGCAGCAGCCGGTCCGGATTGGGGAAGTCGGCCCGGAAGGCGATGTTGCCCGTCTCGTTGTTGAAGTCGGCCTCGATCGCTCCGATCTTGCCGATCTGCTGGAACTTGTTGCCGTTGGCCAGAACAAGCTCGACCTGCAGTTCGTCCTGGTGCTTCGCCAGCTTTTCCTTGTACTCCAGGTAGCGGGACTCGGGGACGTTGAAGTAGACCCACATCACGCTGTTGTCCGACAGCGTCGTCAGGACGTCCCCGTCTTCGACCAGGCTCCCCTGCTGGTGGTGGATGCGGTCGATGATCCCGTCGAACGGGGCCTTGACGTTCGCGAAGTTCAGCTCGGCCTTCGCCTGCTCCGCCTTGGCGAGAGCTTTGTTCAGCTTGGCCTTGATGAGTGCCAGCTCGTTCTGGGAGACGACCTTGTCGTTCGCCAGCCGCTCGGTGTTGTTGTATTCCAACTGAGCCAGATCCGCCTCGGCCTTCTCGGCGTCGTACTTGGTCTTGTAGAGGATCGGCAGGACCGTGAAGACCGACTCCCCGGCCTTGATCGCCTGCCCTTCCTTGACGGTCACCTGTTCGAGATATCCCCCTTCCAGGGCCCTCAGCTCAATGTGACGCTGAGAGTGAATCTGGCAGACATACTGCTGAGTGATCGTGACGTCCTTGGCCACGGGGGTAGTCGCCACGACCCGGTGAGCTTCCTCATGGTGTTCTTCGTGGTGCTTGTTACACCCGGAGAAGGACACAAACAACAGTCCGGTGAAACCGGCCAGAAACGCGGAAGCTTTCAAAGGATTCTCACTATGGAGTGGGCCGAAGAGATCGCGTGGCAGCCGACCGACTCTTCAACGACGTCGGGCAACAATATTCGCGCCTTGAGGTCGGGTAAACGTGCGCTTTGAAGGACTGAAGAAGTTGTAACCTTCATCCACCGAATCCCTTCTTACATCCTGCAGGTCCTGTCGGACTCCGGCAAAGCGGGCCTGATGAAGGAAATATAGCCTGTTTTCGGCCCGTGCGAGACGAGTGTTTTCGAGGCTCTGAGCCACGGCGAGTCGGCGGGCACGGGCGTGGCTCACGGTTTCCTATCCTTTACGCTCGCGTTGGTTACGTCGAATGAAGTCGAGCATCAGCGCGGCGGCCGCCGCCGCGTGTGCCTCGAGAAGCTTGTGCCCCGCATCGAGGACATGGGCCTCCATCCTCGGCAGCGATTTCATCCAGGACAGGACCTCGTCGAGTTCGAAGAACGGGTCGTGGCGGCCCCAGACCATCAGGGCCGGCGGCTGCCGCCGCGCGAGGTAGTCCGCGATGGCGTCGAACCGGGCGACGTAGTTCCCATAGTCCCGGATCAGCGCCCGCTGCGTCTCCATCCGCCCCGGCAGGTTCATCACCCGCCAGTCCTCCTCCCAGCTTTCGGGCGGAATCCGCGCGGCGACGTCCGCCGGACAACCGGATGTGTAGGTCCCGCGCGTCCCCTCGAAAGTGAGGTGGGCGGTGGCGGCCGCCTCGTTTTCCGGCGTCGGGTGGGACCAGTACGGCGTCTGCGTCGCATCCCATTGCGGACCGAGCCCGGTTCGATGGGCGTTGGCGTTCTGGATGATGAGGCCCAGAACGCGCTCGGGCTCCCGCAACGCGATGTCGAAGCCGACCGGGGCCCCGTAGTCATGCAGATAGAGGTATCGCGGTCCGATCGAAAGCCGGTCCAGCAGTTCCGAGACCGCCTCGCCGAAGGCGGGAAAGGACGGGGAGGGGAGCACGTCGGACTCGCCGAAGCCTGGCAGGTCGGGCGCGATCACATGGGCGATCCGCGACAGTTCGGGAATGACCTCTCGAAACATCCGCGAGGAGCTCGGAGATCCGTGCAGGAGCAGAACGGCGGGGCCGGAGGGATCTCCTGCCGTGAGGAAGGAGAGCTCCGTTCCGCCGGACAGGCGAAGTCGGCGGCGGGTCGCCAGGTTCATGGCGGCCCTCCTCGCTCATCCGCCGCTGCCACGGCCGCCACGCCCGCGGCCGTCATGACGACGCGGCGGAGAGTGCCGTCCGGGTTGTAGTGCAGTTCGTCCATGCAGATCGAACGGCGGTGGTTCCCCCCGGTGGGCAGCGCGCCGTTGTGGTAGAGGAAGTACGACTTTCCCCGGAAGTCGACGATGGCGGCGCGGTTTGTCTCACAGTTCTCGACAACGTCGTTCAGCACCCCCTGGAACTCCCAGGGGCCGTCGACGTCGCGGCTCATGGCGTAGCCCACCTTCTCCGGGTTCTGGTACCCATAGGCAAGGTAATACCACCCGTCGCGTTTGTGGATGTGCGCCCCTTCGGCGAAGTCCGGCAAGTCGACAACGGCGATCGGCCCGTCGAGATCGACCAGGCTCGGCGCCAGTCGGGCGTGATAGCAGCGGCCATTGCCCCAGAACAGGTGCGTCTGTCCGTCGTCGTCGATCAGCACCGTGGGATCGATGTCGTCCTTGTCATCGGCGCGGACGCTGCCCGCCGCCGAGGTCATGTCGTTGGTGATCAGGGCCGAACCCCGCGCGTCCCGGAAGGGACCGGTCGGGCGGTCCGAGACCGCGACGCCGATCGCCTTTCCCGGAATCGTCGCGTGGGTGACGGGCGCGTACCAGTAGAACCGGCCGCCGTGCTCGACGACCTTCGACGCGTAGGCATCCCCTGTCGCCCACGCGAAATCGGTCGGCCTCAGCGGAACGCCGTGCGCGGTCCAATGGAGCAGGTCCGGGGTCGAAAAACAGAGCCACTCCGTCAGCACATATCCGTCGTGGCCTATCGGCGCCTCGTCGCGCCCGGTGTAGACGTAAAGACGCCGATCATGCACCAGCGCGCACGGATCGGAGGTAAAGACGTGTCGCACGATCGGATTGCCGGCGGCCGTAAACGTCTGTTCCATCGTTGGCGCTCTCCACAACGTGGCCTTGGAGAATTCCGCGTCCCTCGGGCCATCCCGGTCGCAAAAACCGCGCCTGCGGGACCACGTCCTGTGCCCCGGGCACAGCAAAACCGCGATCGCTTCGGGGGCGATCGAACTGCCATGCACAACCGGCCCATGTGACTGCGGAAAGAGCCGAAGAGTCGCTGCGCGGCTCCTTCACCCGGCGCCATTTCCGAACGAAACCGGCATCGCAACGGCCCACCGGAATGCTCACTCGAGAACGAGCAGGGCCTCTTCACATTCCAGATAGCGCTCATCCGCAGGGGAGATTCGAACGCTTCGAACCACAAATCCGCACTTCTCCAGCACCCGCATCGACGCCCGATTGCTGGTCGCCGCCTGGGCGTACAACGGACGGACCGTGACCTCGCCGAGAAGCAGTTCCAGCGCTCGGGAAGCGACTCCCTGTCCCCAGAACTCCCGGCTCACCCAATAGCCGACATAAGGAAGCCCGCCGCTCTGGAAACACGAGATGGTCCCCGCCAACCGGTCCTCAACAACGATCGCTCTCGCCACCACGTTCGAGTCGGCCAGCACACTCGTCCAATGCGCCTGGAAGCGTTCGGCGCTCCGAGGGAGGGTCGCCGCGAGGCGATTGGCGTCGGGATCGAGATTGAACTCGTAGATCCGCGGCAGATCGTCCTCCGCGATCTCACGCAGGCGGATACGACTGATGACGAGTGGATCCATATCGGTGAACTGGCAACGAGTTTGAAACCGGTGATCCGCGGCACCCACCGCGCCCGCATCAGCCCCGCTGCTCGGCCAGCGCGACGATGATCCCCTCAGGCCCGCGGATGTAGGCGAGCCGGTACATGTCCCCGTACTCCATTTCTCCGATGAGCTCCGCCCCGTGGGCCCGCATCCGGGCCACGACCGCGTCGATCTCCTCAACGGCGAACATGATGCGGCGGAGCCCCAGGGTGTTCACCGGCGCGTCCACGGGCCCGAACCGGACCGGGGCGGGGGTGTGGAACTTGTCCAGCTCGATCCCCTGCCCATCGGGCGTCCGAAGCATCGCGAGGGTCGCCCGGACATCGCCGAGCCCGATCAGTTTGCCGACCAACGGCCCTTCGACGGTCGTCTCCCCCTCCAGTCTGAGGCCCAGTTCGAGGAAGAAGGCCTTGGTGACTTCGAGATCGTCGACCACGATCAGGACGTTATCCATCCGCTTCAGCGTCATCTCGTTCCTTTCCCCGCGCTCTCCAACCGGATCGGGCTGACGATAAGCGGCCGGTCGAAAGCTCGTCAATCACCGTGTTGACCGCAGACACGCGACCAAGGCAGGCGGTTGCCGAGTCGACCGGTGGCGACTTCCGTCACTCAGCCCGACCACCCTGCGACCGGGTTTCCGACGAATTCGCCGTCCGGTATCGAAGAACGGTATACTGCAGTCAGTTCTCGCTTCGGCGTCTCAACCGCGGTGGCTCCTGCGTCGGGAAGCAGAGCCGGGCACGATTTCCTCCCGCTGACACTCCGAGGCGACTCTCACGATCCGACCGGTCGCGAGTCACCATTTCTCAGCTCGGCGCGGGTTGCGGACTGCCATGGATCGCCCCACCAAGAAGATCGGCCTCTCCCTGTCCGGCGGCGGCTTCCGGGCGAGTCTTTACCATCTGGGGCTGGTCCGCTTCCTGCGTGACGCCGGCATCCTGCCCAACGTGACCCATATCACGTCCGTTTCCGGCGGGAGCATCCTGGCCGCCCACCTGGCGTTGAACTGGGGCCGGTACAACGGATCGGACAGCGAGTTCGAAGCGGCTGCGAATGAGCTCCTGACGTTCATCGGGCTCGATGTCCGCAACCGGATCGTCCGCCGGTTTCCGCTCGGTTTCGCCGTCCGCTGGGGGCGGCGGCTGCTGGGCCTCTCCAACCGCAGGCTGACGCGGACCGGCCTTCTGGAAGACCACTACGAAAGGCATCTCTTCGGCGATCGAAGCCTGTTCGAACTGCCGGCCTCTCCGCAGCTTCACATCCTCGCGACGAACCTGAGCGAAGGCTGTCTCTGCTCGTTCCACCGCGACGGCCTCCTGATGATGCGGCGGCGGCGACCGGGTCACAGCATTCGCGTCGATCAGATCCGGGCGAGCCTGGCCACCGTCTCCATGGCGGTGACGGCCTCGTCCGCCTTTCCGGGCTTCTTCCCGCCTGTCGAGCTGACGGGGGCGGACGTCGGGGCGGCGGACGGAGAGTTCGACCGGCAGGCCTTCACCGACGGCGGGGTCTTCGACAATCTCGGCGTCCGCATGTTCCACTATCTCGAAGGGGTCCTGGCGGGGGAGGACTTCCACCTCGATGGGGTCCTGATCAGCGACGTGGGGAAGCCGATCGCGATCCGCAGCCAGCAGCAGCGGACAGGGGGGATGGTCCGGACGAGCATGCGGGCCAGCGATATCCTGATGGACCGCGTCTGGCAGTTGGAGACGGAAACCTTCAAGGACACGCCGGGCTTCGTCTTCGCCCGCGTCGTCGACATCGTTGAGCCGGAAGACGACCCGACCGCGCCGCACCCCGAGATCCAGCGGCAGCTGCCGGGAATGCGGACCGATCTCGACCGCTTCTCACCGCTCGAAATCAGCTGCCTGGTCCGCCAGGGCTACTGCGTCGGCCGCAAGGTCTGCCGGGCTCGCCCCGATCTGTTCGGCTCGGACCTGCCGTCCACCCCGCCGTGGGATCCCTTTCCGGAGTCGCATGGAGCGACATCGCCGCCCTCCTCGATCACGTTGCGGCCGCCGGAAGGGGAGAGCGGCGCCATGAGGACCGTCACGGCGGAGGCCCGGTCCCTGCAGCACTCCGCGATCCGGAGGATCTGGAGCACCCTGCTGGATTACCGCGACTGGAGCTCCTACATCTACGTCCCGATTCTGGTCCCGCTCCTGACGGTCATGCCCTACGTGATGTACCGGGTCTACCAGCGGTCGCACCAGGTCAGTCAGATCGTCGAGTCGCTGGCCCAGAACACCCAGGATCTGGAGCAGATGACGCAGCTGATGGAGGGGCCCGTCCCCCCCTGGACCGGCGAGACCGCCGGGGAACTGGTCGGCAATCCCCGCCCCGACAATGCGGGATTCCTGATCCTGCAGGATTGCCGCATCCTCGACCTGCGACGATGGAAGCCCGACGAGGCGGCCGATTCGCAGTCGTACCTTTATGGTTATCGGCGGCTGAAGGTGCTCCGGCGGGATGAGCCCGGGGGACCGCCGCTGTTCCGGGCCAGCGTGCTGGCGCTCAGCCCGAAGACGCAGGTCCGCTTTCCACCGCAGCGGTTGACCCCCACTCTCCATTCACAGAGAGCGCCGGCCGCAGTGGAGAGGGGGGAAAAGCGCGTTCACTGGGAAGTGCAGGCGGACTTCCGTCAGGTTCCACGCGGCGAATCGGTCGACATCATTTATGAGCACCTTTCGCCCGGGCTGTTCGTGCGGGAAGGAAGCGGCTCGGCCACGCTGGCCTTCGATGTCGACACGGAGACGGCGGAGCTGACTCGCTGGCTGCTGCTCCCCGAAGGGCGGGAGTTCCGCAATTACCACCTGATGCGGTACGAGATGACAAAGCCGGACGCCGTCGAGCACGTCGATGTCGTCACCCGCTATCTGGCGGACGATTTTTCCATCCTCGCCTTCAAGCTGCTGGCGCTGAAACCGGGTTATACCTATGAGCTGACGTGGTACTATCGATAGGACCAGGAGGGCTCTGACAAGCGGCTGCCGGCGCGCTCGCGAGTCCGCCGGGCCGCGTCACGGCTGGAGAATTCGGGGATCCACGTTGGTGCGTCGCTCCGAAGTCGGCACCGGCGATGCCCATCCGAACCGCGGCGGCGCAGCGGACAGCACAGCAGGCAACGGGGAGCCGGTCACGGAGACGGAGAAGCCATGAGCGACGAGCGGAAACCGCGGCGATCAGAAGCGGATGCCGAGCTGGAGCGGGAGATCCTCAAGGAGCGGAAGTTCAGCCTGGCGGAGGCGATCGGCCGCATGGCCGGACCGGGGGCGATGAAAGGGGAGTCGCCGATCACGCGGTTGCAGCAGGCGGGCGCGGAGATCGAGAACTGGCTGCGGGCCCACCTCACCGATCCGGGCCGGGGACTGGAAGTGGTCGTGCTCCGGGACGTGAGGGAAAGCGAACTCCTGTCGAAGAGCCCCGATCAACCGCTGGCGGTCCTGGGGCGCTACTGCCGGAAGATCCTCGGATCGTCCTACCTGCTGGAGGAGCTCGTCCGCCGCGCCGATGTCGAGTGGGGGCAGATCTTCGATCAGCGTCCCTACTTCCAGAGAGCGGGGTCGCCCCCCGACGCCGAGGATCCTTACACGATCGATTCGGTCCGCCACATCCTGAACGGCCTCCTCGCAAAGCTGCCCGTTGCTGAGGAGTAGCCCTGGGACGCATCCCAGGGGGACTCGGAGTGGTCGATCAGCCCCGCCACCGCGCCCCGGTCGGGAACGTGTAGTCGGCGATCGACTCCGGCTTCATCTCGATGCTGTAGCCCGGCGCCGTCGGCGGCATGTACCGGCCGTCCCGCAGGACGACGGGTGCGAGGAAATGCTCGTGGAGATGGGCGGCGTACTCCGTCAGCCGGTCCTCCATCGAACCACTGATCGCGACGTAGTCGAACATCGAAAGATGCTGGACGTACTCGCACAGCCCGACGCCGCCGGCATGCGGGCAGACCGGCACGCCGAACTTGGCCGCCATCAGCATCACCGCCAGGATCTCGTTGACGCCGCCGATCCGGCACGAGTCGATTTGGCAGACGCCGATCGCCCCCGCCTGGAGGAACTGCTTGAACATGACCCGGTTCGCGCAGTGCTCCCCCGTGGCGACGAGGATCGGCGCCACGGCGTCGGCAATCGCGGCGTGTCCCAGGACGTCGTCCGGGCTCGTCGGCTCCTCGATGAACCACGGCTTGAACTCGGCCAGTTTCTCCATCCAGGCGACCGCCTGCTCGACGTCCCACACCTGGTTGGCGTCCATCATCAGGCGGCGGTCCCAGCCGATCTCCTCGCGGATGATCCGGCAGCGACGGACGTCGTCCTCCAGGTCGCGGCCCACTTTGATCTTGAAGCAGGACCAGCCGTCGGCAAGACATTTTCGACAAAGCGCCCGCAGCTTCTCGTCGTCATAGCCGAGCCAGCCCGCGGACGTCGTGTAGGCCGGGAACCCGTCGCGCTCCAGTTCCTCGATCCGCTGGCTCTTCGTAGCCCGCTTCTCCTGAAGAATCGCCACCGCCTCCTCCGGCCGGAGGGCATCGGTGATGTAGCGGAAGTCGATCGCCCGGACGATCTCCTCCGGCGTCATGTCCGTCAGGAGACGCCACAACGGCTTCCCCTCGACCTTGGCGTAGAGGTCCCACACCGCGTTGACGACCGCCGCCGTCGCGAGGTGGATCACCCCTTTCTCCGGCCCGACCCAGCGAAGCTGGCTGTCGCCGGTGACGTGCCGCCAGAAGGCCCCCAGGTTGTCGGTGAACGATTCCAGCGTCCGCCCGACGACGAGCGCCGCGAGCGATTCGATCGCCTGGCAGCACAGCTCATTGCCGCGGCCGATCGTGAACGTCATCCCGTGGCCCGCCAGCCCGTCGGGCCGATCCGTGTGGAGGATGACGTACGCCGCCGAGTAGTCCGGATCCGGGTTCATCGCGTCCGAGCCGTCGAGGGTCTTCGACGTCGGAAAGCGGAGGTCATGGACGGAGACGCGGGTGATCGTAGTAGGCATCGCAACCAGTTGCGGTGGGAACGCGTGAGATCTGAGCTTGTTGCTCCGGAGCGAAATCTAGCGATCGCTGGCCCGGGTCACGACTCAGAATCGAAACGGCCTGAGCGGTATCAGCCTCCAACTCCCGACGAAAGAAGGAGCAGGCGACGCTATTTGACGACCTCGACCTTCCAACCCAAAAACTCCTCCTTCTGCAGCGTTACGCGTCGATGTTCCAGTTTCTCTGTTGTGAGCACAAAGATCTCGAGTCCTTCGTCGAGATCGTAGTAGTCGCTGGGGGGGCCGAGCATTGGGATGACAATCTTGACGTCTTTCATGTCAATGGAGACGGGGGGCTCAACGGGTTTCCACTTGATCCACCACTTCGCGTCTTGGGGGACGTCGACTCTCAAGCCGGGGATCTTTTCGCCCAACTGCCAATCTTCCAAGATTGCTTCGGCATTGTCCGGAACGAACGAGCTGTATTCCGTGTTGAGTGGCCGATGGGCATCCTGCGGAAACTGCTTTGCCAGATTCATCCATGACTCGTTGTACTTCAAAAACAGGCTGTGGCGGCCGACATCAAAATCTTTGTTGTACACAAGGAGCCGAGGGGGCGGCGTCTCGAAGATCGACCACGCAAATGGGTTTTCTCCTCTCTGCTTAGCGGCGGCGACTCGTTCCTCGTAGGCGGCCAGGACCAACTTGAGCCGGTTGGCGACCTCCGGAGTAAAGTGCCTGACTTTCAGGGTTGAGAACCCGCAGACCCCATTGAAGCTTCCCGTGGTTTCTGGCTGCATATACGCCAGAGAGATCTCCCGTTGTTCGGTCCACGCTTCAAGATCGTTTTGATCGCAGAAGCCTGTATAAAAAGCGTCCCCCGGCATGAAATTGACGTCCGCGGATGCCCTTCTCCAATGACCTCCCAGGAGCAGAGCTACGATCAGGAGAAGCTGTTGAAAACGGCCCATTTCGAATCTCTCTTTGACTTCCAGCCCCAATTCGACCCAATCGCTGCCAGGCGGTGGAGATGTGCCTGCAACGAGATTGGAGTCACTTCGCCGGCATGTCTATTGACCGTGTCTCCGAGAGGGGAGCACACCGTCCCAGAACCGACCTAGTGCACGAACAGGAACTGCTTCGAGTTGATCAGCGCCCAGAGCAGGTCCTGGTAGAACTCGGTCCGGTTCGGCGTCCCCGCGAGGAGTTCCTTGGCGGACGCGATCTCGGAGTTCGTCGCGGGGCGGGCAAGTGCGCGGAGGTAGACCTCGCCGATCGCCTCTTCGTCGGACTTCTTCTCCTTCACGAGCTTGGAGATAAAGCCCCCGCCATCGGCAATCTTGTTTGCCAGGATGTCGCCGTTCAGCGTGTGCAGCGCCTGACCGAGGCTCTCGTCCGGCGTCCGCTCGCACTCGCAGACGCTGGCCCGCTTCGGCTTGGCGAACGTGTTCAGGAAGTAGTCCGGATACTCGGCGTCCGGGAGCTCTATCGCGCGGGTTCCCTTCGGAAGATTCCTGAACTTCGTCGGTGATCCCGTCACCTGGTCGATCGCGTCCAGGAGCGGCTCCGCGGCGATCCGCTTCACCCGGTAGTGGCTGAAGAACTTGGAGTCGGCGGCATTCTCCGGCGTCGGCTGCGAGTCCCGCTGGTAGAGCTTCGAGGTCATGATCGTCCGGATGAGCGGCTTGAGGTTGTAGCCGCCCGCGATGAACTCGTCGGACAGGGCGTCAAGCAGTTCCGGGTTCGAAGCCGGATTCGTCCCCCGCATGTCGTCGACCGGCTCGACGAGTCCCCGGCCGAGGAGGTACGAGACGTAGCGGTTCACGACCGAGCGGGCGAACGCCTTGTTCTCCTTGGCGGTCAGCCAGTCCGCCAGGGCGATCCGCCGGTCGAGGGGATGATCGAGCAGCGGCCCGTCGAGAGCCTTGGGAGCAAGCGTCTTGCCGGTCTTGGGATGCCGGGCATCGCCGGCCGATTTCACGGTGACCACGAGCTCCCGCCCGAAGATCCCGAACTCCTCGCTGGTCTTTGTTCCGACCCTGGAGAAGAACCCCGCGAAGGCGAAGTAGTCCTCCTGGCCGTATTTCTCGAAGGGATGATGGTGGCACTGCGCGCACTGGATGCGGGTCCCCAGGAACAGCTGCGCCGAGGCTTCGGCCAGATCGTTCGGTGAGCGGTTGATTTCATAGAAGCTGGCCGGTCCGCTCGAATTGACCGAGCCCTTGGCGACGATCAGCTCGCGGACGAACTCGTCGAACGGCCGGTTCGTCCGGAACTTCTCCTTGATCCAGTTGTGCATGGCCCACATCCGCTGCTCGGCGACTGCTTGTCCGTCACTCGAGTTGCGGAGCAGGTCGGACCACTTCAGCGTCCAGTAGGCGGCGTAGCGATCGTTGTAGAGGTCCTGCGCCGGATCCCCCGTCAGCCCCAGGAGACGGTCGACGAGCTTCGAACGCTTCTCCGGATCGGACGAGGCGAGGAAGGCCTGGGTCTCCTCGACCGACGGAACGCCGCCAATCGCATCGAGAAACGCCCGCCGCAGGAACGTCGTGTCGTCGCACTCGCCCGAGGGGACGAGACCGAGCTCCCGGAACTTGCGCTCGGCGTGCTGGTCGACGAGGTTCGGGGAGTTCCAACCGGCAAACGGGCTCGACGAGTTGAAGGGGGAGACAAAGAGCGCGATCCGGGCATGGCCGACGAACCGGACCATGATCGAACCCTGCCCGCGTCCCTCGGTCGTCACCACTCCCTCCGGGCTGACCGACACCACGGCGTCATCGAGCGAGTCGTAACGAGCCCAGGCGGTCACGTCGCGCTCGCGGCCGTCGCTGTATTTGGCCACGACGCGGAGCTGCTGTTTCGCATCGACCGCCAGCACGCGCTGCCGAGGGAAGACCTCGATCCCGACGACATCCGCCTCGTTCGACGACGCAGCCGCTCCCGCCTTGATCCAGGCGACCAGGATCTCATAGTCGACCGAGCCCTTCTTGAGCCGCGCTCCGCCCCCGTGGGAGACCTGCATCGTCGGCTTGCGGAGGATCAGGCTCTGCTCCGGCTCGACGAGGTTGATCCGCCGTCCCAGTCGATCGCGGGCGATCGAGCGATGATCGAGGTCGGGATCGAAGCCGATCACCGAGAGGACAAAGCCCCCCTTGCCGTACTGGCTGGCGTGGCAGGACCCCGCATTGCAGCCGGCGCTGCTGAGGACCGGGGTGATGAACTCGCGGAACCCGGGCCGGGGGGCATCGACCATCTCCGTCACGGCGACGGGAACGCGTTTCGCCATCCCCCCCACCGAGACCTCGACTTCGGCCCGACCGTTGCCGACCGCCGTCAGCCGGCCGGAGGAGTCCACCATCACGACGGCCGGATCGGAGGAGCGGAAGCTGGCGGCCCCGGTCAGGTCGGCCGACTTTTCGTTGACCGCGGCGGCATCCTGGGCCTCAACGGCCAGAACCTGCGCCCGCGCAAAATTCCCCTTCAGCTCGACCGACTCCGGAATGATCGTCAGCGCCGTCGGCTCCGCCCCCGCGGACAGCGACAGGGTAATGAAGGCGAACAGACACGCCAGGCAGCGAGGCATGGCAGAGCTCCGCGAAGGAGGGCAGGGGACGGAGGCGAGGCAGGCGGGACGGCGCGAGGCGGGGATGTTCTGACAGTCGGTCGGGAAGGTCCCCGGAATCGACGGTCCGAGCATCGGCAACGATTATTGCGATCGTCCAAGTTCTATTCCATCCTCAAGTTCCGAATAGGTCAAAATCCACTGATCCGTTGATTTGGCTGCGGTCGAACCACTACGATGGCCGACACTGCGGGGCTCCTGCGCTCCGTCCCACCTGTTGGTCACCCTTCGCCGGTCTCCCGACCTCTCCACTTCGGGTCTCCGGTTCCCACCCTGAAGGATCCTGCCATGCTGGACCTCTGCCCGGGCTCCCTCCGTGACTGCGAACGCGTCACCCGTCGGGGACTGCTCAAAGTCGGTGCACTGTCGGCTCTGGGGATCACGCTTCCGATGTGGCGGCAGGCGCTCGCCAACTCCCCCGCGGCCGCCGAAGGGGCGAACTGCATCCTGATCTGGACGCAGGGAGGAACCAGCCACCACGACACATTCGATCCCAAGCCCAACGCCCCGGTCAGCGTGAAAGGGGAGTTCGGCACGATCAGCACCGCGGTGCCAGGAGTGCAGTTCGCCGAGATCGTCCCGAACATGGCCCGCGAGCTTCACCGCTTCGGCCTGCTCCGGAGCTGGAACCCGGAGAACGGCAGCCACGGCCACGCCGACCAGTGGGCCCTCTCCGGCCGCCGGTTCAATCCTTCGGTCCACTATCCCACGTACGGCTCCGTCATCAGCTGGCAGAAGGGGTTTCGTTCGGCCCTTCCTCCGTATGTCCAGCTGGGAAGCTCCATCGACCGGCGGTTCGGCGGCGGCGGGGCGGGGATCCTGGGGCTGCAGCACAATTCGTTCGAGATGCTGGCCGATCCGAACGCGGCCCAGTTCGCCGTCCGCGACATCACTCCGCCGAACGGCATGAAGTCCGAGCGGATCGACCGTCGCCGCAAGATGCTGACCGCCGTCGACGACCTGCAGCGCCGCGCGGAGCTGCAGCCGGAAGCCTTCGATGCGCTCGATGAGCACTACAAGGCAGCCCTCAACATGATCACGGCCCCGGAGACGAAGCGGGCCTTCCAGATCGACGAAGAGAAGGCCGAGCTCCGCGACCGGTACGGCCGGACGAAGTTCGGCCAGAGCGCTCTGCTGGCCCGGCGGCTGATCGAGTCGGGGGTGCGGTTTGTGACCCTCACCGACGGCGGGTGGGATACGCACGGCAACAACTTCAACAGCCTGAAGAACAACCGCGTCCCGCCGGTCGACCAGGCGCTGCCGGCTCTCCTGGAGGACCTGGAAGAGCGGGGGATGCTGGACTCGACGCTGGTCGTCTGGCTGACCGATTTTGGGCGGACTCCGGCGATCAACTCGGCGAGCGGGCGAGACCACTGGGCGAGCGCGGGCTTTGCGATCATGGCGGGGGCGGGCGTTCCGGGCGGCTCGGTGATCGGGGCGACGGACGAAGAGGGTGGGAAGCCGGTCCGTGATGAGTACACGACGTCGGCGATTGCGGCGACGATCTATCACAAGCTGGGTCTGCCGCTCGATCTGCATGCGAAGGCGCCGGACGGCCGTCCAATCCGTCTGATTGAAGGGGAACCGATCCGCGAGTGGATCTGATCGCGGTCGCGCCCGCGCCGGCACGACGTTGGTAGCTCAATCCCAACGTGCGACGGCCACTGGGGTCAAGGGGGCCACGCCCCCTTGCCGCCGGAGGCACTTCGATGAGGAAACGTGGGACACAACGGACGCCCCCTTTGGGGAAGCGACGTTGAGGATTCAACGCTCGCTTTGCATTCCCGCGGGCTGGTGAGGGGGCATACGGCACGGTGTCCGCGCTTGGACACGCGCTCCTTCAGACATCGCTCGACGGCTAGGCCTCCGGCGGGCAAAGGGGCGCTGCCCCTCTGCACTCCCCACCAGGGGTGACCCCCTGGACCCCGGTTTTTGCGGCGGTTTTTGCGAGGCGTCTTGCCCGCCCCTTGCCCAACCGCAACACTCCCACCTGACCACGAGGTGACAGAGTGCCCGCCCCCCCCAAAACAACTTCTTCAACCACCCCGGCCCCCACTCCTCCACCCACGGCCCCGTCCGTCCCGCCCATCGTCCTCCGCAGCCTCGTCGTCCTCGCGCTGGCCCTCGTCTCCGCCCGCCTGCTGACCGCCATGCCGCTCAGCAGCGCAAACGACCGCTCCCGCTGGTGCACCGTCTACTCCCTCGCACACCAGGGGACCTACCAGATCGACGACATCCGCCAGCGCCCCGGCTGGGACACGATCGACATCGTCAAAAAAGACGGCCACTTCTACTCCACAAAGCCCCCCATCCTTTCCTGGATCACCGCCCAGCTCTATCTCGGCCTCTACCGCCTCACCGGCTGGACCTTCGACACCCGCCTCGAATGGGTCACGCGAACCCTTCTCTTCCTCATTAACGTCCTGCCAGCCGCCCTCTCCTGGGTCATCGTCGTCCGCTGGGCCCTCCGCTTCGCCCAGACACCGCTGGCCGCGGTCGTCACCGTCCTGACCTGTACCCTCGGCTCGCTCCTGACGCCGTTCCTGACCACCTTCAACAACCACACCCCGGCCGCGGCGGCCGTCGTCTTCACCCTCGCCGCCGCGATCCCGATCCTCCTGGACGGCCGCCGCGATGGCTGGCGGTTCTTCCTGGCCGGCCTCTTCGCCGCCTGGACCGTCTGCAACGAACTCCCCGCGGCCGCCTTTGCCGGCCTCCTCTTCCTATGGCTCATGAGGCTCTCGCCGCGGAAGACGCTCACCTGGGGAATCGTCGGCGCGCTGCTGCCACTGGCCCTCTACTTCTGGACGACCTATCAGGCGACCGGCTCCTGGAAGCCGTTCTATGCGTCGTACGGCAAGGAGCTCTACGTCTTCACCCACGAGGGAGTCCCGAGCTACTGGACCAATCCCAAGGGTCTCGACACGAACCGCGACTCCTGGAAGACCTACCTGCTCCACTGCACGATCGGCCACCACGGCTGGTTCTCGCTGACGCCCATCTTCCTCTTCAGCCTCCTGGCGTGGTTCCCCGGGGGACTGCGGAATCATCCGCTGCGGGGCCTGATGCGTCTCGGCGGGGCCGTTTCCGTGATCGTCTTCGCGTTCTACATGCTCCAGCCGGAGCACTACAACTTCGGCGGCAAGAGCCAGGCGCTGCGGTGGATGCTGTGGGTCACTCCCTTCTGGGGGCTGGCGCTCCTGCCGGCGCTCGATCTCTTCTGCCAGGCCCGCTGGTCGCGCGGGCCGGTGCTCTTGGCCTTCGGTCTGTCCGCCTTTTCCGCCTGGTATCCGGCCGACGGTCCTTGGACGAGCCCCTGGATCTACTCGCTCATGGAGCGCTGGAAGTGGATCGACTACAGCGATCTTCGCCCGCCGCTGCCGCGGCCGATTTCGAGCTGGATCTACACGCTCCCGGAAACCGCCGGCCCCGATCCCGACTACTGGACCGAACTCGAGTCCCTCTCGGCGGACGGCGTCCGGCAGGTGCTCCGCCTGGAAGACGCCGGCCCCTTCGAAACGATGGGACGCCGTCTGCGGGGGATCAAGGTGATCCGCGCCCGGGGAGCGGACGAGCCGGTCTCGCAGATTCTGTACGTCGACCCGAAGGCCCTGATGTCCGGGCTCGCGGCGGAGAGCGTCCTGGCGGGGGACGTGACCGAAGAAGACCGAGTCTTCTTCCAGGGACTTCCGCAGGGGAAGAGCTACGCCGTCTCCTCGGTCCGGTACGTCAAGACGCCCCTGGAACAGGATGCCCTCCCGACGCTCCTGATCTACTCGAGCTGCGCCGTCCCGGACGCCGCGGCGCCGGGGGGATCCCGCTCGTACATCCGCGACGTCTGGACGAACGAAACGTTGCCATTCGGCATCGTGCAGACGGACGCCCGCATCGCGGAGTTCGGCTCCACGGTCCCCGTGGCCCGTGAACGATGGAGTCTGAAGGGGGTTGGCAAGCGGCTCCCCGCGAAATCGGCCGCGGCCGACACGCCAAAACCGGGTCCAGCGACACCCTGATGCTTGCCCAGATTCCCTGACCGCTGCGACCGGACTAATCGCTACCGGTCTTTCCGCCGGAGCCCGCGACCTCTTCAGAAAAGTCGAACGGAAATTGACCCCCTGCGCCGGGGGACTTAGATTCCGGTTGAGCCGCATGCTCCCGCGGCCTTGGAATCGGTCCATGGCACACTATCAGTTGCGAGTCCGGCTGGCCCTGGGACTGTTCGTCCTGATCGTTGGTTGCGGCACACAGGCCCAGCCTCCCGCCGCGCCGGTCTCGCGAACCATTTCGGTCCCCGCGGCGGCTCCCCAGCAATGGCAGCCGGAAACGGCGGCCGGCCCCTGGAAGTACGTGCTGCTCCACCACTCGGCCACGGAGTCCGGTTCGGTCGCATCGATCGACGCGGAGCACCGGGCCCGGCGGGACGCCAGCGGAAACCCGTGGAGGGGGATCGGTTATCACTTCGTGATCGGCAACGGCCACGGAATGGCGGACGGCCAGATCGAGCCGACCTTCCGCTGGAAAGACCAGTCCGCCGGAGCCCACGCGGGAGAGGCGACATTCAACGAGCAGGGAATCGGGATCTGCCTGATCGGGAATTTCGAGCAGGCCCCGCCCACCGAGAAGCAGTTGGCTGCCGCGAGGCGGCTGGTCGGTTACCTGAAGGGGGAGTTCCGGATCCCCACTGACCGTGTCCTGAAGCATGGCGACGTGAAAGCGACCGCCTGTCCCGGAAAGCATTTTCCCGCCCAGGAACTGGCGCGGGTCCCGGCAGTCTCGGCCGCACCGACGGTCCGGGTGAGCCGGTAACGAAGTCCAAGGGAATGGTCCGTTCGAAACGAGGGAGTGCGTTCGCTCGCCTCCCGGTTCGAACCACTCAGGGAGGATACCGCTATGCCTCGTTCGCTTCCGCAGCCGCAGGTCCGGACTACATCTCCCGCCGCGTGGATTCACGGGGAGGGGACGGCGGTTTTTGTCCCGGAGGGCTATGAGCCCCGCTACCGGTATCCGCTCGTCTGCTGGCTGGAAGATCCTGCGGCGGAGCGTCCTGAGGCAGGGCAGTGGTTCCCGGCGGCCTCATCGCGGAATTGCATCGTTCTGGCTCTCAGGGCTCCGTCGGGCCGGGGCGGGGAGGGGAATGCGGCGTGGCGGACCGATGAGCTCGCGCTGTGGTCAACGCTCGACGATGTGGGGACGGCGATTGCGGAGTTGAGTGCGGAGCTGAGCATTCATCCGGATCGGGTTGTTCTGGCGGGTCGCGGGATGGCGGCTCAGGTTGCGGTTTCGCTGGCGTGTCTCGATGCCGAGCGGTTCTGTGGAGCGGTGGCGATTGATCCGCTGCCGGAGATGGATTTGCCGGTGTGTGAGGATGAGCGGGAGATGGAGCGGCGGTTGCTGGTGGTGGAGATGGCGGCGGGCGAACCGGGCGAACGAGTGGTGCAGCGGCAGGCGGGGCTGGTGGTGGAGTCGGTCTCGTGTGCGACCCGGCAGACGGCGGCGCGGGAGCTCATGAACTGGATTCTGTCGCCGGTCGACAGCGTCTACCGATAGCAGCCCACCTCGACATCACGCCCATCACCGGGTCCAGGGGCACCCTGGTGGGGAGTGCAGAGGGGCCTGTGTTGTTTTTTCGGCCCTTTGCCCGCCGGAGGCCGTCTCGTCTCGACCTTACTGAAGGAGCGGGTGTCCAAGCGCGGACACCGTGCGGCATGCCCCCTTACCAACCCGCGGGGATTTCAAAGCAAGTGGTAAGTCCTCGACGCCGGTTCCACAAAACGGACGTCCGTTCCTTACCACGGTTCCTCATGGAAGCGCCTCCGGCGGCAAGGGGGTGAGACCCCCTTGACCCCAGTGGCCGGGCACGTTGGGTTTGAGCGAGCAAAGCCGCACCGGCAAGGACGCGGTGCACATCAGTGGTTGAAGAGGAATTCCTTCGTGTTGATCAACGCCCACACGATGTCCTCGTAAGCCACCTTCGGATTGTCCTTATGCTTGGCAATATGCGCCTGGGCAATCTGCAGCTCGTCCGAATCCGGCTCGCGCGAATAAACCCACCGGTACAGCTCACGAAGCTTCTCGTCATCCGTCCGGTTCTTGTCCGCAGCCAGCGTTGCCGCCCGGCCATTCCCCGCCGAAACCTTGTTCTGCACCTCCGCACTGTTCAGCAGATGCAGGCTCTGAGCCAGGTTCGCCTCCTGCGACCGCTCGCATTCACACGCCGTGTCCCCCTGCGGCTGACCAAACACCTTCAGGAAGTATGGAGCAATCGAAGCATCCGGCAGCTGCGTCGCCCGGGTCCCCTCAGGCAGCCCGTTGAACCGCTCCGACGTCGCCGTCACCTGATGGAAGGCGTCGTACAGGACCTCCGCGGACAACCGCTTCGGGTAGTACCGCGAGAAGTTCTGCTTGTCCTTCTGGTTGTACTCGTTCGGCAGGGCACTCAACTGATAGGTCGACGACTGGCAGATCGTCCGGACGAGACTCTTGAGATCGAACCCCGACTCAACAAAGTGCTTCGCCAGCTGATCGAGGAGCTGCGGATTCGTCGGCGGGTTCGTCTCCCGCATGTCGTCCTCCGGCTCGACAATCCCCCGGTCAAAGAAGTGCTTCCAGTAGCGGTTCGCCAGCGAACGGGCAAAGAAGGCGTTGTCCTTGGCCGTCATCCACTCCACCAGCTTGACCCGCGGATCCTGGTCCGCCGGCACCTCGAGGGCGGTCGCGGCCAGACCGGCCGGAGCCAGGTTCTGTCCCGTCCGCGGGTTCTGGGCCGTCGGCTGACCTTCGTTATGGAAGATCCGCTTTTCCCGCGCCTGCTTCATCGTCGGGTCGGCCGGCTCCTTGCGACCGATCCGGCTGAAGAACGCGGCGAGATGGTAGTAGTCGTTCTGGCTCCACTTCTCGAACGGATGATGGTGGCAGCGGGCGCACTGGATCCTCACGCCGAGGAAGAGCTGCGCCACGTCCTCGACCTGCTCGTTGCTCTGCGTCACTTCCCGGTACCAGACGACCGGCGGATTGACCTGCGAGTCCCCCGAGGCGGTCAGGATCTCGCCCACGAACTGGTCGTACGGCTTGTTCTCGTACAGGCTGTCCCAGATCCACTGGCGGAAGCCGTACGTCCCCGCCTGATCGTCCGGCTGCTTCCGCTTGTTGCGGAGAACCATGTTCCACTTGTTCGCGAAGTAGTCGGCGTAAGCCGGGCTGTCGAGCAGCCGGTCGATGACGCGGTCCCGCTTGGCCGGATCGGAATCGGCCTGGAACGCGCGGACTTCCGCCTCGGTCGGGATCGTCCCGGTGATGTCGATGTAGACCCGCCGCAGAAACGTCGTGTCATCGGCGATCGGCGACGCGGGAATTCCCAGCAGCTGGAGCTTTCCGAAGACCGCCTCGTCGATGAAGTTCCGGACCGGCGGCATCCCGGCGATCGGAGCCCCCAGCGGAATCGTCGCCCGGTAGGTCGAGACCTGCCCCTGGTAGCGGGCCATGATCGCCACTTCGCCCGCGAGATCGAGCGTCCGGACGAGGCCGGTCTTGCCGCTCTCGGCGAGCTGCGTGTCGTTCGGCTCGTAGAGGGTCATGCGGGTGACGTCTTCCACCGTCCCGTCCGTATAGGTCGCGTAGCAGGCGATCTGCTGCTCGCCGGCCCGGTCCATGACCCGGCCTTCCGGAAGACACTTGATCGAGGCGACGGTCGGAGCGTCCTTCGCTCCGGCTGGCATCCCCTGTTCGATCCAGCGGTAGAGGAGGCGGTACTCGTCGCTGTCGACGTCCATCCGCTTGCCGCCGCCGTGAGGGGACTGGCCAACCGGCTTCGTGAGGAGCAGGCTCTTCGACGGGGCAGGGACGTTCAGCCGCCGGCCGCGGCTCTCGTTGACGAGGAACTCATAGTCGTCTTCCGGGAAGAAGCCGAGGAGCGAAAGCTTGAAGCCGTTCTGGCCCCCCTGCTTGCCGTGACAGCCGCCGCCGTTGCAACCGAGCTTGGTGAAGATCGGGACGATCTGGTTGCCGAAGTTGATCGGCGGGGGATTTTCGAAATGCTCGACCGCGACGGCAACGGACGTTTCCTGTCCGTTGGCGGAGCGGGCCTTCACGGTCGCCTGGCCATCGGCCACCGGCCGGGTCATCCCGGTCGCGTCGACGGTGACGATCCCCTGGGGTTCCACGGTGTAGGTGACGAGCCGCGTCTGGTCGAACTGCCGGCTCCCGGCCTTCCCGCTCACGAGGAGCTGGAGGCGGGCATCGGGGCCGCGAAGCAGGAACCGTCCGCCGGGGACCGTCTCAAACAGGAGCGATTCCGGTGCGGGAATCGCGGCGGGCGCCCCATCGGCGGCGAGAGCGACTCCGGCGGCGCCGAGGAGAATTCCCCAGACGGTCAGGAGCGAGCTGACAAGGGACGGGGCGCGGCACTTCATGTTGGAGCCTCCGGGGATGGATCGGGGAGGAACGAATTGCAGGTGGGACGAGCGCGGGCAAACAGGGAGGAATCGCCCGGGGCGAGTGCAGGCTCCCGGCCAATCCACCGAACATATCAGCGCCCATTATTGTGTCAAGGCGATCACGCCTGTCCAGATGGGAACGCGATAGGGCGGGGGTGTTGCCAGCGTGCTGGAATTATTCGGGATCCGGCGGATCAGGAATACCCGGATTGGGCCTTTGGAGGGGAGAAAGGGGGCTATGCAAACCGCGTCCTTGCCGGCACGACTCGTTAGCTCAAACCCAATGTGCCACGGCAGCCAGGGGTCAAGGGGGCCACGCCCCCTTGCCGCCGGAGGCACTTCCTGTGAGGAACCGTGGTACACAACGGACGTCCCCTTTGTGGTACCGGCGGTGCGGACTCAACGCTCGCTTTGCAATCCCCACGGGTTGGTGAGGGGGCATACGGCACGGTGTCCGCGCTTGGACACGTGCTCCTTCAGACATTGTCCGGCGAGACGGCCTCCGGCGGGCAAAGGGGCGTTGCCCCTCTGCACACCCCACCAGGGGGGACCCCTGGACCCCGGTTTTTGGCGAGTCCCTGGTCAGCGCATGCGCCAGAAAACTTCGTCCGGAATCTCCAGCCGCGCCTTCAACACCTGCACATCGGCCCGGAACCGGCTCGCGTCCCCGGGATACCCCTTCGTCGGCCGCAGCCCCGGATCATGCGCCAGCCAGAAGCGGTTGAACGCCTCCATCGCCAGCTCCCGGACATACTTCGAAATGATCGACGCCGCCGCCACCGGAAGATGGGCCTCGGCCTTCATCTGAAAGCGGAACTCATGCGGGCCCAATCGATACCGGCTGCACTCCCGCCCTTCGCACAGGCACTGCGGCAGGATATCCGGGAACTCAGACATCAACAGGTTGTCGTACCGGTTCCGGCCGCCGTGCTTGTCCAGGATCACGAGCGCCTTATCGACCTGCTGATGCGTCCAGTTCCGCCCCAAGAGCCCCAGCGTAATCCGCGACAGCGCGGCCCCCTTGCTGTCATGGAACGTCGTCAGCTCGTTGAACCGCCGCGTCTGGACGATATCGCTGGCAATCGCCGACAGGACGATCCCCTGCCGATCGAAAGCCGTCCGGCATCCCGAGACAAAGCGCTCGATCTCGCCGGGCTTGGCCGCCAGCGGGACCGCGAAGTCCGTCAGAAACCAGGGCTCCAGGTCGGACGGCAGCGCCCCGACAAGGCCGATCCAGACCGAATGGAACGTGGCGGCATCAATTCCCGCCAGCCGCAGAAGACACTGGGCGGACAGCTCAAGCGCGGCCAACCCCCGCGAGGGACTGTAGACCACCTTCGAGTCCGCCAGATGCAGCCGGGTTCCGGACGCGTCCGCCTCGATGCTGACGACTTCCGCCAGCTCCTCATACAGATCGATCCCGCTGGCCGCCCGCGGGACCCGCCACCGCGTCACCGAGACCACGAGCGGGCCGAGGTTCGGACCGAAACCCGCTTCATCCAATCCGTAGAACGCGTGCATGCGCCTCAAACGCAAAGAGTTGAGCGCCGAAGGACGACGCTCAACTCAAACTGGTCGGAAACTGAAAACTGACGACTGACAACTTCTACGACATCAGCGGCTTCTTGCCCGAATTGCGGCTCATGATCCACACCAGCACGGGGCTGGCGACGTAGATCGAGCTGTACGTTCCGATCACGATCCCCAGGATCAGGCAGAGCGAGAACCCGCGGACGCTTTCGCCGCCGATCAGGTACAGCACCACGAGCACGAGCAGCGTCGTCGACGACGTCAGCAACGTCCGGGGGAGCGTTTCGTTCAGGCTGCGGTTGACCATCTCGTAGGTCACCGTCGGGCTCTTGCCCCGGACCTCGCGGATCCGGTCGAACACGACGATCGTGTCGTTCAGCGAGTAACCGATGACCGTCAGCACGGCGGCGACGATCGTCAGGTTGACCTTGAAGTCCAGGAGACCGATCGACTGGCCGAACGAGGTCAGGCCGAGGTACGAGACCGCCGCCATGATCCCCAGCGTAATCAGGACGTCGTGGAAACAGGCGATCGAGGCCGCCAGCCCGAACGTCACGCCGTTGAACCGGATCCACAGGTAGATCGTCGTCGCCAGGAGGCTGAAGAAGATCGCCAGCAGGGCCGAGACCTGCGTGTCGGTCGCCACCTGAGCCGCAAAGGTGTTGAGTTCCTCGAAGACCGGCTGCTTGTCGAGACGCTGGACCAGCGCCTCCGAGGCGGCCTTGAAATCGGCTTCGGGGACGTCCGGAGTGGCGCGGAGGACGAGCTTCTTGACCGGCTCGGTGTCGCTCCCCACCGGATTCACGACGACGAACGTGTCCGCCTTGCCGTAACGCTCCGCGCTGATGCCGTCGAACACGGCGTCCGCCTCGCCGTTGAGCGTCGAGGCCGAGAGGGGCTGCGACACCGTGAACTCGACTTCGCGGCCGCCGGCGTACCGGTTCGCCTCGGTCGGAGTCTCGCCTTCCTTGAGCGGCGCGATCGGCTTGATCTCGCCGGCGCTGAAGCTCTGGAGAATCAGCTTGTTGTCGCCGGTGGCGAAAGCGTCCCGCAGCGCGTCGCGGGTCTTGATCGGATTGTCCACCAGCGTCCGCAGACGGAACAGCTCCCGTGCCTTCTGGGTCCCCTTGGCGGGAATCGTCAGCTTCTCCAGCGAGACCGGGTCTTCAAACTTGGGCTGCACGGTGTCCAGCACGGCGTCCACCGTCGGCTGCGTGTCCCCGGCGAACTGGAACGTCACCATCGATCCGCCGCGGAAGTCGATGTCCATGTTGTCCCGGCCGCGGTACGCGATCACCAGGAGCCCCAGGATCATGACCGTGACGGAGAGACCGATGAAGAAGAACCGCTTGCCCACGAAGTCGAAGTTCTTCGACGGGACAAGGTTCATCATCTTGAGCTCGGTGAGCCACTTCTTCTTCTCGGCGATGTCGAAGATCAGCCGGCCGACGTAGACCGCGCAGAACATGCTGATCGCCAGACCGACGAACAGCGTGACCGCGAAGCCTTTCACCTGGTCCGTTCCGATGTAGTACAGCACGACTGCCGTGATCATCGTGGTCAGGTTCGAGTCGAGAATCGTCGGCAGGGCCTTGTCGAAGCCGTTCTTGATGCTCATGCGGAAGCTGGCCCCCTTGGCCTGCTCTTCACGCATACGCTCGTAAATCAGCACGTTGGCGTCGATCGCCATCCCCAGGGTCAGGGCGATCCCCGCGAGGCCCGGGAGGGTGAAGGTGGCGTCGATGACCGCCATCGCCCCCAGGAGGATGATGAGGTTCAGGATCAGCGAGATGTCGGCGATCACCCCCGGCCAGAGGTAGTAGCCGGCGGTGACGAGGATGACCCCGATGACCGACAGCCCGATCGCGCGGAGCCCCTTCTGCTGGATGTCGACCCCCAGGAGCGGGCTGACCGTGTATTCGTTGACCGGCTGCTTCTTGAGCGGAACCTGCAGGGCCCCGGCATTCAGGACCGAGACGAGCTCGTCGACTTCTTCCTGAGTGAAGCTCCCGGTGATCTCCCCCGAGTCCGAAATGACCGAGTTGATCGTCGGGGCCGAATAGAGTTCGTCGTTCAGCAGGATCGCCAGGCGCGTCCGGAAGTTCGTCCCTTCCCGCGGAAGGTGGGACGAGGTGAGCTGGCTGAACAGGGTCCCGCCCCGCGAATTGAAGCGGAAGTGCACGTTCGGTCCCGTCTCGCCGATCCCTCCGGAGGCCTGCGACAGGAGTTCGCCGGTGATCCGCCGCCGGGGGTCCGGCTCGTTGATCACGAGGATTTCACGGACCTTCTGGCCGTTGACGTCCCGCTCCCGCACGACGCCGTTTTCGTAGGCGCCGCCCCCGGCGTCGACCATCCACTCGCCGGTCTTCTTGGACTTGGCCGACCGACGCCACTTGGCAACGAGCTTCCCGTTTTCGTAGAGCTCGCTCTTGTCCTTGTTGGCTTCTTCCTGAGCGAGTTTGATGATCGAGTCGAACTCGAGGTTGTTGGCGACGAGATCGAACTCGAGCTCCCCGAGGTTGACGATCCGCTCCTTGATCTGCTGAGCCTTCTCGGTGTCGGCCCCCGGAACGATGATCTCGATCCGGTTCTGGCCCACCTTGCGGACCGTCACTTCCTCGACCCCGGACGGGTTGATGCGGGTCTTGACCGCCCCTTCCATCTGGGTCATGACCTCGGCCGTCACCGGCTTGCCGGTCGCCCGGGCCGCGGCCTCGTCGACTTCGAACACCATGTTCGTTCCGCCGGCGAGGTCGATCCCCCACGTCACGGCGTCGTAGACCGACTGGCCGTTGGCGATCTGGGAGAGGAACGGCACCAGCGAGAGGAACAGGACGAACAGGACCACGCCGATCCGCCCGGCATACTCCTTGAGGCGGAGGCCCCGAGCGATGAGCTGCGCGAGGATGACCGGCAGGACGAACGTGCCGACCAGGAGGGCGATCAGTTTCCAGTCGTATCCGCCCGCCGCAGGAGCGGCCTCGTTCGCGGCGGCGCCGGCCGTCATGGCCTGATCTTGAGCGAGAAGAACCAGGTTACCCAGGGAGTTCATCGATCCGTGTCTCCACCCTCAATCCGAGGGAAATTCCGGTCCCGAACGGCCCCCTCCGCCCCCGCGCGCATTCCCTGCCGACATCCCGCCGACTCGCCGGGAGCAGAAGACCGTCCGAAACGACTGCGTCTTCGGCCTATGACTTTGACTCGACTTTTCGGATCACGTCACGAATCGCTTCCGGCTTCATTCGCAGTCGGCAGTTGTCATCCACCTTGACCACGATCTCAGAGAAGTCCTCCGCCACCGAGACGACGGTCCCGAGAATGCCTGACGTCGTCAGGATCGGGTCCCCCTTCTTCAGTGCCTTCAGCATGGAGATCCGTTCGCCGTGCTCGCGCCGCTGGGAGCGGAACTGCATGAACAGCATGACCACGATCGCCCCGATCATTCCGAGCATCAGCCCGGAACTCGAAAGGCCGCCTCCCGAACCGGGAGCCTGCGCCTGGGCGAGCGTGACCAGTGAATCTTCCATAACCGATTACGCGACAATACGTTGCCCCGGATCAGACAGGAGCGGAATTCTCCCGCCGAGCCGCAGCGAAGCGGGCATGTTAGTCACCCCTGTCAGTTTGTCCAGACCGCCCAACGACTTGCGCGAACCGGGAACGCGCGGTCCGGGCGGCCCGATCTCATTCGCTCTCGAGAGCGCCGGCCGGCCGGACCGGCTCCGCAAGGCCGCGGCGGCGGATCTCCTCCCCGTGGGCCGCCACGCGGGCAATGGCCGCCGCGGCCCCGAGGATCGCGGGACGATCCGCCAGGAGAAGTGAATGATGCAGCGTCAGGACCGACGCGTCGGCGGCCGTGGCGTGCGGGAGCGGTCCGACCGCCCGGTACCGGCGGCGGGCGTGCGAGAGGTGGAGGGCCCGGAATCCCGGATCGAGCGGAACCCCCTCGGCCCGCACCGCGGCGGCGAAGGCATCCCGGGAGAGCCCCCCGGCCCGCGACGCGTCGTACCAGAACCCGAGCTTATAGAAGGCCCGCCCCTCGAACGCCGTCACCCACGGGACGAGGCTGTCGACCTTCGCCTCCCGCAGAGCCTCGCACAGCCACTGCGCCCCCTGAGCGCG